>JAOTTY010000317.1 GCA_029864185.1 Gammaproteobacteria bacterium
ACGGCCTCGGTCGGTTTCTGCCGCCCATCTCGATTTCCTCAGCGTCCGCTTCCGGGAATTCTTCGAAAATCGCAACGGAGCCACGATTTCGGTCGTGAGCCGTGTGACCCATAGACTAATAGTCCACGTATCCATCGGCCGAAAGTCGTCGTAACCGATTGATTTCAAAGGGGAAGGGTGGTGGGCCCGGCTGGACTCGAACCAGCGACCAATGGATTATGAGTCCACTGCTCTAACCAACTGAGCTACAGGCCCCCTGCCGCGTCTTTTTGACGCCATGCTACTTTTGGATTTTTGTGAATGCCCGGGAACATGGCAATAAGCCATGTTCCCGTCGCATCCCCAAAATCCACCATGCCGGACGCCAAAAAATCCTGCGTCAGGCTATCCGGAGTAGGGATCCGGGTTGTTTTTTTTCCGCCAGCCTGCGTTGGATCTGGCCGGCGCTTGGTCGCATGGCAGTAAGCGATGCTACTGGTGACGCAAACCAAATCCGCCCTGCCTCGCGGCAAAAAACCTTGCGTTAGAGTTTTCAGCGCAGAATTTGTTACTGGACTATTCGTCATTCCCGCGGAAGCGGGAATCTTATACTGGTGGCAAATTATTGCAAGATCCCTGCTTTCGCGGGGATGACTGCCAAACACGGGGATGACCTGCGCGTAATTTAGTCGGCGTCGATGAAGCTGCGTAGCTGTTCGGAGCGGCTCGGGTGGCGCAGTTTGCGCAGCGCCTTGGCCTCGATCTGGCGGATGCGCTCGCGCGTGACGTCGAACTGCTTGCCGACCTCTTCGAGCGTGTGATCGGTATTCATGTCGATGCCGAAACGCATGCGCAACACCTTGGCCTCGCGCGGGGTCAGGCTCGACAGGATTTCGCGAGTCGATTCGGACAGTCCGGCATTGGTCGCGGTATCGGCCGGCAGCAGTACGTTGGTGTCTTCAATGAAATCGCCGAGGTTCGAATCCTCGTCGTCGCCGATCGGCGTCGCCATCGATATCGGTTCCTTCGATATCTTCAACACCTTGCGCACCTTGTCCTCGGGCAGGTCCATGCGTTCTGCGAGTTCTTCGGGCTGCGGATCGCGGCCGAGTTCCTGCAGCATTTGCCGCGAAATTCGGTTGAGCTTGTTGATCGTCTCGATCATGTGCACCGGGATGCGGATGGTGCGCGCCTGATCCGCGATCGAGCGCGTGATCGCCTGGCGAATCCACCAGGTCGCGTAGGTCGAAAACTTGTAACCGCGGCGGTATTCGAACTTGTCCACCGCCTTCATCAGGCCGATATTGCCTTCCTGGATCAGGTCGAGGAACTGCAGCCCGCGGTTGGTGTATTTCTTCGCGATGGAAATCACCAGCCGCAGGTTGGCCTCGATCATTTCCTTCTTGGCACGGCGCGCCTTGGCCTCGCCGATCGACATCTTGCGGTTGATTTCCTTGATGTCGTGAATCGACAGGTGCGAATCCTTCTCGATCTTCTTCAGGCGTTTCTGGTAGCGCAGGATTTCTTCCTTGCAGCCTTCCAGCGCCTTGACGTATTTCTCGCCGGATTTCAGGTGATTGTTGATCCAGTTCAGGTTGGTCTCGTTCGCCTTGAAGGTTTCGATGAACGTCTTGCGCGGCATGTTCGCCTGCTTAACGCAGATATCGAGGATCATGCGCTCGTTGGTGCGAATGCGGTTGATAACGTCTTTCAGACTTAATGCGAGCTTGTCGATGAACAGTGGCAGCAGCTTGATTTCCATAAGCTCCTTGACCGCGCGGTTCATGTTGCGCTCATAGCCTTTTTCGTCGTTCTTGGCGATGCAGTTCATCGCGCGCGTAAACGCGCGCTCGATCGTCGTGAAGCGTTTCTCGGCTTCCTCGGGATCGGGACCGGAATCGTCGACATCTGCGTCATCGTCGTCGTCGCTGGACTGGGCTGCGGCCGGCAGCGGGATCGAATTGGGATCTTCGTCGGGATCGACGAAGCCGACCAGCAAATCGCTGAGCTTGGCTTCCTCTTCGCGCACCTCGTTGTAGCGCTCGATGATCAGGCGCATCGTGTCGGGATAGCGCGCCAGCGAACTCATCGCCTGGTTCAGACCATTCTCGATGCGGCGAGCGATCTTGATTTCGCCCTCGCGGGTCAGCAACTCGACGGTGCCCATTTCGCGCATGTACATGCGCACGGGGTCGGTGGTGCGGCCGAATTCGCTATCGAGCGAGGCCAGCGCAGCGGCTGCCTCCTCGGCGGCGTCTTCGTCCGGCTCGGTTTCGGTGTCGCTCAGGATATCAGTCGTTTCCGTAGGTGCGGACTCATGGACCTTGATCCCCATGTCATTGATCATGCGGATAATGTCTTCGATCTGTTCCGGCTCGACGATACCCTCGGGCAGGTGGTCGTTAACCTCGGTATAGGTCAAAAAGCCCTGTTCCTTGCCCTTGGCAATGAGTTCTTTGAGCCGGGATTGCTGGTCGTGGTCCATAATGCCTCGAAATTAACGAATGTTGCGGGGTAACAGCACAGTATATAAGACTATTTTTGGTTTTTCCAAGTTAAGCACTACCTTACGTCTGATTTCTGATTTGTGAACAATTTTTTGTGCTCGCGTTTTTCCGCGTCAGATAGCGCCACGCCTGACTGGAGCTTGGTGATCAGCAGTTTCTGGCGGTGGTCAATATACTGTTTTTGCAGGCTTTGTAAACAATCGGCAAACATCCGTTCCAGACTCTCGTCGTTCTCCACCGGTGGCTCCATCACCGCAAGTTTGTAAAGATGGGCCTCGTGCTCGTCATCCTTGAAGCGATCGAGCAGGTTTTGCGTGCTGATACCGGGCTCGTCGTGAATCCGATCGAGGAGTTTGAGAAGCAGGTCGACGCCCGGTATGCCGCTGTCGGCAAGCTCATCAAGCGATCCATAGGTGAGGGCGAGGGACGGCTTTTTCAATAGCAGGTTGATCGCCAGGCGGGTAGGGGTCCAATGTTGATCGGGCATCCGCGCCGGGGCCGCCCTGGCCGGTTTTTCCTCGCCCAGCAGGCGCAGCATGCGGCCATCTATCTTTTGCCCGAGGCGCTGTTCGATTTCGGCGAGAATCTGGTCTTTGAGGCTTTGAAGCGGTATCTGCCCGAAGTAAGGTCGCAGGCGGTCGAGAAACTGGGCACGGCCCTCGAGCGTCCTGATATTGCATTCGGCCAGCAGGTTTTCGAACAGGTACTGGGTCAGCGTCGAGGCCTGCTCCACCTGCTGTTCGAAGGCTGCTTTGCCGAATTCACCGATGTAGCTGTCCGGGTCCTGGCCTTCCGGCAGGAACAGGAAACGCGCGAGACGACCCTCCCTGAGCGATGGCAGGCATTGCTCCAGCGATCGCCACGCGGCTTTCTTGCCGGCAGCGTCGCCGTCGAAACAGAATACCAGGTTCCTGCAAACGCGGAACAGGGACTCGATCTGGCGGTTGTTAATCGCAGTGCCCAGCGTCGCGACAGCGGTCTGGACGCCGTGCTCGGCCAGCGCGACGACGTCCATGTAACCCTCCGTCACGTAAATCCGATCGATGATGGTTACGGCCTTTTTCAGTTCGTAGAGGCCGTAGATTTCGTCGCTCTTGTGGAACAGTGGCGATTCCGGCGAATTCAGGTATTTCGGATTGTCGTCGGGATCGATTACCCTGCCTCCGAAGGCAATGGTGCGACCACGCCGGTCGCGGATCGGGAACATCAGGCGGTGGCGAAAGCGGTCGTATTGCTTGCCGTCGTCTTTTTTGACCAGCATGCCGGTGTCCACCTGCAGTCTCTCGTCGCCGTTCAGGTTATTCCAGCCCGGCGGCGCGTAGCCGATGCCGAATGTCTTTGCGGTCTGGCCGCTGATGCCCCGGTTTTTCAGATATTCGACGGCTGCCTCGGATCGCTTGAGTTGCTGCTGGTAATAGCTGGAGCATTGTTCCATCGCCTGATACATCGAATCGAGCCCTTGGGTTGCGGGCCTGCTCGGCGCACTGCCCTGCTCGTAGGGGATCTCCAGCCCGAGCGATTGCGCCAGCGACTCGATCGCCTCGACGAATTCCATGTGGTCGTAATCCATCAGGAAGCCGACCGCGTTGCCGGATTTCTGGCAGCCGAAACAGTGATAGAACTGCTTTCCGGGGCTTACCGAAAACGAGGGGGTTTTCTCGCCGTGAAACGGGCAGCAGGCCCAGTATTCGCGTCCCTTCTTTTTTAACGGCACGCGGCTGTCGATGACCTCGACGATATCGACGCGATTGAGCAGGTCATCGATGAATGCGCGCG
>JAOTTY010000067.1 GCA_029864185.1 Gammaproteobacteria bacterium
TCAGGATCGTCGACGTGCTGAACGCCTATTTTTCCCGCATGGTCGAGATTCTCGAACTGCATGGCGGCGTCGTAACCCAGTTCCAGGGCGACGCGATCCTGGCCACGTTCAACGTCCCGCTAAGCGATCCCGAGCATGCCCGTAACGCGGTCGTCGCGGCGCAGGCGATGCTGACCTCGGTGGCCGGTAGCGAGTACGCCGGGGAAAAACTGAAAATACGCATAGGCATCAACACCGGCAGCGTCGTCGCCGGCGCCATCGGCGCCAGCGGTCGCCTCAACTACACGGTTCACGGCGACGCGGTCAACCTGGCGGCAAGACTCGAATCATTGAACAAGGACTACCATACTCGTTTGCTGGTGGCCGAATCGACCGCCGCGCAGATTCCCGACCTCGACTTCGAACCAGTCGGCGAAACCGCGGTTCGTGGACAGACCGGCACTATCAAGATCTATACGCTGCCACCGACGACCGACGATTCCTGACCAGGCAACACCATGAGCGCGCAATCGCCCAAAATGAAATCGATGTTCGCCGGCGCGCCGAGCGGCGCGGATAGTTGCAGTGGCGATGGGCCTGATCGCCCAGCAAAAGCTTCAGTCGGTATAATCGCGAGCCTGCAGCATGACCATGCCGATAATGCCGACGATGAATCCGCCGTAGGCGCCGGTCGCGTGGGCCAAGCCGTTGGCGCTACCCGCCACCAACCAGGTCAGTAACGGCATCAGCGCTGAACCGATACCGGTCAACAGGCAGGTACGCGTAATCAGCCGCTTCAGTCCGGCCTCGTCCCTGACCCGTTGCGCGCTGCGTGCATTATAGCCGGCAATCAGTTCCATGCGCCCCTTGACGCCGATCTGGTAGGCGAAGACGAACATTACAATCGCGATACCCTCCATCACCAGCACTTCCAGGAGTTTGTAAGGCATTATTCGCCCTCCTCAATCTACTTTACGGCCCGACCAGTTTGACCAGCTCCGCCCAGCGATGCGGCGCCACGCGGCCGATCAAATGAAATTCTCCGTTACCGGACGGCTTGAAAACCAGGCCCTCGCCTTCGCCCGGATAGGCCGGGGTGGCGCTGGCGGCGACGTTGCCATGCGCGACGATGACACGGTTGCTGCCAGGCGGCGGCGGTGACGAAAGCAAACGCTGCGCGGTGCCGACGATCGCGGCGCGACCACCGAAATATTCCGCCGCGCGCAGGTTCATGACGTCGGTAGAGGCCGCGACCGGACCCAGGTTCATCAGGCGCGCGGTTTCCATGGTGCGGCAATAGGGGCTCGCGAGCACCTCGCCGACCGGCACCCCGAGCCCGCGCATGCCCGCGCCGATCGCCCTGGCATCGGCGCGTCCCGCGTCCGACAGCTGGCGCATGCGCGCGGGATCGCAATCGAGCCAGTCACCGGCCTGGCGCAGGTCGTCGGACCGGGACCAGTCGGTCGCGACGTGGCGAAAATAGATGTTATATCCGCCGTTTCGCAGCGCCGTCACCAGATCGCGGCCGGTCAGTTCCGCTGGCGCCTGCGCCGCTGCCCGCTCGACGACGAACGGCATGCCGGCTATCAGCAGCAGCAAAACAATGATGAATGGCTTAACCCCCATCGGGCCTCGATTGACCTGCATCGCTGCTTAACCCCGTTCCTGCCGATGCGCCTCGACGAATTCCGCCATGCCGGGAAACTCCCATTCGATCGTGTAATCCCCTTGCGGCGGCGCCGTCGCACCAAGCCCTTCCTGCCCGTGGCGACGATTGATCCAGACCTTGGTCATGCCCATTTGCGTCGCCGGCACCATGTCGTGCGTCAGCGACTGGGCGACATGCAGTATTTCCTGCGGCAGGATGCCGAGATCGCGCCGGGCGTGCTCGAACAGATACTCGAAGTTGCGCAGGCTGGGCTTGTAACAGCCGATGTCCTGCGCGGTATAAATCGCGTCCCACTCGATCTCGAGACGGGCATTGCTGCCCATGTAGCTGATGCGGTCGCAATTGGTCACGGTTGCCATCAGGTAATGCTGTCGCAGGTAGTCGAGCGCGGCGGGCGAATCGGCGAACGCGGGCCAGTCCTTCACCGAGCGACCGAACGCAATCGCTTCCTCGTCGCTGATCCTGATCTGCCATTTGACTGCGATCGCGCGCGCCACATCGGCAAGCAGCGCGCTATAGATCCGGGTGGGTGTCTCGGTTTGCTGCCGGATTTCGAATTCGGCGAAAAGCTCGAGCACTTCGTCGCGGCCCAGCTTGATCGGCACCTTGTCGAGCAGCGGCTGCAGCGCATTGTAAATGCCGCTCTCCCAGTCGATCAGCGTGCCGTAGGTATCGAAAGTCAGCATTTTAAAATCGGAAAGTTTCATGGCAACTCCTCCTGCGATTAGCGGCCATTCTGACTGACAGATAGATTAAATCAAGCCGCGCCGACCGCGGCAATCTCGCCGGGTCGGCGCAACGGGTTTTGACGGAATCAATGGCGCGGTTACACTACGCCTGATTCCGATCAATTTCGATAACTGGCCGGCAACGCGTAGCTGTCGCCCCTGAATTCGCCGAATACCTCGGCCACCTCCGGATTCTTCAGGGGTTCTCCCGAGTCGTCGACAAGCAGGTTCTGCTCCGACACGTAGGCATGATAGGCGGCCGAATCGTTTTCGGCCAGCAGGTGGTAAAAGGGCTGGTCGCGGCGCGGTCGATCCTGCTCGGGAATCGACTGCCACCATTCCTCGGTGTTGCTGAACTCGGGGTCGACGTCGACAATTACGCCGCGAAACGGGTAGCTGCGATGACGCACGACCTGGCCAATTGCGAATTGTGTGCTGGTAATGTTCATGGTCTCGTAACCGTTAACGTTCATGTCCAAGATGTAGGTACTAATCGGAATTTATCAATGGCCTGGTCTGAAAACTGGCATGGATCCATCCTGCCTGCCGATGCAGGGCATCGGCAGTCAACGGGCATCCGGGCGGCGACTGACGCGATCATTCAAACTGTCCGGACTTTGTGCTAAAAAGGCGCCCCATTACCAGCGAATAGTAAAATAGATGACGGCAACCCTGGCCCCGATCCAGAAGTTACTAGAACGGAGCGGACTCGAGTTCGACGTCTTGCCCTGCGACCCGCAACTGGCCGACACCGCCGTGTTTTGCGAGCATTACGGCGTGGCGCTGGAAAACTCGGCCAACGCGATCCTGGTTCGCTCCAGGACCGGTGACCTGAAATTCGTGCTCTGCGTGCTGCTCGCCACCGACCGCCTGAACACCAACCACAGGGTGCGCAAAAAGATGGGCGCGCGCAAAGTGTCGTTTGCTTCCGCCGACGAGACCCGCGAGATGACCGGTATGGAAATCGGCGGGGTGACGCCGCTGGCATTGCCGGAAGGCCTGCCGATCTGGATCGACGACGCGGTCATGCGCTGCGACTACATCGTGCTCGGCGGCGGCAATCGCAATTGTAAAATCAGGGCGAATCCGTTGCTCCTGTTGCAGCAGCCCGGCGCCGAGGTCGTCGAGGGCCTGGCCAGGCCCGGCTAACGCAGGACTTTGATCCCGCGGCGGCAGCTACCGGTACTGGTAAGGTAAAGGATTCGTTTATACTGCCCGAAGGTGGGTAGCGACAGCAGATTTATGCCAGCGAAACTTCTCGATTACGTCACCAGGCTGATAAAGATCGAACCGCGCGAGGTTCCCGCGGCGGCGTTTTCGTTCCTGTTTGTTTTCACGCTGATGGCGGCCTACTACGTGCTCAGGCCGGTACGCGACGCAATGGCGAGCGACTGGAGCGATGCCGAGCTGAGCTGGCTGTGGACGCTGAACTTTTTCATCAGCGCCGCGGCGGTGCTGCTCTACGGTTTCGTCGTATCCCGCGTCGATTTCAGGAAACTGGTCCCTGGCATCTACATCTTCTTCGCCGCTTCGTTCCTGCTGTTTTACCTCGCCACGCGCTGGCTCGACGACACCGGGTTCATCGACAAGTCTTTTTACGTATGGGTCAGTTTTTTCGCGCTATTTCACGTCTCGGTGTTCTGGAGTTTCATGGCCGATATCTACACGCGGTCGCAATCCAGGCGTCTGTTCGGAATCTTCGGCGCCGGTGCCAGCATCGGTGCGGTTACCGGCCCCGCTATTCCGGTATTCCTGGGCGGCGTGCTCGGTGTCTATAATCTGCTGCTGGTCGCAGCGCTGATGCTGCTATTCCTTATTCCGATCATTTTTTACCTCGATAAAACCCGGCCGGGCGGTGCGGACGCGGCGGCGCGAGGCCTGGCGCAGTCGATCGGCGGTGATTTTTTTGCCGGATTCGTCGATTTCGTCAGCCACCGGTTTCTGCTCGGCATCGGCCTGTTCATTCTGCTCTACACGATGATGAGCACCTTCGTCTATTTCGAACTCAAGAACGTCATGGTCGAGTACGACCGCGCCGCCCGCTCCCAGTACTGGGGCATGATGGATCTGGTGGTCAATTCGCTGGCCATTTTTACCGCACTGTTCGCGACCGGGCGGCTGGCGACCCGTTTCGGGCTTGCGGTGACGCTCGCCGTGGTCCCGGTAATCATGGTGTTCGGCTGGATCGCGGCCGCCGTCGCGCCGGGCCTTGCGATACTGGTCGGCCTGCAGATCACTCGCCGCGCCGGCAACTACGCGATCACCAGGCCCGCGCGGGAAATGCTGTTCACCGGCGTCGAACGCGAAACCCGCTTCAAAACGAAACCCGTGCTCGATATCGTTGTCTACAGGGGCGGTGATGTGCTCGCGGGCTGGACTTACACCGGTCTCGCCCAGGGAGTCGGACTCGGCCTCGGCGCCATTTCCATCGTCGCTGCCCTGATGGCGTTGATCTGGACCCTGGTCGGTATTTTTCTGGGCGCACGTCACGATAGAAACAACGGTCGCGTGGAATCGACCGGCGAAACGTTAATGGAGACTCGATATGAATAATGCAGGTGACGGAATTTCCCGTCGCAGCTTTTTAAAATCCGCCTGCGCCACAACCCTGGCCTGCACGCTGGCGCCGGCCTATGCCGCCACGATGGAGCGCGGCGCGATCAAGAAGAAGATTCCATCCAGCGGGGAACGGCTGTCGGTCATCGGACTCGGCACTTCCCGTACTTTCGATGTCGACCCGGGTAACGTCGCGCAGTCGCCACTGGTCGAGGTCATGCAGGCCTTTTTCGACCGGGGCGGCCAGCTGATCGACTCGTCGCCGATGTACGGTAGCGCCGAGTCCGTTACCGGGGAACTGTTGAAACAGGTAAACAACAGGCAGGGCCTGTTCACCGCGACCAAGGTCTGGACCAACGGCAGGGCCGACGGCATCCGCCAGATGCAGCAATCCATGCAGCGCCTCGGCGTCGCTCGCATCGACCTGATGCAGATCCACAACCTGCGCGACTGGCGCACCCACATCGAGACGCTGCGGGACTGGAAGGCGCAGGGCAGGATCCGCTATATCGGTATTACCACCTCGCACGGTCGTTACCACGACGAGCTCGAGAGCATCTTGCAGAAACATCCGCTCGATTTCGTCCAGTTCAGTTACAACATCGCGAACCGGTCGGTGGAACAGCGACTATTGCCGATTGCGAACGAGCGCGGCATCGCGACGCTGATCAACCGTCCCTACCAGCGCGGCAGCCTGTTCCGTCAGGTCAGGGGCAAGGCTTTGCCGGACTGGACCGCGGAATTCGATTGTGCGAGCTGGGGCCAGTTTTTCCTGAAGTTTATCGCCGCGCACCCGGCGGTAACCTGTATTATCCCGGCCACGTCGAAACTCAAGCACATGGTCGACAACATGGGCGCTGGTTTCGGGCGGCTTCCCGACGAGCAGATGCGCCGCCGCATGATTGCATACATGGAGTCGCTCTGAATTCAATTAATTGCACCGACGAATCCAGCAGAAACGGCGCGAATTTTACCCCTTCGATCCCTGGTTACTTGTTGCTGACGTACCAGCTGTCGTGGAAAGTCGCAACCCAGCGCGGCCGGTAGGCGACGAGCAGCGTCATCGCGCCGCCGTTGATGAAGGCTTCGCCGAACATCAGCAGCGGTAGAATCTGCAGAAAATTCCGCGCTATCGATCCGGTCGGCTGGACGTCGGCGACATGCTGCAGCCAGGCAGATGCCGCCCCGGCGAGCAAGATCGACAGTCCGCCGCCGAGAAACGCGTTCAGGAAAACGTAAATATAATAATTGTGCGGCAGCCGGCGCTGGCACAGATACAGGAAAATGCGGGTGAAGAGTATCGGCAGCGCGCCCATCAGCAGCACGTTCAGGCCGAAAGCTTCCCACCCGGCGGGGCCCTGCAGGGTCATCATCGCGACAACCAGGCTGGCGGCAACGAGCGCGAACTGCCATTCGAACATCAGGCACAGCAGCGTCATGCCGAGCAGGTGGAAACTCAGGCCTTCCTGAATGCCGCCTCGCATTACCCATAACAGGCACACGGCGACAGTAGCGCCGAGGAAGATGTGCTGGGCCTCGTTATCACGGATTTTCGCCCAGGGGGCGGTCGACAGGGCGACGAGCATCAACATTGCGTAAACTGCGCCGCCGGTCCACAAATAAAAGCCGGGAAACAACGCGCCGGGGATATCCATGACTCTGACCTGGGTTACTCGTTAATCGTGCGGATGGTGGAAAGGCGCTTATTCTAGCACCGCGCACAGCTTCGCTACCTGGCCGGGTGGCCGGCGCTCCGGATTCGATCCATGCCGCTTGCCCGGGGCGGCCGTGCATACAGGACACAGGCCAGGTAAGCGGTCCGATTTCGCGGGACGGTTCTCCCATCTCCCGCCTCCTGTCAGGACGCCTCGCCGGACGCGCCGATCGCCGCGCCGTTACGCCAGGATGCTGTTGCCGATTTCGCGGCTTACCGACCTGGCCACGCCCAGGCATTCCTCGATTTGCGGCTGCGAAAGGTCGATCATCGCGCGCACCTCGGCAGCGACCAGATCCTCGGCAGCGACGAGATTGTTGGCAATATCCTGGCCCGCGTAGGCATGGGCCAGGTGCAGCAGCGCTACCGCCGACCGCTGTGCCGGCGCCGTCGCCGGCGCGGGTTGATGGCGAATCAGCACCTGCAATTCCGTCGGCAGGTTCCAGTTGGCTATCAACATCGCGCCGATATCGCCGTAGTGAAAACCCAGCAACTGCTGCTGGATTTCGTGCAGCGGCCGGCTCGACTGTATCGATACCATGATCGTCTCGCGCGCGTGATCAGCAAACCTGGCGCACAGTACGAGATGACCGATTTCATGCAGCAGGCCGGCGATGAATTGCCGATCGCTGCGCTCCAGCTGCAGCATTTGCGCGAATTGCTGGGTCAGCACGCCGGTATAAAGACTGTTATGCCAGAACGGCCTCAACGGCAGGATTTCGTTGGGCAGGTCCAGACTGGACATCGCCGATGCGCCCAGCACCATGTTATGCAACTGGTCGATGCCGATCATGTTGATCGCCCGGGTGATGCTGTCGACCGGCTCCGATAAGCCGAAAACGGCGCTATTGACCAGTTTCAGCACGCGCGTCGAAAGGTTCGGGTCGACAATGATGACGTTGGCGAAGTCGTCGATGCTCGAAGTCTCGTCGTCCATCAGGCGGCGAACCTTGAGGTATATTTCCGGCAGCGAAATCAGCCCGGTGATGTCCTTCAATTCTTTTTCGATATCTTGCATGGCGAAGTATGTTGGATTGTCTTTACTGGGTATCCGTTAAAGCTGGCAGATGGCGGTGCCCGTGGCGGGTCGCATCACTGTTATCGGGCAGGGTATCGGCCGACCGGTTCGATAGTTTAGAATTCGCGAGAGATCAAACCCGCTGGGTAGAATCGAAAACAAAGCGGCGTCCCGGAATTCAGCCTTTTGGTTTACCTGTCGACATTGCAATCAGTTTCAACACGAGCAGCATCCAGGGTGTCCCGTGCAGCAACAGGTCGAATATATCGACAGGCTTGACGAGCCCGCCCTCCACCAGCAGCCCGAGCTTTTCGACCAGATGGGGTTCGGGCACAAACGGCGCCAGCCCGAGCGTGAGACACAGCACGATCAGTAAAGACAAAGGGATCTTGTCGATTATATTTTGCATCCGGCTAATCCGGGGACAGTTTACTTATATCGATATATTCGGGGACAGTTTACTTATATTTCGACTCGTTGTTTAATAGATCCTCAATCGGATCGTAAATTGCAAGGAGCACAACATGGCCAGGATGGCTAGAGTAATTGCCCCGGGATATCCCCATCACGTCGTACAGCGCGGCAATCGCCGTCAATCTACATTTTTCTGCCACGACGACTACCGCTTCTACTTCGATCTACTAGTCGAAGCGAAACACAGTGCGGGCATAGAAGTCTGGGCCTACTGCTTCATGCCAAACCACGTTCATTTCGTGGTTGTACCCGAGCATGCAGATAGCCTGCGCCTGTTTTTTAGCGAAGCTCATCGACGCTACACAAGGCGGATCAATACCCGGAACAACTGGCGCGGCCACCTTTGGCAGGAACGATTTCACTCTTTTGTAATGGACCAGAATCATCTCGATTGCGCTGTCCGGTACGTGGAGTTAAACCCGCTTCGGTCAAAATTATGCACCGCCGCGGAAGGCTGGCACTGGTCAAGTGCTGGCGCGCATTTACTAGGGCGTGATAATGGCCTGGTTTCGGTCGAACCGATGCTGGCAAGGTTTTCGGATTGGCGTACTTACCTTGCAGAATCGCCGACTAAACGGGAAATTGATTCCTTGCGTAAGCATACTCGAACCGGACGACCGAGCCCTGACGACGGGTTCGTTGAAATTATCGAAGCCCTGGTCGGCAGATCGTTACGCAAGAAAAAGCCTGGGCGAAAATGACGATATAAGTAAACTGTCCCCGTATTTAGGTTAATCCGCTTTCTTTGCGAGATGCGATTCGAGGTAATCGATGACCTGTTCCCGTTGCGACAGCACCAGGAACAGGCCAAGATCCTCGGCCTGCATCCGCTCGAGTGCGTAACGGACACCAGCCATCGGGGACTCGGCAATATGGATACGGTCTTGCGCGAGGCCCTGCTGCAGGCAGGCGCGCTTCATGATTTCACCGACCTCACCCGGCGCGCGACCGCGCAGGTATTTGTCGAGCTCGGTGATGACGACGCAATCGGGATCGATGGCGCAGACGCCGCTCGCGATCGCCGCGATCTCGTCGTCGGACCTGTCCCCAGCCGACCCGAACAGGGCCCATTTTCGCCGCGCCGGTAAATGTGCGACGGTATCGACCACGGCTGCGACGCCATGAGCGTTATGGGCAAAATCGACGACTACCCTGACCGAGTTTTCGAGCTCGAAGATATTCATACGCCCCGGGTTGTCACGCGCATCGCTGTAAAAATGGCACAATCCCGCGCGGATTTGATCGTCGCCGTAACCCATCGCGCTGGCAATCCCGACCGCACCCAGCGCGTTGCTCACGTTGTGCCGCGCGGCTCCATTCAGGGTCATCGGAATCGCGGCAATATCGCAGATCTTCGTGAAGCGATCGCCATCGAAGTTAATGATCTCGCCCGCCTCGGCAAAACAGCAGCGGCCGCGATCGTCGAGCTGTTGCCGAATGATCGGGTTCGACCCGTCGAAGCTGAACCAGCACAACGCCTGCCGCGGTTTGCCGGCCAGGTGTTCGACGCTGCAGGCATCGTCGGCATTGACCACCAGCACGCCGGTCTCGGTGAGGGCCTCGCGCACGACGAATTTGGTTGCCGCCAAAGCTTCCATCGAGTTGACCCCGTACTGACCGAGATGATCGCTGGCGACGTTGGTGACGAGCGCCGCGCGGGCGCGCCCGAGCGCCAGCCCGCGGCGCAGGATGCCGCCGCGTGCAACCTCGAGAAAGGCGACCTGCAGGCGTGGATCTCGCAACAGCAGACGCGCGCCACCGGGCCCGGAGTAATCCCCCTCGTCGAGAATTTCGTCACCGATCCGAACAAAATCGGTCGAAGTTATGCCGGACACCTGCCCGGCGCTGCGCGCGATTGCGTCGAGCAGCCGCACGCTGGTGGATTTGCCATTGGTGCCGGTGATCAACGCCACCGGGATGTCGTGGACCGATGCCCAGTCGATCTGCTCGGCGGGTGGAATCTGGTCGATGCTGAAGATCCTGCAGCCGTTTCCATGACCGACGAAAACAGTTTCATCATCGACCAGGAAATCCACGCCATGGTCTGCCGCCGCCGCCTGCAGCGCGACCAGGGCGTCATTCTTTTCCGCCAGCATCTCGTCGCTAATTGCGCGGATGAATCCGTCCGCCGGCTCGGCGGTCACGCCGAGCAACTCGCAGGCGCAGAAATACCAGGCGGTTTCGAGCAGCCCGAGCGCGCTGTAAAGCTGATCGACTGGCGCGGCGAGCAGCAGGTTGTAACCGTTTTCGAAGCGACGATGGGTCAACCTCGGTTGCGGCCACTGCACCGCGGCAACGACCGCGTCCACATGCCGCCGCCAGCAACCCAACACCTGCTCCATATCGATGTCGTCGACGAGCACGTCGAGGATCGCGCCGGTTTCGTTCCATACCAGCGACGGACCGGTAAGCCGCCGGCAGCCATCGAGGACCAGCCGCCTCGATTCGGGATGCGGTATTTCCATGCGCGCTCCCCCCCGGATCGACGCCTAGTCGGCGTCCTCGGGTTCGTGGCTGGCGAGACGTACCCCGCGTTCGTCGATGATCAGTTCCTCGTCCTCGCCGAGTTCGAAACGTTTCGCTTTTGCCGGCACGAAAACCTTGGTGCCGGGAATAGTTTTCTTGGTTTTCCGGTGGTCGCTATTGAGATTGATAATCTGCTTCCAGCTGCGCGACAGGTCGTCGGCGGTTACCACCAGCAGGTCGCCGGCCTCGGCCGCGTGCAGCGCATGGTCGATCGCCGCTTCCTCGTCCGCGATCACGGTTATCTGGCTGTCGCCGACGCCGAGCTCCAGCAGGTATTCGCGCGCCAGCTGCGGCACCTCGTCGTCGCCACGGCCGCGCCGGTTGTTGTCGGCCTTGAGCACGAAATCGGTGAACTGCGGCAGACAGGCCTTGACCGATTCGCGGATATCCTCGTCACGCCGGTCCCCGGGCACCGAGAATACGATGATGCGCCTGCCCGTCGGCTGCAGCCGCTCGGCGAGTTCGGCCATCGCGCGGAAACTGGCCGGGTTGTGCGCGTAGTCGAGAATGACCTTGAAGGGATGCTCGTTGTAAACATTGGTGCGTCCCGGACTCTGGAAGAACGAAGTATCAAAGGTGCGCAGGCCGTTGCGGATCACGTCCAGGTCCTTGCCGAAGCTGTACGCCATCGCCGCGGCGAACATCGCGTTCTGCACGTTGTGCATGGCCTTGCCCTCGATGGTTGCCGGGATCAGGTGCGTCCACAGCAACGGCATGTGCGCGCCGTTATCGTAGATCGTGATCATGTCGCCGTTGATCCCCTGCTCCAGCACCACGGCCCGACCGTTGGCGCGGATGTGCTCGCGCACCAGACCGTGGGTCGGATCCATGGTGACGTAGCACAGGTGTTTGGCGCGGGTATGATCGGCCATCTTCAGGCACAGCTTGTCGTCGGCGTTGAGCACCGCGGTATCGTTGGCGATGCGCACCACGGTTTCCTTGACCCGCGCGAGTTGATCGAGAGTCTCGATGCCGCCCAGGCCCATGTGGTCGGCGCTGATATTGATGCACGCGGCGACATCGCATTCGCTATATCCGAGCCCGGCGCGCAGGATGCCGCCGCGCGCGGTTTCGAGCACCGCGAAGTCGATGGTGGGGTCGCGCAACACGATCTGGGCCGATTGCGGCCCGGTCATGTCACCCCTGACGGTGACGCGCCCGTCGATCAGGATGCCGCCGGTCGAAGTCATGCCGACGATATGACCGTTGGTCTTCATGATATGGGCGAGCATGCGCGTGGTGGTGGTTTTACCGTTGGTACCGGTAACCGCGGCCACCGGGATGCGGCTCGGCGTGCCCGGCGGGTAGAGCATGTCGAGCACCTTGCCGGCGACGTCGCGCGGTTCGCCCTCGCTGGGGGCGACGTGCATGCGAAACCCCGGGCCCGCGTTGACCTCGACGATGGCGCCGCCGATATCCTTGTACGAGGAGGTGATGTCTTCGGTGATGAAATCTACACCACCGATATCGAGGCCGATCGCGCGTATCGCGCGCACCGCCATTTCGCGGTTATCGGGATGCACGACGTCGGTCAGGTCGATCGAGGTGCCGCCGGTCGACAGGTTGGCGGTCGAACGCAGGAAAAAAGTCTCGCCCTTGTCGAGCACCGTATGCTCGTCGTAGCCGGCATCTTCGAGCAGGCGCCGGGCCTGTCCGTCGAGCTCGATCCGGGTTAGCACTTTTTCGTGGCCGATGCCGCGGCGGGGATCGGAGTTGACGATCTCGACCAGTTGCGCGATGGTCGACTTGCCGTCGCCGACCACGTGTCCGGGTACGCGCTTGGCGACCGCGATCAGTTCGTTGTTGACCACCAGCATGCGGTGGTCGAATCCACTGACGAAACTCTCGGCGATGACGAAGCGCGATCGGCTCTGTTCCCTGGCGGCGTGAAAGGCTTCACGCACCTCCTCGTCGGTCGTCAGGTTGATGCTGATGCCGCGGCCATGGTTGGCGTCGAGCGGCTTGATGACCACCGGGTAGCCGATGCGACTGCAGGCGCTGACCGCCTCGTCCGCGCTGCTGAACATGGCCTGCTTCGGCACCGGCAGGCCCATGTCCCTGAGCACGCTGTGCGTGCCCTCCTTGTCGCTCGCGAGCGAGGTCGCGATGGTGCCGGTATCGCTGGTGACGGTGGCCTGGATGCGTTTCTGGTACTTGCCGTGGCCGAACTGCACCAGGCTGTAATCGTTGAGCCGCAACCACGGAATATTGCGCGCCACCGCGGCGTCGACCAGCGACTGCGTGCTCGGACCGAACTCGCGCCGCTGGGCGCGATGCACGAAGCCTTCGAGTTCTGCGGCAATATCGAATTCCGGATCGATTGGGTGGCCGACCTGCTGCTGTAGCTGCTTCGGCAGCAGGTGCATCAGCAGTTTCAGCGCCAGCTGCCCCGCCTCGATGCCGGCGTCGCGCTGCTTGTAGGCGTAGATCATGTTGTACATGCCGGGTTCACCCGTGCTGCGGGTCTTGCCGAAGGAGACATGGGAACCGGCGACATTCTGAATCTCGAGCGCGACGTGCTCCATGATGTGGCCCATCCAGGTGCCCTCGTCCTCGGTCAGGCGGCGGATAAACCCGCCGGGTTCGCGGTAGGAACAGCCGTGATCGGCCAGGCTCGGCAAGGCGCGCTGCAGCCCGTCGGTGAATTCCCTGCCGCACTTGACCGACGGCCAGTCGACCAGCACGCCGATGTCGAGCACCATGCGGATGACCGGAAAGTTGGCATATATACTGGGCCCGACATAGACATTGGTGGCGACGATTTTCATAGGCTGACTCGGTTATTTCGGTGGATAGGGCTTGCGCTTGTGGATATCGAAGCGGCATCCCTTCGACAATATATGCAGTTTCAGGTCGAGCAGGCTCAGGGACTCGTTTTTCTTGGCGCGATCCATCGACGAGTAGCTCAGGTGCTCCGGATCGATGATGGTAACGTTGCCGCTGCCCTCGACATCGAACACGCGGTCCGGCGAGATAAAGATCGCCGTGTCTTCGTCGATGCCGACGCCGAGCAGGAACGGGTTATAGGAGACCGCGGTCAACAGCCGCCCGAGCCGGTCGCGCTGGCTGAAGTGCTGATCGATGATCAACGCATTGGTCAGGCCCAGTCCGGGCGCGAGGTTGACGCCGTCGGCGCGCGCCGACAGGCCCATCGACCCGCCGGCGATCATGTGTTCGGGCATGATCGCCGCGCCTGCCGAGGTGCCGGCTACATGGACGCCGGCGGCGTTAAGCCTTCTGACCTTTTGCGCGACCAGCGTGCCGCCGAGAATCGTCGACAGGCGCAGCTGGTTACCGCCGGTCATGAAAATGCCGGTAGCGCCGTCGAGATGCTCGATGTATTCGTCGCGTTCGGCGTCGGCGCGCTCGCCAATGGGCAGGGATATCGCGCTCGCGACGCCGATCTTTCTGAAAATTTCGATGTAACGATCGCCGGTGTCGGCGAGCTGGGAAGCGGTCGGAATGATCACGATGTTCGCGCGGCGGCCACCGCAAAGCTTGACGAAGCGCCGCAGCACGCGCATCGATCCGGTGCGCTCTTCGGCGCCCCCGATCGGCACGACATAGCCGCGCGCCTGATCCTCGCGATGGGGAGATGGGCTCATGAAAGCCTCGCTGGTTTCATTGTTCGAACATGCCTGCCAGCAGCTGCGCGCCGTGCTTGACGTGCCAGCGCCCCCTGGCCATCACGCTGTCGATGCGGTTGTTGCGATCCACGATCAGCAAATCGGCGTCGCAGCCCTGCGCGATGCATCCCTTGTGGCGCAGTTTCAGCAGGCGCGCGACGTTGCTGGTCATGAACGGCAACACGGTCTCGGCGGCCAGGCCGCCGTCGAGCAGCAGCTTGAAGGTGTCCGCCATCGCCGCGCAGCTGGCGAATCCCATTTTCAGCAGTTCCCCCTGCGCGTCGAAACTCGGCAGGCAGCCGCCACCATCGGTGCTGATGGTCAACCGGCCGCGATCGCATCCGCGCTCGAGATAACGCGCCACGGCCTCCTCTGCGGACCAGCCTTCGTCACCCGCATCCGCCGGAAACGCGGTCAGATCGACGTTACAGCCGAGACCGCTCAATTCGCAGGCTTCTTCGAACAGGCGCCTGTTGCGGTTGACATGGGTCGGGTTGAATACCCGCGGTGGTATCTCGCTGATCTCGAGGCAGTCGCGAATCAGCGACAGGCCGCGCTCGCCGTCGCCGAGATGAAAGTGCAGGATACCGGCCTTGCCGGTCATCAGGCCGGCGACATGCGTCTCGCTCGCGAGGCGCAGGATTTCATCGAGCGTCGGCTGGCTCGAGCGGTGATCACTGATCGCGACCTCGCCGACGCCGATGACCGGCTCGAGGTTGACGATATCGCCGCGCACCGAACCGGTCAGCGTGATCACCGGCAGGTGGTAGCCGCCGGTATAGCACCACGCGGACAGGCCCTCGTCGCGCAACCCCATCACCTGGGACAGCAGGTTCTGTGGCGTGCGCGTCAGATCGTCGGTGCCGAGCAGGCCGACGACGCTGGTGACGCCGGCGCGGGTAATCTGGCTCAGGCTCAGCGGCGGCACCCGCGTGGATTGCCCGGCTTCTCCGCCGCCGCCGGTCAGGTGCGTGTGCGCATCGATGAAGCCGGGCACCAGCATGGCGCCATCGGCATCGGTCAGGTTGACCTCGAGCGCGTCGTCGAGCCGCGGCAGCCGCTCGCCGATGTAGACAATCCTGCCGGCGCAGACGAGCACGTGCCTGATGCCGAGCGGATCGGGCGTAAAAACGCTTGCGTTGGTGATCAGTTCAAACATGAGTCAATGATTTGTTATCGTCGCGGGGCGAAAAGACCCGCTATTCTAATTTAAGCCCGTCGAAAAAACCGTAAAAACGGTCCTGATTGTTTACGCGCCGATACGCGTCGAGATTTTTTTCGATATTGTTGCCGCAAGCCCGATAACACGCTGCTGCCACCCGCCCATTCAAAACGGAATCACGCAGCAGAAATTGGTGCCGGAAAGAGGAATCGAACCTCCGACCCACGCATTACGAATGCGTTGCTCTACCAACTGAGCTATTCCGGCACCGACAAGCCTGTGTATTCTACGGATTATAAACCGCCGCGTCGCCGTCGCCTGCCGCCTTACGCCGGGGGTGGCGCCGCAACGCAGCGCAACTACCGGTTATCCCCGGGGTGGCTATTCGGGTAAATTGTCCCCATATACGGTCAAACGTCCAGACTAAAGCGTCAAGAATAACCATGCAAATGCGATTCGACAATTCTTTCGTGCAGTTACCCGAGCGATTCTACGTGCGGCAATCCCCCGTTCCGGTCCGCAGCCCAGGGCTGATCAGGGTCAACCATCGTCTGGCCGACCTGCTCGGCATCGACGCCGCGTGGCTCGAGTCGGAGGAGGGCGTCAACGTGATTGCCGGCAACCAGGTGCCCGCCGGCGCCGACCCGATCGCGACCGTCTACGCGGGGCACCAGTTCGGCGGCTGGAATCCCCGCCTCGGCGACGGGCGCGCCATTCTGCTCGGCGAAATCATCGGCAAGGACGGCGAGCGCTACGATATCCAGCTGAAGGGATCGGGCCTGACGCCATTTTCGCGTTCGGGCGACGGTCGCGCGCCGCTCGGGCCGGTGTTGCGCGAATACCTCGTCAGCGAGGCGATGGCGGCGCTCGGCATCCCGACCAGCCGCACCCTCGCCGCGGTGACCTCGGGCGAGGCCGTTTACCGCGAACAGAAACTCGCCGGCGGGGTGCTGGTGCGCGTCGCGAAAAGCCATATTCGCATCGGCACGCTGCAGTACTTCGCGTCGGTGGGTGACATCGAAGGTCTTAAACTGCTGGTCGAGCACGTTATCGCGCGGCATTATGCGGAGGCGGCCGCCGCCGAAAATCCCGTTTTAGCCCTGTTCGAACAGGTGATAGGCCGGCAGGCAAAACTGGTTGCCCGCTGGCAGGCGGTGGGTTTTATCCACGGGGTCATGAATACCGACAACATGCTGCTTTCGGGGGAAACCATCGACTTTGGCCCCTGCGCCTTCATGGATGCCTACGATTCCGCGGCGGTGTACAGTTCCATAGATCACGGCGGTCGCTACGCTTACCGCAACCAGCCGGCGATTACCCACTGGAACCTGGCCTGCCTCGCGCAAACCCTGGTGCCGCTGCTCGCGCAAGACGAGGATAACGCCACCGCAATGGCGCAGGACGCCCTCGAAGCTTTTCCCGGTCTCTTCCTGGAGGCGTATTTCGACGCGATGCGCGCCAAGCTCGGGCTGGTGACGGTGCGCGAGGGCGACGAAACCCTGGTACAGGACTTCCTCGACCTGCTCGAGCGCAACCGCTGCGATTTCACGCTCGCGTTCCGCCGGCTCGGCGAATTGCCCGTCGGCGCGAGCGAAGTGGAACCGCTATTCGACTTTCCCGAATCCTTCGCTGCGTGGCTGCAGCGCTGGCGCGAGCGCTGCGCGCAGGAGTCGCTCGGCGAGGCGGAGCGATACAGCGGCATGA
>JAOTTY010000068.1 GCA_029864185.1 Gammaproteobacteria bacterium
AGTAATGGCTGGCTGGATTCTGGCTGCTAATCTGGTAACGGATCATCTTGAAACACTGCGCATCGAACGAGGCCGAAGTGTATCATTGACCGCGGAGACACCAAACGCATCGAACCGAAATATGAACGATTCACTGAAACACCTGCAGCGAAAATCGACCCCGGCTCGCGCGCTGACCGAGCCCGCCCCGGACGACGAGCAGCTGCAGCATATCCTGCAGGCAGCGATGAGCGCCCCCGATCACGGCCGTCTGTACCCCTACCGATTCATCACCATCCGCGGCGATGCGCGTTACCGGCTATCGGAACTGTTCGGCCGCGCGGTGCTGCAGCGGGACCCGGATGTCGACGAAATTTACCTGCAGAAGCAGAAGGACAAGCCGTTACGCTCGCCGCTGATCGTGGTCGTCGTCGCGAGCCCGATCAGGAGCGAGAAGATCCCGGAAATCGAGCAGATTCTCTGCGCAGGGGCGGCCGCGCATAATATCCTGCTCGCGAGCAACGCGCTCGGCTACGGTTCGATCTGGCTGACCGGCGCCAACGCCTACGACCCGATGGTCTGCCGCGAACTCGGCCTGGCCGACAGCGAGCGCATCATCGGCTTCATCTATATCGGCACGCCTCAGCTCGAGATACCGCCGCGGCAGCTGCCCGACGTCAGGGATTACATCGGCAGCTGGGAATAGCCGGGAGCCCCCCGCTTCGGCTAGAGCTCGATGCGCTCTTCCTCGTCCGGGTGCCCGTAGGCGCACAGGAAACCGCCGACGAACTCGATCGCGGGATCGAAGGGATCGCCGGGGCCGACCCGGGCCTCGACTTCGGCGCGGTAGTCCTCGGCGCTGTCCCTGGGCCGGTAACCGAGGTGCGCCACCTTGTGATTGGAGAAAAACGCTTCCCGGTTGTCGGAAATCCCGTAGACGACGCTGTGCCCGATTCGCTCCGATACCAGGCAACGCTCGACCAGCTGCACCAGGTCGTCGAAGCTCAGCCAGGTCGCGAGGTGGCGTCGGTCGGCGGGTTTCGGGAAACAGGAATTGATGCGCAGGCAGGCCGATTCGATACCGAACTTGTTGAAGTAGAGTTTCGCGAGATCCTCGACGAAACACTTGGAAACGCCGTACAGCGTATCCGGGTTATGCGGCGTATCGGTATCCGCGCCGACCTCGCGTCGTTCGTAACCGACCGCGTGAATCGAGCTTGCGTAGACGATGCGCCTGACGCCGTGACGGCGCGCCGCCTCGTACACGTTGTAGCCGCCCTTGATCGAGCTTTCCAGGATCTCGGCCCAGGGCCGCTCCACCGGGGCCGCGCCGAAATGAACGATCGCGTCGCAGCCCTCGACGACCTGCATCACCGCGTCGAAATCGCCGAGCTCGCAGGTCATGGTTTCCTCGTGCGCCGCCGCCGGCGCCATCTCGCCGCGATCGGTAAGCCTGAGCGTCGTCGCCAGCGGGGCCAGCCCGCGGCGCAGTTCGCGCCCGAGGTTTCCGGCGGCGCCGGTGATTAGCAGTCGATTGAATCGTGGCATGGCTTGCTCCCGGTATCAAAACAGAGGCCATTGTACCTTAACTGCAGCGGCCGATCCCGCAGCCCGGGCAGCAATAGCCTAAGCGTCGGTCCGCCGCGATCTAGACAAAGCCACGCGCTGGCTGTCACGGCGACATCGCAAGTCACCCGCTTGCGCGGCGATGACCGCAACGACACGAGGAAGCAAACCGATTCAGCTTTAGCCGCGTATCGGTTAGAATCCGGCGATTCGATTGCGAAGCAGAAAACTCAATGTCCGATCCCAGCGCTGTAGCCGACGACAGCTCCAATTTTATCCGCGATATCATCGACGCCGATCTGGCCGCAAACAAGGTGTCGAAGGTCGTTACCCGCTTTCCGCCGGAACCGAACGGATACCTGCACATCGGTCACGCCAAGTCGATTTGCCTCAATTTCGGCATCGCGCGCGACTACCACGGTCACTGCAACCTGCGTTTCGACGACACCAACCCGGAAAAGGAAAGCGTCGAGTACGTCAACTCGATCCGCCACGACGTGCAATGGCTCGGTTTCGAATGGCATAGCAACCCGTTCGCCTCGGATTACTTCGACCAGCTTTACGATTACGCCATCGACCTGATCAAGCAGGGCAAGGCTTACGTCGACAGCCAGAACGCCGAGCAGATACGCGAGAATCGCGGCACGTTGACGGAACCCGGCAACAACAGTCCCTACCGCGAGCGCAGCGTCGACGAGAACCTGCAGCTGTTCGAGGCGATGAAAAACGACGAGTACGCGGACGGCGAACACGTGTTGCGCGCTAAGATCGATATGAGCTCACCGAATATCAAGATGCGCGATCCGGTGCTGTACCGCATCCGCCATGTGACCCACCACAACACCGGCGACAAGTGGTGCATCTACCCGCTTTACGATTTTACCCATGGCCTGTCCGACGCGATCGAGGGCGTTACGCACTCGCTGTGCACGCTCGAATTCGAAGACCACCGCCCGCTGTACGACTGGATTCTCGACAACCTCGAAACGCCGTCGCGCCCGGTTCAGATCGAATTCGCCAGGCTACAGCTCGAATATTCGCTGACCAGCAAGCGCAAGCTCAACGCGCTGGTCAACGAGGGCCACGTCAGCGGCTGGGACGATCCGCGCATGCTGACGATCTCGGGCATGCGCCGACGCGGTTTCACGCCGGAATCGATCGTCAATTTCTGCGATATGATCGGCATCACCAAGAAAAACAGCACCATCGAAATGGGCGTGCTCGAAACCGCGCTGCGCGACGATCTGAATGCGCGCGCGACCCGGCGCATGGCGGTCATCAACCCGCTCAAGGTCGTTATCGAAAATTATCCCGAGGACGAGGAGGAGTTTTTCACCGGGGCCAACCACCCGCAAAATCCCGACTTCGGTACCCGCGAGGTGCCCTTCTCGCGCGAAATCTACATCGAGCGCGAAGACTTCATGGAAGAAGCGCCCGCGAAGTTTTTCCGTTTGAGCCCGGGCCGCGAAGTACGCCTGCGCTTCGCCTATTACATCACCTGCAGGGAAGTCATCAAGAACGCGGGCGGCGAAATCGAGCATCTGGTCTGCAGCTACGACCCGGAGAGTCGCGGTGGCGGCAGTCCCGACGGTCGCAAGGTCAAGGGCACTATTCACTGGGTCAGCGCGCGCCACGCGGTGCGGGCCACGGTCAACCTTTACGACCGGCTGTTCACGTCGGCGAATCCCGGCGCGGCGGCCGATTTTCACCAGGCGCTCAATCCCGAATCCAAGATCGTGATGCCGGAGGCCAGGCTCGAGCCCGCGATCGAATTGACCGGCAACCCGATCGCCTACCAGTTCGAGCGCCTGGGATATTTTATCAGCGACTACGACTCCAGCAGCGAACAACCGATTTTCAACCGCACCATGACGCTGCGCGATAGCTGGGCCAAGATCGAGCAATCGCGATAACTTGCGCAAGCCGCCAATCCAGCATTTGCTCCAACTGCTGTCGCACCTTTCGCTGCGCGGGCAATACCGGCTTGCCGACCTGATGAGCCTGCTGCTACGCCATACCTCGAACCAGATATCGCGGCAAACCCGTGAAAATATCGACCTGTGCTTCGGAGAGCTGGAACCGGCTGCACGGCAAAATCTGTATCGCGAATCGATCCGGCACACCTGTTACACGCTGACCGAGTTGGCGGCCGTCTGGCACTGGCCGGTAGAGCGGGTGCTTTCCAGAATCACGTCGACCGATATCTGCGCGGAATTCGATCGCAGTAACCAGGGCCGCATCATCGTCGCGCCGCATCTCGGCAGCTGGGAAACGCTGGCGCTGTGGCTCGGGCAGCATTGCAACGCGATCATGCTCTACAAGAAGCGCAATAACGAGGCGCTGAACCGCTACATCACCGAGGCGCGCGCGCGCAGCGGTGGCAAGCTGGTGCCGACCCGGATGCGCGGCCTGCGCCAACTGCTGGTCGGCCTGCAGCAGGGCGGCAGCCTGATGATACTGCCCGACCAGAAGCCGGGCATCAACAAGGCCGGCGTCGAAGCGCGTTTCTTTGGCCGTAGCGCGCCCACCACGTCGCTGGTGCGAAATCTGTGCAGCAAGCTAGACTGTGATGTATTCATCGCCAGCATGTGCCGCGCCACGCCACCGGGCGAGTTTAACCTCGAGATCCGGCCGCTCGATCACCGACGGCTGGCCGCCGAAGAAAAGGAAAGCGCACAGTATATGAACGATCAAATCGAGTCACTGGTCAGGAAACACCCGGAGCAGTATCAATGGGGCTACCGCCGCTTCAGCGCCAGCTGCTACGAGTCGCATGATGATGAAGCCTGAGTTGATGTTTTCCGGCTTTATCTCGGCCTATGACCGGATGGTGCTAAAGCAGCCGCTGGCCACGCTGATCGTCCTGACCGCCGCCATCGTATATTTCCTGCTCTATATCCCCGATTTCGAGCTCGACGCGTCGGCCGACTCGCTGGTGCTGGAAAACGACAGCAGCCTGAAATACTACCGCAGCATTCGCGAGCAGTACGGCTCAGACGATTTTCTCATCGTCACTTATAGCCCGCGGGGGGAACTGTTCAGCGCCGAGGTGCTGGCCGACATCGCCCGCCTGCGTGGCCAACTGGCAGCACTCGAACAGGTCGACTCGGTGGTCAGCCTGCTCGACGTACCGCTGGTCGACAGCCCGCCGATGACGCTGGCTGAAATCTCGAGAAGCGTGCGCACGCTGGAAAGCGACGACGTCGATATCGCGCTCGCCGAACAGGAAATGCGGCACAGCCCCCTGTACGAGAACCTGCTGGTCAACAGCCAGGGTGACACCACGGCGATGCAGGTAAACCTCGTCAGCAACCGGCGCCTGGTCGACCTGGTAAACAATCGCGACAAGCTTTACGAGAAGGCCGGCTCGCTGCCGGAGGTCCGCGCCCGGATAGATGATCTGTCCGCACAGATCCAGGTCGAAAACCAGGCGCAGAAACTCAGGATCGAGAAAACCATTGCCGACGTGCGCTCCATCATGGACGGCTATCGCGACCGGGCGACGCTGTACCTCGGCGGGGTGCCGATGATCACTTCCGATTCGATCGAGTTTATCCGCAGCGACCTCAAAGTGTTCGGCGTCGGGGTAGTACTATTTATCGTGATTATCCTGGCTTTCTCGTTCAAGCATGTTCGCTGGGTGGTATTGCCGCTCGCGGTGTGCCTGACCAGCGCGATGGCGATGGTGGGCTACCTCGGCTGGGCGCAGTGGCCGGTAACGGTGGTATCGTCGAATTTTATATCGCTGTTGCTGATTATTACACTGTCGCTGATTATCCACCTCGTGGTGCGCTACCGTGAGCTGGCGATGATCAAGCCCGATGCCGACCAGTACCAGCTGGTCACGGAAACCGTGCACAGCAAGTTCACGCCGAGTTTTTACACCTCGGTTACGACGATGGTTGCCTTCGGTTCGCTGCTGGTTAGCGACATTCGCCCGGTCATCGATTTCGGCTGGATGATGGTCATCGGCATCATCGTTTCTTTCGTGCTGGCTTTCACGCTGTTCCCGGCCGCGCTGATGCTGCTGCCACGCCTGAACACGCCCATTAAGAAAGACCTGACCGGCAAGGTAACCGCATCGATCGCGCGCTTCATCCAGCACCGCACCCGCGCGACCCTGTTGATATTCGCCGGGCTGATCGTCGTCGCGCTGACCGGAATCCCGCGACTCTCGGTCGAAAACCGCTTTATCGATTATTACAAGGACGATACCGAGATCTACCAGGGCATGACGCTAATCGACACCAAGCTTGGTGGCACCACGCCGATGGACGTGATTATCGACGCGCCCGCAAACGAAATACTACAGGAAGGTGAATTCTACGATAACGGCGACATCACATCGAACAGCTACTGGTTCAATCGCGACGGTTTACAGGAAGTAGAGAAGTTTCACCAGTACCTCGACGGATTGCCGGAAACCGGTAAGGTGTTATCCGTGCACACCGGCATCAAGATGCTGGAGTCGTTGAACGACGGCAAATCCTATAGCGATTTCAAGCTCGCGGTGGTTTACAAACGCCTGCCGGAAGAGGTCAAGAAAGCCCTGATATACCCCTACCTGTCGGAGGACGGCAACCAGTTGCGCTTCAGCATTCGCCTGTACGAATCGAGCGAGTCGCTGCGCCGCCAGCAGTTGATCGACAAGATTTATTCCGACCTGACCAATGAATACGACCTCGCACCCGAGCAGGTCAACGTTTCCGGCGTGGCGGTGCTTTACAATAACCTGCTGCAAAGCCTGTTCCGCTCGCAGATTCTGACCCTCGGCGCGGTATTCGGCGCCATCCTGCTGATGTTCATCCTGCTGTTCCGCGCGGTGCGCCTGGCGTTCGCGGCGCTGGTGCCGAACCTGATTGCCGCCGGCCTGATTCTCGGCCTGATGGGATGGTTCGGGATACCGCTCGACATCATGACGATTACCATTGCCGCGATAAATATCGGTATCGGCGTCGACGACTCGATCCACTACGTGCACCGCTTTCGCGGCGAATTCCTGCAGGACCGCAACTACTGGGCGGCGATAGGGCGCTGCCACGACAGTATCGCGCGCGCGATGTACTACACCTCGGTCACCGTGGTACTCGGATTCTCGATCCTCGCACTGTCGAACTTCATTCCGACGATTTACTTCGGCATCCTGTGCGGGATGGCGATGATCACCGCGCTGATCGCCAACCTGATGCTGCTGCCGGTGCTGATCGCCCGATTCCGGTTGAGCTGAACCGACAGCACGGTTAATATGCTCGCCACAAAAAGTTTCGGCCAGGCCATGAACGAAATCCAGATCCCGATCTCTCCCGGAGAGCTGCTCGACAAGATCACCATTTTGCAGATCAAGGCGGAACGCATCGGCGATCCGGCCAAGGTCGCCAACGTCAATACCGAACTCGCGATGCTGAGCAGGATCTGGGACGAAACCGTCGAGGCGGATGCCGTTATTAGCGCACTGACCGCAGAGTTGAAGTCGATCAACGAGGCGCTCTGGGAAATCGAGGACGATATCCGCGACGAGGAGCGCAACAAGCGTTTCGGCGAACGCTTCATCGAACTCGCGCGCGCGGTTTACGTCACCAACGACGACCGCGCCAACGCCAAGAAGAAGGTCAACCTGCACCTGAACTCGACCATCGTCGAGGAGAAGTCCTACCAGGACTACAGGTGACGCCGCCCAAAGGCGGCGTCATCCCGGAAAATGCGAAGCATTTATCCGGCATCTCGTAAATCCCGCAGCCGCATCTGACGCCCCACCGCCGAAAGCCTCCTCCGACCGGCGGCGTTAATAGTCACGGCAGTACCCGTCGCCGTTACCGCGCCAGTGGGCTTCACGCCGCTACCGCCATGTCCTCGAAGGTCTCCGTTTGCGCCGGGGTGACTCGGACCGGGATCATCCGGTGGCCGGGCCGCGGTCACGGCGACCAGTGGCTTTGCCCCGGCGCATTGCTATACTTGCCCGGCTTTTTACTCGTTATCCCGCTTATGTCCGACTCTCATCCGCTGGTGTGCCGCTTCGGCGCATTCGGCGACATGGTATTGATCACGCCGCTACTGAAACAGCTTTACCTGCGCTGCGGCCTGGCATGCGATGTCGTCGCCATCGGCGCGTGGAACCGGCTGTTGTTCGAGCAAATGCCTTACGTGCGCAACGTGTTTACGATCGACTCGCGTTCGACACCCTACTGGTTCAACCGCAGTCAGCGCGAGCTGGTCAGGACCCTGCGACAGCATCGGCATCGATTCGTGTGGATATGCGAAACCAACGACAAGTCCTACCGCCTGCTCGCGCGCGCCGGCATCCGGCGCGACAATAACGTCAGCCAGCTCGACCTGGCCGCGGTCGACGGCGAGCACTATTGCGAGGAATGGCTGTGCCTCGGTAACCGCTCACCGGCCGGATTCGATTTCCCGCAAACAGCGCCGCAGATGCTCGATACCGAGCTGTTTGTCAGCGACGACGAATTGCTGCAGTGCCGGGACTGGCTGCAGGGCCGCGGCCTCGACGCGGGCAAACCGATCGTCTGCATCCAGGCCGGCAGCAAACGCACCACGCGCCGCGGCAGGATCGATCGCAGCAGCAATACCAAGTACTGGAGTGAAAACAACTGGGCGGCGGTCATCGACGACGTGGTCGCGCGGCTGCCCGCCGCGCAGGTATTGCTGTGTGGCGTCCCGGCGGAAATGGAAATGTGCCGCGCCATCGCCAGGCAATGCAACAGGGCGGGTTCGGTGCAGAGCGTCGCCGACGACTTGCCGCTGCGCCGTCTGCTTGCGCTTTTGTCGCTCGCGCATAGCTGCATATCGGTCGATACCGGCCCGGCCCACGCCGCGGCGGCGCTGAACTGTCCCCTCGTGGTGCTGTTCGGCAAGGCAAGCCCGGCACGGTTTCGACCACTCAGCAGCCAGAGCCCGGTGCAGGTGCTGACTGGCCATGCCGACGATCGACGCGAAACGGACATCGGTTTTATTAGCCCGCGGCAGGTGGTGGCCGCCTGGGTCGATCTGGCTTAACATAGTCGAGTTTCCAGGGACAAATTCGAGGGCAGCCAATGAGTTCCAGCGATGGTAAAACCAGGGACCTCGTCTCCACCATGGCGGGCGCGGGTTGGGATTACTCGTTGTCGCGTCACCCCTACCACGAGATCGAGCGCCCGCTGGGACCGCATTACTGCGTTTACAACCGCCGCCTGATGGCCTGCTGTTTCGACAGCCGGTCGACCGAGGACGGCTACTGGCTGCTGCGGCGGAAGGCGGCGGTGCTCCACACCGGCGAGTTTCCGCTGCAGTTCGGCGGGCCGGACGCCGAGCGGCTGCTCGACAGGCTTTTCACCAAGGACATTACGAAACTGAAACCAGGACGCTGCGCCTACGGGCTCGCCTGCTACGAGGACGGCGGCCTGCTGGTCGACGGCATCCTGCTGCGCCTCGAACCCGAACTGTTCTGGTACGCGCAGGCCGATGGCGATTTCTACAGCTGGGCGCGCGCGCACGCGCTCGGCATGGACGTCGAGATCAGCGATCCACGGGTATACGTCTCCCAGGTGCAGGGGCCGAATTCGCTGAAGGTACTCGCGGCGGCCAGCGACGACGGCATGCCCGAACCTTTCGGCTACTTCGCTATCGCTCGCGTTCGTTTCGGCGGGCAGCCGGTGGTTATCACCCGCACCGGCTATACCAACGAACTCGGCTGGGAATACTATACCGAGCCCGGGCATGACGCCGAGGCCTTATGGCGGCACATCGAGGCCGCCGGGGAACCCTTCGGCATCGAACTGTTCGGCCTCGACGCGATGCATATTCGCCGCATCGAGGCCGGCATACTGAACGCCGGCTCCGATTTCGACCATACCACGACGCCTTACGAAGTCGGACTCGGCAAGTTTATCGACGCGGACAAGAGTGACTTCATCGGCAGGCAGGCCCTGCTGAACGCCTCGCGCGAGACCCGGCTGACCGGGCTCAGGTGCGCGGCCGAGCCGCATATCGGCGGCGAAGTCTGCATCGATGGCCAGCCGGCCGGCAAGGTGACCGCCGGCGCGGTTTCACCTTACCTGCGGCAGGGTATCGGCATCGCGCTGATGTCGGAGCCCGGCTTCCGTGAGGGTGACGCCGTGACGATTCGCTGCATCGACGGTGAAATGCATGCCGGAGAGATCGCCGAACTGCCTTTGTACGACAAGGCCTGCGAAATTCCGCGCGGCAAACTCGTCGATATCCCGCAGCGGGACTAAAGGCTGCGCCATTATCCGGAATTACCGGGGACCCGGCGCCGCCAGCGCGAGAATCGTGAAATCCGAAATGCAGGTCGAAAACGCTGCTTCGAATTAGTATGCTTTGTCGTCCACGGAAACCAGATAGCGAGGACAAAGTGATGCCTAAATACATATTCGCTTACCATGGCGGCAAGGTGCCGGAAACCGAGGAGGAAGGCGCCCGGGTGATGGCGGAGTGGATGGCCTGGTTCGAAAAAATGGGCGTTGCCGTCGTCGATGGCGGCAACCCCCTCGGCCCGTCGTCGACGCTGCATAGCGACGGCACGGTCAGCAGCGACGGCGGCCCGAATCCGCTAAGCGGTTACAGCCTGGTTAACGCCGAGTCGATCGAGCAGGCAACGGAACTGGCGCGCGGCTGTCCGATATTGAGGGCCGAGGGATCGATAGAAATTGCGGAGGCGATGGAGATGTAATCAGCCCAATCCGGCGTGGTTCGCGCTCGAACCCTGGCGCGCGGGTGTCGCTGCGGGCCTCCTACAGGGCCGCGTTGATCGCGCGCACCTTGCTGCCGCCGACGCCATCGAGCGGAAACAGCTAACCGTCGTGTCGTTGGCGCGCTACCTCGTCGGACCACAGCTCCTGCGGCGGCGCTACCAGGTGACCAGTTCGTTGGGTAGATGATCGATTCTGTTCAGATAAACGACGTTGTGCGCACCGTCGACGAAGTCGATGCGCGATATCGACGTATTGTGGAATGCCCAGTTCGCGACCCAGTGATTCTGGTAATTGTGCCGATGCCGGTCGACGCCCATCAGCTCGTTGACGAACTGGTCGAGGAAATCTCCGTGCACGACCAGCGCGATACATTCGTCGCTGCCGGCAAGGCGTTGCCGCGTCTCGGCGACGACCTTCCGCATGCGCTCTACAAACGCGGACTCTTCCTCGAACGGACGATTCCACCAGCCCTCGCCGTTGATATTTCGTGGCAGCCTCAGCTTCGGGAAACGCTGGGCAAAGTACTCCCGGCCCGGGCCCGGCAATCCACGCAGGCTGCCTTCCGCGTCGGCCTCGTATATCCCGTGCTTTTCGAAGATTTCGGGATGCGCCTCCAGCGCGAGGCCACAGGCCTCTGCGATATACTCGGCCGTCAGAATCGAGCGTGTCATCAGGCTGCAATAGACATGGGTCAGACCAAAACGGACTTCGTCGGCGGCTACGAACGGATGCTGGCGCGGCTCGGCATGCGGGTGCGCCAGGTGCTGTCCGAGGGTGTGCGCCTGGCGGTGCCCGATCTCGGTAATTTCAGGATCGGGATGGCGCCCCGGATGATGATCGCTGCCGTCCCAGATTGCGTTATTCGCCGATTGCGCGTGGCGAACCAGGTACAGCCTGCCCATATCAGCGATTTATGCCCAGTCGCTGTGCGGCCTGGGCCGGGGTCGCGGGCTCGCGCCCGATTTCCCGGATGATGCGCACCGCGCGTTCGACCAGCTTCAGGTTGGTCGCGAATTCGCCCTTGTCGAGATAGAGATTATCCTCGAGACCCACGCGGCAGTTGCCGCCCTGACTCGCGGCCTGGGCCACGATCTGGAACTCCATGCGCGAAATGCCGAAAGCGCTCCAGTTGGCGTTCGACGGCAGCAGTCCCTTCATGACGCTCAGGATCTCCGGGGTTGCCGGCGCCGCGTGCGGAATGCCGAGGCACAGCTGGAACATCGGCGCGCCGTCGATCAGGCCCTCGTCGATCAGCCTGTGCGCAAACATGATGTGCCCCGGCTCGAAGACCTCCAGCTCGGGCTTGACGCCGAGCTCCTGGATGCGTTTCGCCATGATGCGCAGGTGCGCGGGCGTGTTGACGAAAATGGTCTCGCCGAAATTGAAGGTGCCGACGTCCAGCGTGCAGATGTCGGGCCTGAGTTCTTCGACATGGTGCAGGCGCTCCAGCGGCTGTATCAGCGTCGTCCCGGCGCCGCCGACCGCGGCGTCTTCTTCACCCGGGTTGAAGCGGGCGCCCTCGCTGGTGGTCAGGTTGATCAGCACGTCGCTGCCGGAGTCGCGGATGCGCTCGACCACCTCGCGGAACAGGGCCGGGTCGCCGGAGCGCATGCCGGTCTCGGGGTCTCGCACGTGAATATGCACGATGGCCGCGCCCGCCTTCGCCACCTCGATACAGTCGCTGGCGATATGCTCGGGCGTGATCGGGTAGTCCGGATGCTTGCCCTGGTTGTTGTGCCCGCCGCTCACCGCGCAGGTCAGTATGACTTCGTTCGACATCGGTTTTATTTCCCCCGGAACTCCGGTGATCGCTTTTCGTTGTATGCCCGCACGCCCTCGCGCCGGTCGTCGGTCGGCACGGTGCGGTTGTAGGCTTCTATTTCAAAGGAGAGCGCATCCGCGAGCGACATTTGCAGACCGCGATGAATCGCCTGCTTGGCCTGGCGCACCGCGATCGGCGCGTTGGTCGCAATCCGGCTCGCCACCTGCAACGCCGCTTCGAGCAGTTGCCCTGGCGCAAACACTTCGTTGACCAGGCCCCACTGCCGCGCCTGCTCGGCATCGAAACGTCGCGCCGACATGATCAGCTCCTTGGCGCGGCGCTCGCCGAGCGCGCGACCCAGCGTTTGCGTGCCGCCGGCGCCCGGAATTATGCCGAGACTGGTCTCGGTCATCGCAAAGCACGCGTTGTCCGACGCGTAAACGAAATCTACCGCGGCCGCCAGTTCGCAGCCGCCGCCGAACGCGGCGCCGTTTACCGCGGCGATGACCGGAACCGGGCAATCGATGACGGCGCGAATCATGCGTTCGTAGACCAGATGCTGCGCGGTCCAGGCCTCGTTGCTCATGCCGTCGCGTTCTTTCAGATCGCCACCGGCGCAAAACGAGCGCTCGCCGGCGCCGGTCAAGACGACGCAGCGGGTATCGCCCGCATCGAGCGCCAGCGTTTCGAAGCAATGCATCAAGTCGGTCGCCATCTGCGTGTTAAACGCATTCGCGAATTCGGGGCGGTTCAGGGTGATCTGCAGCACCCGCGCGGCCGGTTCGTCGAGCACGAGAGTGGCGAAGGTCTGGTCTATCATACGAGTAGCAATTTCGCTTCGGCTTCGGCACTATATAGTACTTTATATGATACTGGAGAGGGAACAAAACATGAGCCACGAACAGGACGACAAAACCACGACGAAACACCTGATGTACACTTTTCTGGCGTTCCTGGTGCTCGGCATATTGTTGATCATCGGGGCTAATATGATCGGCTAGACGCGGGCACTGGTTATTATAACCCGCATGCAACCGCGGGCGCTTCCGGAGTCGGCGGCCCCCTTCAGCCAGGTCGTTCTGGACGACCGTTACGCCTTCCTGTCGGGACTGGTCGCGGCAGATTTCCCGGCCGGTCTCGAGGTACTCGGCGACGTCGCCGCGGAGACCCGCGCGGTGCTGGACACGATCGGTGATATTCTCGACGAGCTCAAGCTCGACCGGGACCGCATCGTCAAGGTCGAGGTTCACCTGGCCGATCTCGACGATTTCGACGCGATGGACGACGCCTACGCCGCGTTCTTCGACGGCAAGCGCTACCCGGCGCGCACCACGGTCGAATCGAATCGCCTGTATGGCGGCAGCAAGGTCGAGATCACCTGCCAGGTAAGACGTTGACGGCGACACCGCAGGCTCTCGGGTAACAAACACGATTGTGGTTGCCGTTGCCCCGCGCACCGGGGCGTAAACGCCGGCGCTATGCCCCGCAAACGCGGGCCAGGTAATTGGTGAACTGCCACAGGTTACGTTCGATCGGATGATAGGTGCCGGTCGGCAGCAGCGCGGACGAGGTTCCCCGGTGCAGTGCCTCTACCAGTTCCCTGTCCTCGCCGTTGGCCACATCCATGTAATTCCTGAAATCGGCAAGCCAGCTGTCGTAATTCTCTTCAGCGACATCCGCCAGCACTTCCGGCGGCACCGCGAGTCCCCAGGTCGCGCGCATTTTATCGGTGCCGAGCGGCTGTACCGAGATATACCACAGGTAATCCGGCATCAGCGTGACCAGGTGATTCGGGAAAACGCAAAAATCCACCATCATGCGGCGCCATGCGCCGTCGAGCCGATCGTTGCGCGGATGTGCCGCGCCGCGGCCGCTCGCCGACGCCTGCGGCGCACGATGATAGCAATAGTCGTCGCGGTCCTCGCCGCAGACGTAATCCTGCAGCGGCTTGTTGTGCCGGGCGAAAGTCTGGCCATGCGCGATCGGCACGTGGTAACTCTCGGTAAAGTTTTCCACCAGGTTTTTCCAGTTCGCGTCCCATTCCATGGTTTCGCGCATTACCGTCCGGTAGCAGGCCATATCGTAGCGGCCGACTACCTGCTCGCGCAGTGGCGCAAGGGCCTCGGGCAAATGCTTGACCGGATCCTGCGCCAGCGTGACATAGATAAAACCTTCCCAGGTGCTGACATGCAGCGCACGCAATCGGTGCCGAGAAGGATCGAATCCGTCCCGCATTTCCATGTAGGGCGCGCGCAGCAATTCACCGGCGTTATCATAGGTCCAGGCGTGGTAGCGGCAGGTAAAACGCTTGCGTGAACCGCTGGCATCGGCTACCAGGCAGGCGAAACGATGCGCGCAGGCGTTGACGAAAGCACGGATTTCCCCGTCCTGCTGGCGCACGACGAGCACCGGCACGCCGGCAATGTCATGGGTCAGAAAATCACCCTGCGCGGGGATTTCGTCCTCGCGTCCGATGCAAATCCATTCGCGCTCGAACACGGCGCGGCGTTCGAGATCGAGAAATTCGAGCGAATGATTGACCGCGGCGGGGATCGGACAGGCGTCGCCGAAGGGCATGACCGCCGCCGCACGCAAATCTTCGAGCACCTTCGCGAGTGGTGCGTTGGTATGCGGGTTTCGCTGCATTTCGCGTGCAAGCATAATACAGGCGCCGTTCAATATTAAAGGCTTTATACTAGGCCGAGTTGCAGCAGAGAGATCGATCGATGACAGAATTGTGGCGCCTCGACGCCTCCGAGATCGCGGCGCGCGTCAGGCGCGGCGAAATTTCCGCCACCGACGTTACCGAGCAGAGCCTGCAGCGCCTGCAGGCCGTCAACCCGGCGATAAACGCCGTGGTGCAGCAAATGCCCGAGCAGGCGCTGGCCGCGGCGGCAGCCGTTGACGACATGATCGCCGCCGGTCGCGATCCCGGTCCGCTGGCGGGAGTACCGGTAACCGTCAAGGTCAATATCGACCAGCAGGGATTCGCCAATACCAACGGCATCCGCTTGCAAAAGGACCTGGTGGCCGCACAGGATAGCCCGGTGGTGACGAACCTGCGCAATGCCGGCGCCATTTTAGTGGGCAGGACCAACACCCCGGCGTTTTCGATGCGCTGGTTTACACGCAATTCGCTGCATGGACATACGCTGAATCCACGCAACAGCCTGCTGACGCCCGGCGGCTCCTCGGGCGGCGCCGCCGCCGCGGTGGCCGCGGGAATCTGCGCGCTCGGGCACGGCACCGATATTGCCGGCTCGATCCGTTACCCGGCCTACGCCTGCGGCCTGCATGGCATTCGCCCCAGCTTCGGCAGGGTGCCGGCGGTTAATCTGTCGCTGCCCGATCGCCATATCTGCGCGCAGCTGACCGCGGTGTCGGGTCCAATCGCGCGCAGCATCGAGGATTTGAAAATAGGCCTAGAAGCAATGTCGGCGGCCAGTCTGCTGGATCCGTGGTGGGTACCGGTTGCGCCCGAATTGCCGCAACTGCCGAAACGGATGGCGCTGTGCGTGTCACCGGACGGACTGGAAGTGACCTCCGAAGTCGAAGCGGCGCTGCGCGATGCCGCCAGGCAGCTTGCCGAGGCTGGCTGGGAGATCGACGAGGTCGCAACGCCGCCGATGCGCGAAGCGATGAAGTTACAGCTGCAGCTATGGATGTCCGAGTATGTCTACAAGGACGGCGAGGTGGTCGAGCGCGAGAACGACCCGGATGCGAATTTCGTTTACCGGCAATTGTGCGAGCATTGCCCGCCCCTGACGACGGCGAGCCTGATGGAAGCGCTGCAGCAGCGCGTCAGGCTGGCGCGCGACTGGCAACAGTTTCTGCACGAATACCCGGTATTGTTATGCCCGGTTTCGGGCGAACCCCCCTTCCCCGACCAGCTCGATGTCGAGTCGCCGGAATCGTTTCACAGGGTAATGGAGGCGCAGATGACGCAGATCGCGTTGCCGTTGATGGGGATGCCTGCGCTTGCGGTCGCGACCGGCGACAACCTGGCCGTGCCGATGGGGGTGCAGCTGGTCGCAGCGCGCTTCCGCGAGGATATCCTGTTCACGGCGGCCGCCGATATCGCGGCGCGCAATCCGCCGCTGGAGATCGCAGATCCCGATTGAATGTGGCCGTCCGTGGGTGCAGAATAACGCTTTGCAGTAAATTCCGGGGTAGGACTCATGGCCACAGGCTGGGCACGCGACGGAGCGGTGCAGGATCAGATCGACGCCAGCGTCGCCGAGGCGGTCGAAATGGCGCGCAGCCGCTTACCCAGGGGCGAGAGCCTGAGCCATTGCGAGGAATGCGCGGGCGAAATTCCCGAAGCGCGCCGCAGGGCCATCCCCGGGGTGCGGCTGTGTGTGTCCTGCCAGGAGCGGCATGACCGGGACCAGGCCAGCCAGGCCGGCATCAACCGCAGGGCCAGCAAGGATAGCCAGCTAAGATAATCCCTGTTTTCGAGATCGCAACAATGTCGAACACCCTCCGCTGTCATGAAATCATCAACCACGCCGCCTATCCTATCGACGAGGCGGATAATCCGGTCCGGCAATCGGTGGTAGACCAGGTCAGGAACGAACTCGACGCCGACGGATGCGCGGTGATCCGCGGTTTTTTCAGCGATACCGGATTGCAGGCCCTGCTGGCCGAGGCCAACGAGCGCAAGCCGCAAACCTATTATTCGCCGCAGAAGCAGTGCAACGTCTATCTCAATGACGGCAATCCCGACTTTCCGGCCGATCACCCGCTCAATATCTTTATTCCACGTACCAACGGATTCATTACCGCGGACCTGTTCGACGACGAAACCACGGCGCGCCGACTTTATTACTGGGAACCGTTGAAGCGGTTCCTCGCCGATTGCCTGGGCAAAGACGAACTGTTTATCTACGAAGACCCGGTGTCGAACATGATCGTCAACGTCGGCAAACCGGGGCAGCAGTTCAACTGGCACTTCGATACCAACGAATTCACCATCACGATGCTATTGCAGCCGGCGAACTCGGGCGGGATATTCGAATACATCCCGGGGTTGCGCAGCGCCGGGGACGAGCGCTACGACGATGTCAAAAGCGT
>JAOTTY010000318.1 GCA_029864185.1 Gammaproteobacteria bacterium
GCGTCGACGATCCCGGCACCAACGCGCTGATCGCGCGCACGCGGGCGGGCGAGGAACTGCTCGCTGCGGCGGCCGCGGACGGCGCGTTGACGATCGAATACGATATCGTGCCCGATATCCTGAGCGTCTACCAGCCGCACCAGGTGAACAAGAAGTACGCCGTCTGGGCGCGCCATCAGGGTCTCGCGGACGCGGGCCGTATCGTGCCGCGGACCGAACGCCTGCGCATCGAAGAGCTTGCGCGCGACCTGCCCGAGGAGACCAGAGAATTTCAACGCAAGGGCACGCTCAAGCGCATCGAAAGCGGCAAGGCCAGCGAACCCACGCCCGAAATCTGGAAACCAGTATGAATACGGCAACCGGATTCGACCCGCTGGCCGGCGCGAAATAGCTTGGCATCGACGACTGTTTCGTCAGCCATTTCGTCGAGCAATCGGCCGCCGAGAGCGACGGCTTGTTGCGCCTGCCGCGCGATATTCAGTCTTGTCAGAGGCCCTCATGCGTCAGCAGCAGATCGGATATCATGCGTTCGACCGGAACGAAATCGTCGGTGAACACCGGCAGTTCCTCGAGCGGGGTACCGGATTTCCTCAGGGGCTCGTTGATGCGAAACCAGGCTCGTCGAAATCCCTGTCGCGATTCGAGGACGTCCCCGTCGATCGGCTTCTCGCTTGCCGAAATCACGTAAGTCATGCGCTGCGGCTGGCGCGGAATCTGGTCCAGCCAGACGTCTACCTGGCTGAATTCCTGGCGCAGCGTTTTCATCAGGCTCTTGACCATCTTCGGGTCGGGGAAGGCGTCGACGACGTTGGTGGTGAATATTCCCCCGTGTTTCAACCTGGACTTTGCCAGTCGAACATATTCGAGGGTTACGAGATGATAGGGAATCGCGATGTCGTGAAATGCGTCGGTGACGATCACGTCGAACGTGGCCGGCGCCTGACGAAATAGCGTGGCGCGGGCATCACCGTGATGGATCAGGTAGCGGGCGGGATCGACAAACATTTCACGCGCCACGGTTTGCGTAACTACAGGATCCAGTTCGGCTACCGTTACCGATGCGGTCGGCGTTGCATGCTTGATTGCACGCGGTTGCGTGTAGGAGCCGCCTCCGGCAAAAAAATAAGCCAGCGCGGGCAGGGTCGCCGCTTCGAAATGCCGATTCACCAGTTCCTGCATCAGGTGGACATAGGGCGAGATCAACATCCCGGGATCGCCCTGGTGATTGATGCCATGCAGCAAGTGGTCGAGCACCAGCGCGCGGGCCGTGCCCTGCGGCGCCTGCTCCGAAACGTCTACTACCCGCAGGCAAAAGTAACTGCTTTCGAATTCGCATGGGCTGATATATCCGTCTTTGAGGCGGGTCGTCGCGGCGACCAGGATGATCAGCGCGGCCAGTCCCGCCAGACCCGCTGCCGAGACCTTGCGCAGGAACGGAAGCGAAAGCGCCAGTAGCAGGGCCGACGAGATCATGATGACGCTGCGCGAACCGAAATACTGGATCAGGAAAAATCCGGTCAGGAAGGTGCCGACGATACTGCCGAGTGCGGCCAGCGCATGCATGCGACCGACGACGTGTCCGGTACGACTGTCCAGCCCGAGCGCGAGCGTTGTCAACAGCGGTGTCGGGATGCCGAGCAGTAGCGACGGTATGAAAAACATGCCGAGTACATAGAGGAAACTGGCGCTGACCAGGTTGAGCGAACTGGCCTGCAGCACCGGGGCGATGATCGTCAGCGCCAGCAGGCTCGCCAGGCTGAAAATGGCCGCGAACGCCAGCGCGATCCCGGTACTGCGCTCGTCGGCACCACGGTCCGCCCAGCGTCCGCCGAGCCAGTTGCCGAGCGACAGGCCCGCGAGGATAACGCCGATGATCGAGGTCCAGCTGTAAATCGTCACGCCGACGTAGGGCGCGATCAGCCGGCCGGCGGTAATCTCGAGCACCAGCAGTATCGCCGAACTCAGGAATACGGTCAGGCCGTACCAGGCCAGCCGTAGCTTGTGCGGATTGTCGTTCACGGTTGCACTCGGGATTCTCGCTGCTTGGGTTATACTGCCGGGTAACGCGTTGCGTGGATTATACCCGGCTTTGCAGGGCGTCTGGCAATGCCGGAGATCGTCGCCGCCAGACAAAATAAATCACCTATCGAACGCGTTTTCGTGTAAGCTGTGCTTCAATTTCGGTGCACATCGGTCTGCATCGCCAATCACATGGTAATCCCTTCCGATTTCCTGCTTACGAATAAACAAATCTACCCTGACCGCTTACTCACACGAGTTGTGTTTTGCGGGTCGATTTCTGGAGAAAATAACTACATGTCATTTGAATCCCTTGGCCTGATGGCCGAGCTTGTGCGTGCCGTATCCGAAAAGGGTTACAGCTCGCCAACACCGATACAAACCCAGGCAATCCCGCTGATACTCGAAGGCCGTGATGTCATGGGCAGCGCGCAAACCGGAACCGGTAAAACCGCCGGGTTTACGTTGCCAATTTTGCAACGGCTGTTCGAGTCGCAAAAAAAGACCGATGGACGCCGCGTGATTCGCGCCCTGATCGTGACGCCGACCCGTGAGCTCGCCGCCCAGGTGGCGCAAAGCATCGAGGACTACGGTAAATGGCTGCCGCTCAAATCGACCGTGGTATTCGGTGGCGTCAAAATCAACCCGCAAAAGCAGAAGCTGGTGCGCGGCGTCGATATTCTCGTTGCAACCCCGGGACGGCTGCTGGATCACGTCGGTCAACGCTCGGTGGATCTTTCGAAAGTCGAACTGCTGGTGCTAGACGAGGCGGACCGCATGCTGGACATGGGTTTCATTCACGATATTCGCAAGCTGCTGGCGTTGCTGCCGAAACAGAAGCAAACGCTGTTGTTTTCGGCAACCTTCTCCGAAGAGATCAAGAAACTCGCCAACGGGCTGCTGCATTCACCGGCGCTGGTCGAAGTTTCGCGGCGCAACCTGACGGTCGATGCGATCGAGCAAATTATCCATCCCGTCGACAAGGATCGCAAACGCGAGCTGTTGTCGTTCCTGATCGGCTCCAATAACTGGCGCCAGGTGCTCGTTTTCGGCCGCACCAAGCACGGCGCTAATCGTCTCGCCAAGCAGCTGATCTCCGACGGAATAAACGCGGCCGCGATACACGGCAACAAGAGCCAGGGTGCGCGCACCAGGGCGCTGGCCGATTTTAAACTGGGCAAGGTGCAGGTGCTGGTCGCGACCGATATCGCCGCGCGCGGGCTCGATATCGACCAGTTACCGCATGTTATCAATTTCGAGTTGCCCAACGTGGCCGAGGACTATGTTCACCGCATAGGCCGAACCGGCCGTGCCGGGCGCGAGGGTCAGGCGATCTCGCTGGTCAGTCACGATGAAATGAAGCAACTGAAGGATATCGAGCGGCTGATCAAGCGGGAAATCCCCAGACAGGTCATCGCGGGTTATCACAGCGGCCCGGTGCTGAACGGCACGGCGGTGAAAACATCCGCGCCGAAAAACGCCAGACCAGCGCAGAAACGTCAGCGCCGCGGCGGCAACGCCAACCGGCGTGCGGCGGCTTAAGCAAAGCAACAGCAGAGGTTAAACGTGTCCAATCTATCTGACAAACTGGATGAACGAAAATTTTTCGTTGCCAGTATCGAAGAAACAGAGCCGCCCGAGGGAATGTCCGAGGGCAAGTGGTATCAATACACGATAGGACGCGGGGACTCCGCGATCACGGGGATACGATCGGGAAGCCGGCAGTCGGTAATCCGCCATGCCGAGGAATTCGCCGATAATCTCAATCAGCGGTCTTCGCTTGGATATTCCGCCTACGCCGCGCGGAGACTGCAAAAGTAAAAGTCGGCAGGGGCCCGGTGACGAGCCGCCGCCTGATCCAGAACAACCATTGAATGGGCCGGTAATCCTGTTACCGCACCCGGAGCGATTGAGCATGAGTGCATTCAAGGAAATCAAGATCGTCGGTATCGACGACGAGCGTCCGCCCAGAATCCGCAAGGAAGCCTATATCGACCTTTTCTACAAGCTGAACGAGAAGGCGCCCGCGGCCTGGTGCGAAGACTTCAACAATCTCGGGCGCAAGGTGAATCCTACGGCCAAGATCGACAAGAGTACCGGTACCTGCATCGAAACCTATGTCAACAACATGGACAATATCGCGCCGCATTTTGAACAGATCAGGCAGGTGCTGGCCGATTGCAACGAGCAGTACATGGAGAAA
>JAOTTY010000319.1 GCA_029864185.1 Gammaproteobacteria bacterium
CGGGAATTGGCACGGCTGAGATAGTTACCTTATTAGCCCCATTCTGTTTATCAACCTGGCTCATGCTGATTTCACTTTCGACAGCCGAGCCAACGACCGATGAAATCGCCGGATTAACCCACGAAAAAGTTAATATCAGTATCGCAATCGAGATACTTTTGGCTGGTGTCTTCACGTTCCTTTTCTCTTATTTTATTTTTAGACTAATCAAAAAACCTTTACTAAATCTTGAGACATCATGTTCCTACACTTCGCTTGAAATTATGCACAATTGAGTCTGTCCCCGAATCGCCCAAATGGGTGAAATTGCAGGACTTTTTTAATTCAGTGCAGGCTTTCGTGGGTTTGGAAAAAGAGATGAAACATGCATGAAACCGGTTGTAGCCAGGGCGGGACCGGTGAAAGGATTCAGGTATAATGTCGGATTGCTCCCCGGGGCTCTCGCCGCCGGCCGGAATCAATCTGGATTAACCGAATTGATGTAATTAATTGACATAATTCAGCAATTTTTCAGGGTTTTTATGGTCAAATTGCAGGTGAAACCCTACTATTATTCAATCACATAGACGGAAAAGTTGTTAAATGGCTTCAACAGGCGCACTTCCCTATTCATTCTGCAAGCGCTACGGCGTCATCGCGGCACAGTCGCCGGTCTCGGGCAAGCTCAAGCTCACGCTCAAGAACGGGGCGCCGGCGGACGCGATTGCGGAGGCGCAGCGCCTGCTCGGCATGATCGACGAAATCGAGGTCGAATCCGACCTGGAGTTCAACCGCCTGCTGGGGCAGCATTTCGAGAATAACCGCGAAACCTCGTTTATCGAGGCCGAAAAAATCGGCGGAGAGCTAAACCTGCACGATGTCGCGCGCGAGCTGTCCGAGCCCGAGGACCTGCTCGAAAGCGACGACGATGCGCCGATCATCCGCCTGATCAACGCGTTGATCACCGAGGCGATCAAGGAAAATGCGTCCGATATCCACGTCGAGCCATTCGAGTCGCGGCTGTCGATCCGTTTCCGCGTCGACGGCGTTCTACGCGAAGTGCTCGAGCCACCGCGCCAGATCGCGAGCCTGCTGGTGTCGCGCATCAAGGTCATGGCCCAGCTCGATATCGCCGAGAAACGCCTGCCGCAGGACGGGCGCATCGCGCTCAAGGTCGCCAACCGCCCGGTCGATATCCGCGTATCGACGCTGCCGTCCGGGCACGGCGAGCGCGTGGTCATGCGCCTGCTCGACAAGCAGGCCGGGCGGCTCGATCTACAACAGCTCGGCATGGGCGACAAGGTCGAAAAGCGCCTCGAGAAGATGATCCAGAAGCCGCACGGGATAATCCTCGTGACCGGGCCGACCGGCTCGGGCAAGACCACGACGCTGTACGCGATGCTGTCGGTGCTAAACGATGCCAAACGCAACATCCTGACGGTCGAGGACCCGGTCGAATACGACCTCGACGGCATCGGGCAAACCCCGGTCAACACCAAGGTCGACATGACTTTTGCCCGGGGATTGCGCGCCATCCTGCGCCAGGACCCGGACGTGGTCATGGTTGGCGAGATCCGCGACAGCGAAACCGCGCAGATCGCGGTGCAGGCGAGCCTGACCGGTCACCTGGTGTTGTCGACCCTGCACACCAACTCGGCGGTCGGCGCGATCACGCGCCTACAGGACATGGGCGTCGAACCCTTCCTGCTGTCGTCGACGTTGCTCGGCGTGATCTCGCAGCGCCTGGTGCGCAAGCTGTGCCCGGAATGCAAGACGGTCACGCAGCTAGATGTCGAACAGATCAACGGTTTCGAAATCAGCGGCGATGACGTCATTTACCAGGCGAACGGCTGCCCGGCCTGTTCACAGTCAGGATTCCGCGGGCGCACCGGGATTTACGAGATGATCGACGTCGACGAGACGCTGTCGGGGATGATCCACGATGGCATCGGCCAGGCGAAACTCGAGCGCTATTGCCGGACGAAAAGCCGCAGCCTGCGCGAGGACGGTATTCGCAAGCTGGTGCAGGGCGAGACGACGCTGGACGAGGTCTTGCGGGTGACCCGGGATGGGGGATAAACGGCGATATCATGGGCGGTGTCATCCAGCAACATGCGCAGTATTTAGTCTACGTCATCCCGGAAAATGCGCAGCATTTATCCGGGATCTTGTAGTGCCGGGACGCGCTAAGATTCCCGCTTTCGCGGGAACGACACGGTTATTCCCGCGAATGACTCGGTTACTGGCGGGAATGACTCGTATTGGAAGGTTCGCGCCGCTCCGACGCATAGGGTCGAGACGCGAGATGGCTGTATCTGGCGGGACGATGTAATGGCGGCGTTCGAATACCAGGCCATCGACGGCGATGGCAAGACCCAGAGGGGGTTGATCGAGGCGGATACCGCGCGTCAGGCGCGCCAGCAGTTGCGCGGCATGAGCCTGATGCCGCTCGAAATCGGCGAGGTAACGTCGCGCCAGGCGGACGGCGGCATCGGCAAGGCCAAACGCGACAAGATTAACGTCGCGACACTGTCGTTGATCACGCGCCAGCTGGCGACGCTGATCAGCGCCGGGCAGCCGGTCGAATCGGCCTATCACGCGGTGTCGCGGCAGACCCCCAAACCGGCGGCCAAGCACGTGCTGCTCGCGGTGCGTGCGCGCGTGCTCGAGGGTTACCCGCTGTCCGAGGCGCTGCGGGAATTCCCGCGTATCTTCGATTCCATGTACTGCGCGTCGGTGCACGCCGGCGAGTCGTCGGGCCTGCTCGATATCGTCATGGAACGCCTCGCCGACCACATGGAAGCGCGCCAGGATTTGCAGCGCCGCACCGGGCAGGCGCTGATTTACCCGATTCTGTTGAGCGTGGTCGCGTTTGCGCTGGTCGGGGCGCTGTTAACCTTCGTCGTACCGAAGATCGTGCAGGTGTTCGAGGGATTCGACACCGAGCTGCCGCTGATGACGACCTGGCTGATCGCGATCTCGGATTTCTTCAAGGACTATGGCGTCGAGCTGCTCATCGGCGTGGTGCTCGCGGTGGCAATCTACGCGCAACTGGTCAAGCTACCCGGTTTCCGGCGCATGCGCGATCGTTTTTACCTGCGGCTGCCGTACATCTCGTACCTGGTACGGCTCGCGAACACCGCGCGCTTTACCCGCACCATGAGTATCCTGGTATCGAGCGGCGTGACCGCGCTCGACGCGATGCGCATCTCCACCGAAGTCATCAACAGCGAGCCGATCCGCGCGGCGGTTATCAAGGCGGCCGACAAGGTGCGCGAGGGTGAGTACATTTCGACGTCGCTCGACAAGACCGGGTATTTCAGCCCGCTGGTGATCCAGCTGGTGCAAAACGGCGAGGCCAGCGGCAAGCTCGGCGAGATGATGGAACGCTCTGCGCGCGCCGAGGAAAACGAGTTCGGCAGCGTCACCGCGATGTTCATCGCGCTGTTCGAGCCGGCGATGATCCTGCTGATGGGCATGGTAGTGCTGTTTATCGTGATCGCCATCCTGATCCCGATCTTCGACATGAACGAGTTGGTGTAGCCGTGTGGCAACGGATCAGGCAATCGCCGGACTGGCGTTATCTTGCGGTCATCATCCCCGTGATGGCGCTGCTGCAGGCGATCGGTCCCGAGTATTTCCGCTACGAGCGCGACTGGCTGTCGAGCGGCCAGGTTTGGCGCATCGTCAGCGCGCACTGGGTGCACGTCGGCTGGGTGCATTTGCTGCTGAACAGCCTGGCTCTGGCGATCTGCGTAAGCCTGACCGCGCCGGGTTGGTCGGCCTGGCGCTGGGTAACCGTGACCCTTTGCATGGCGCTCGGTATCTCTATCCTGATGACGCTGTATAGCCCCGAAGTGCATAATTTCGCGGGACATTCCGGTATTTTGTATGGCCTGTACGTGCTCGGCGGGCTCGGCCTCTATCCGCGCGACCGCCTGATAGCGGTGCTGGTGGTCGCCGCGATCGTGATCAAGGTGCTGATGGAACAGTTCTCGTTTTACGACTTCAACACCGGCAACCTCATCGGCGCGCGCGTCGTCGTCGACTCTCACATGTACGGCCTGCTGATGGCGATAGCAATTGCGCTGGTATGGTCTACGTATACAATGAACCATCGCCCAACCCAACAATCGAATTGATATGAATAAAGTACGCTCCAACCAGGGTTTTACCCTGCTCGAAATCATCGTCGTGGTCGCGATCATTGCGATTCTCGCCGCCTATATCGCTCCCAAGGTC
>JAOTTY010000069.1 GCA_029864185.1 Gammaproteobacteria bacterium
CGTCGGCGTACACGCGAAGTTCGCCCTCGAATACGGTCAGGACCTCGTCGTACCGAACCGTCCACGGGATGCGCGCATCGATGAATCGCCCCCAGCCGGTGCCGAGCTCGGAACCGTCCCTGCTGCCGCAAGTTTCGACGACCTGCGTCATTTCGCCGTATTCGAAACGCGGCATGATTTCGAGCGCGTCGAATCGTTCCACCCGGAGTTCAGATTTTGCCTGGTCATCGGCTATTATTATTGCAATAAACATACACATCTGTATATTGGACCATACATATTTGTATGGGGCAATAGATGTCGGATACCACGCTACTCAAGGCCGTCGCAGAGCGCGGTGCTCCGGGCCAGGATCGCAAACAGTTGCAGCGTTTCGACTGGCTGCTGCAGGCGCTGGAGACCTTTGTTTCCGAGGGCATCGACGCGGTACGCATCACCCGGCTAGCCGACGATCTCGGCGTCAGTCGCGGCAGTTTTTACTGGCATTTCGAAAACCGTAACGACCTCATCGAAACGCTGGTGAGCTACTGGAAAGACAAGAACACCGACGCCATCGTCAGGTCAGTCGCCGGCGCCGCCAGCCTGGCGCAGGGCATTTTCAGGTTTTTCGAAACCTGCATCGATACCGCCGCGTTCGATCCGCGGCTGGACCTCGCGATTCGCGAATGGTCGCGCCGCTCGCCAAAAATACGCCGCCTGATCGATCGTGAAGACGCCGCGCGTATCGCAACGCTGCAGACGTTTTATGCGCGTTTCGAATACCCGATGCCGGACGCGTTGATACGTGCTCGCGTGCTTTACTATTCGCAAATCGGTTTCTATGCACTCGAGATCGGGGAATCGCTGGCAACGCGGCTGAGTTATACCGAGGCGTATTTCGAATGCTTTACCGGCCGCGACCTCGATCCCCGCGAGGCAGAGGAGTTTCGCCGCCACATCATCGACACTTACGGAGACAGGTTATCGTGAGCAGGAGAACCAGGCGCGGACGGCATCACGGGGTCGCCGATACCTCGCATCGACGCGAGGTCAATTATCGTAACCTCAGAAATACGCTGCTGCGCCAGCCGGTATTCAGCGAGGATCGGCTCGAGGCGACCCACCAGACCGCGCTGCGCGTGATCCGCGAGCTCGGCATCAAGGTACTCAATCCCGAGGCCCGGGAATATTTCAGGAAAGCGGGCGCTAGCGTCGACGAGACCTCGCTGCTGGTGCGCATCGAGCCCGAACTGGTGACATCTGCGCTCCGGACCGCGCCCGGCGAATTCGTCATGCACGGCGCCATCCCCGACACCAACGTCACGCTCGGCGGCGATCACGTCGCCTTCGTCTGCGTCGGCGGCGCGCCCCATATTTCCGATCTCGATCGCGGCAAGCGTCCCGGCACGCTCGAGGATACGCGCAATATCATCAAGCTCAGCGAACACTTCGACGTGCTGCACATGCAGTCCCCGAATGTCGAATCGCAGGATATACCGGTGCACCTACGTCATTACCAGGTCACCGCTGCCCAGCTGACCCTGAGCCGCAAGCCCTTTTTCATTTATTCGCGCGGCAGCGCCCAGGTCGAGGACAGCTTCGCGATGACGCGCATCGCGCGCGGCCTGAGCCAGCAGGAATTCGAGGCCAGACCGTGGTGTTACACGATCATCAATACCAATTCGCCGCGCCAGCTCGACGTGCCGATGTGCCAGGGCATCATCGACTTTGCCAGGGCCGGCCAGATGTCGGTAATCACGCCGTTTACGCTGGCCGGCGCGATGGCGCCGGTGACGATGCCCGGGGCGCTGGTTCTGCAGCACGCGGAGGCGCTGGCCGGCATCGTATTATCGCAGCTGGTGCGTCCCGGCGCGCCGGTAGTCTACGGTTCCTTTACGTCGAATGTCGACATGAAATCGGGCTCCCCTGCTTTCGGAACGCCGGAATTCGTGCAGGCCGCGTTCGGCGCCGGCCAGCTGGCGCGCCATATCGGCCTGCCGTGGCGCGGCTCGGCGGCAACCGCGTCCAACGCGCCCGACGAGCAGTCGGTATACGAATACCTGATGTCGGCCTGGGGCAGCATTCTCGGCGGCGTCAACATGATGGTGCACGCCGCGGGCTGGCTCGAGGGCGGGCTCACCGGGTCGATGGAAAAGTTCATTCTCGACGTCGAGATGCTGCAAACCTTCGCCGAAATCTTTAACCCGCTGGACAGCGGCGACGCTGAGCTTGCCTTCGAGGCGATCGCCAGCGTCGACCCGGGTGGCCACTTCTTCGGTTGCGATCACACCATGGCACGTTACCAGACCGCGTTCTACGAACCACTGGTCTCCGACTGGAGCAATTTCGGGCAGTGGACCGAGAGCGGCAGCAAGACCGCGACCCAACGTGCCAACGGAGTCTGGAAAAAGATACTCGAAGAGTTCCAGGCGCCGCCGATGGAGCAGGCGATCGAAAGGGAACTGCAGGCCTTTATCGAACGGCGCAGCGCCGAGGGTGGCGCACCGATCGACTGACGCAGGCGCAGACAGACGGGATCTGGTATTCGCAACTGGCCGGCACCGGCGTCACCGCGATGCGCCCGGTAATTTATAAAGCCCTTCCCGGTACATGTTGCTGCTCCACAACGCATGCGCCAGCGCCGAAACCGACAGATCCTGCAGATCATCGTTACTGGTCTGTGAGAATTTTTCGTCGACATAGCGACCCGTCAGGGGCGCCAGGCCGGGCCTTAGCACCACCAGCGAATCGCCATCCAGATAAGCCTGGTAGTCGTTGAACTGCATGATTGCCCGGCCGACATAGTCCTTGCCTGCCCGGGTAAAATCGGTACCGAGCATCGGCGTCTCGGCTTCGATCCCGGCGAGTCCGAGCAGGGTCGGCGGCAGGTCGATCTGGCTTGCCAGGCTGTCTATCAGCCGAGGTTCGATCCCGTCACCGAGAATCAGCGCCGGAATATGAAATCCCTCTACCGGGAAGGAGCGAATGTTACGCTCGGGATGCTCCGGGTCCGGTTTAACGAAAAACTCGGCGACCTTCAGGTCGTGATCCGCGACCACGAGGAAAATCCTGCTGGCGCTGGTATTCGAACTGAAACAGGTCTCGAGGCTGGTTTCGGAAATCGACGATACCGAGCAGGAAGTTATCCAGTTAAGAGCGCATTTGCCCGAGGTTATCGACAACGAATTCAGGCGCTGGGCGCTGACCGACACCGAAAAGGAAATCGCGATCCTGCTGATCAAGGGATTAACGATGCAGGAAATCGCCGGGGTCAGGGGGGTCAAGGAAAAATCGGTACGCCAGCAGGCGACGGGCGTCTACGCCAAGGCCGGTGTTTCCGGCCGCTACGAACCCACCTCGCATTTCATCGAAGACCTGCTGGCGCCGCCCGGCGGTTGAGCGCGCAGGAGCGCGGAATTAAGGTTTACGGGTATCGCTGAAACCGGCCGTCTGTTTTACGAATTCGAACGGCGGCCGGGTAATCCCGCGCCCGAGAACCTTCCTGACGTAGGGATCGGATACGTCGGCGATCGCGCGCCCTGGCGTAAGTTTGAAGAACGCCGTATCTTCGAGTTCGAGCGCCGTCTTGGCGTCACGAGGGTTGGCGCGAGCCCACAATTCGATCTCGAGCAATAACGGGTTCCCGTCCCGGTAAGCCTGCTCGGCAAACTGCTCTACCTCATCCACACTGGCTACCCGGTGAAACTTGCCCTGGTAGGCAACCCCGGTTACCGTCTTGACATCCAGCAGGTACGGTACCACGAACGGACCGTTGATCAGGATCGATTTCTGCGAACTCGAAATTCGCGCCCTGTGTGCCGGACCGAGGCTGTGCACCCTGGTAATGACCGGCTGCTTGAACTGGCCTCGATCACCATCCGCCGTGTCCCACATCTCCAGCGTCATGCCGAGGTATCCTTCGTAGTCGTCCGGCGCCGGAACGCTGTCGGCTTTCCAGCCTTCTCCGAGCACGATCTCGACGCTCCGGCGATCGCCTTCCCTGATCAGGTCCAGCGAGATCGTATCGCCAACCCGCTGTTGGCCGATCATGCGCACCGCCTGTTCGGTATTCTTTATCGGGGTATCGTTTATCCGGTATATCACGTCGTGCACGCGCAGCTTGCCCTCGCTCGGGCCCTGCTCCGGTTGCCTTGTCACGACCAGCGCGCCCATCCCTCCCGGCACTTCGAAAACTTCCGCCTCGTCCGGCGTCAACGTTGTGACGATGTTCGACAATCCCGCGTCGCCCCAGCTAGGCGGACCCCGGCGAAGATCGGCAACATCCCGCATCACCTGGTTGATCGGTACCGCGAATCCAATCCCGACGTTGGTACCATAACGCGTCGAATCGATCGCCGTATTGATTCCTATCACCCTGCCGTCGTGATCGAACAGCGCGCCACCCGAGTTTCCGGGATTGATCGCGGCGTCTGTTTGCAGGTAGGGAATGCTGCTGTCGCGGTAGCGTTGCGTGTGCGAAATGATACCGCGGCTGATCGAATCGGGATTGCGGCCGAGCGGATTGCCGACCGCAAAGGTTTCGTCGCCCGGCCTGACCAGGTCCGAGTTCCCCAGGATGGCCACCGGCAGCCCCGAGCAATGCTCCAGCTCCAGGATGGCGACGTCGGATCTCGGGGTAGCGTTGACGATCCTGGCCGAGATGCCGGCGGTCCGACTCCAGCCGCGTGGATAGACCTCGATCAGCGCCGCGTCCTCGATGACATGGTGATTGGTCCAGACTTCGCAATTGCCGGAGGCGACCAGGAAACCCGAGCCGTTGCCGATTTCCCAGACCGAGTCGCCGAACTTGTCGACGGTGACATGGGACATGGTGCGAATCGATACCGAAACGTCGAGCATGCGCTCGGTGTCGACCTGGCCGTGTTTATCGAGCGCGTAGATACCCAGCGGCACCAGGCTTGCGATCAGGCCCAGCACGGCCAGTCGCCACATTATCGTACTCTTCCTGTTCATGCGTCACCTCACAAGTGTCGGGTGATGCCTCCAGGTTTCCTTTTATCGATTATTTTCCTTGGCTAAACTACCGAGCAAATTCCGCACCAATAGCCGGGTACGCGATTTAAAATCTGCCTTAAACTATTCTCATAGTACAAAAATGCATTTACCTCAATCAGTTATTAGAATCTGTAATCATCGAAGGGCTCTGCGCAGGGTCAAAATCGAGGACGGCAAATACCGTTTTATTTACCAGATTCGTCAAAATTCCGACTCGAGCCCGTCGATACAGGCGCAAGTTGACGACGACGGAACGCCCGTGTTCGCGGCTGTTTAAATAGTACCAATCATGATCTAGCTAACTGTCTAGCGCCGTTTTTGCTTCGTCGAGCCATCCCGGGCCCTGTTTATTTCGTCCTGTATCAACCTCAGAATCCAGTTGGAAAGGCTCCTGCCGTCGTTTTCGGCGAGCTTCCTGGCCTGCTTCTTCAGGTCTGCCTCGACCCGAATATTGATGATTTTTTCTTTGGCCATTTACAGTATTTAAAGTCAATAACAAAAAGCAGAAATTTCAGAGGGTTCCGCTCCATTTTACATCAAAGACACGCAATTACTATACAAACCACTACAATGTATATACATACTAAATACACTTGATCATGGAATGCGCGGCTAAGGGATCACGATGACCTCCCGCAAAGCAAAAGTCCAGCTACTCGAGTAAGCACCGGGATTCCTTTAAAACTTATTTAGATCGAAGCAGCCTCGTTGATTTGCGTCGCGGGAATACTGGTTTATCTGTTCGCCTGAATGGTTTGATCGGCAGATCCCGAATCAACGGGCCTGCCAACACACAGGCCAGACTCGATGATCGACCTCGGTCTCTTATTCTACTTCCAGCGAATACTTGACCACCCGGTCATTACCCGAATCGGATAACCACAGCTCGCTACCCCGGACCTCGACACCCTCGGGTGTCGTGAATTTATTTACGCCCTGCCCGGGTTTACCGTCGCCTAGCACGTGCATTAGCCTGCCGTCGGCGCCGATGAACTTGACCACGTGATTATTCTTGTCGGCGGCGATCAGCATTCCCTCTGGCGTCAAATCCATGTAGCGAACACCGTTGAAGTCATATTCGCGACGCCCGAGCTCACGCCTGATGCCGAGATCGGGGGACAACAGCAGTATGCGACTGTTGCCGGCATCGGCAAGCCAAATATCTCCATTTTCCGCCAGCTCGAGATCGTGCGGCGACGACAGCCCGTCCAGCTCGCCGACGACTTTGCCTTCCCGGTAAGCAACGACGTTTCCCGACCAGGCGCCGGCTACATAGATCAGCCCGTTGGGATGGACCAGCACGCCCTCCGGTCCACGGACACGCTCGCTCAACTCGCCAACCAGGCGGGCGCTGGTTCCGTTCATATCGTAAATGGTCACGCGATTATTATGCGTGTCTGCAACGTAGGCCCGGCCGCGCGAGTCGAAGTCCACGTCGTGGGTGCCGGACTGATGATCCGAGCCGAATTCGGCGATCAGATCCAGGGATTGCGGATCGAGGATCGCAACTCGATTATTGCCGACATCGGAAACGAACAGGTATTCACCGTTTGGCGACAACTTGAGGTCGTGCGGATTCTCGAGCGCCGCGTCGCTGGCGCCGACGAAAGTCAGTTTTACCTCCGCGGCCTGCACGGCAATGGCCGTCAACCCGGACAGCATCAGGATTACCAGGCGTTTCACCGCGACGAATCCTGGCGCAGCGGCAGGTCGTAAAGCGAGCCGAAGCAGCCGAGCCTGTCGTCGATACCGGCGAGCCTGAGCGCATGCCAGGCCATCGCGTGGTTCGACGAGGTTAGCGGGATACCGAGGTTTTTCTCCAGTTCGGCGCAGGCCGCCATCAGGCGCACCGAGGTGCAGGAAACGAATATCGCATCGACCTCGGCATGCTTGACCAGTTCACGCACGCCGCTTTCGATCGATTGCGGCGTAATTCTCGCGACCACGGTATCGCGGTCGGCGTTGAAGGAGCCGAATACGGGAACCTCGTAGCCGCGTGCGTTGATATACTCGGACACGATCCGGTTGACGTCGGCCGGGTACGGCGTCAACACGCCAATTCTCTTCGCACCGAACGCGTCGAAGGCCGCGAACGCGGCGGTAATCGGCGTCGTGCATTTGCTATCGGGTTTGGCTTGCCTGATATTGGCGAACACGCCTTCCTCGCCGATCGCCATCGAGGCCGAGGTACAGCCGTAGGCCATGACATCGACCGGGGTATCAGGCGTGATCACGCGCGTGCACTCGACGATGCGCGGCGCCATCGCGCGCAGGCTATCTGGGGTTATCAGGTTATCGTTGTAGATGCGGCTCTGGTAAAGCGCGACGCCATCGACCTTGGCGAAAAGCTGGCGCCATTCGTGTTCGATGGTGTAATCGGTGGCGAGTACGATCAAACCGATGGACGCGCGGCGGGCGATACCCCCATCGAGCTCGTAGGGTAAATGCTCGATCAGGATCGTATCTTTGATTGCTTTGCTGGCTGGCTGGCTCATAATCGACCCTGTTCCAAGTTGCTGAAGCGCATACTCTATCATGAATAAAAGCGAGATTGTGGGCCGCACAATCGCTTTGAGCGCGGCTATTTTCTGCGGCGTCAACACGACGCTGTCGCGCCTCGCCTACGATACCGGCACCACGCCGGTGTCGCTGGCGTGAATCGCCCTCGGCGAGCAGGTGTCGACGGAGCGAATATCCGACATTGCGCAGTTCCCGAGTCACTGGGGGGTTGCGCGCGACCGGGTTTATCTGATGCGCCCGCGATTCGATACACCTGCCCTGATGACGCGTCGCCCCGGACAGGTATGGCGTCGAGACTCAGCTGGACGCTCGTAAAATACCGTGTCTACACCTGTTGCTACTGCTAGAGGCCCCGATGCCTGACTTCTACGTTATCGCCCGCGAGGCGGGCGCCGAAAATCCCGCCATTCCGACCTGGGCCAGCCGCGACGACAATCCGGCAGCGCTGGCACGCGAATACGATACATCGGTCGAGCGACACGATATCGACGCGGTGCCGGGCGCGTTTCAGCTGCTCGATGTGCTCGCAAACGACGAATGCGCGCGTCTGGTCGAGCTCAGCGAATCGCTGGGATACCTCGAAGACGCGGCGGTGTCGCTGCCGCGCCGGATCCGTCACAACGACAGCTTCACCTGGATCGCCGACGACGAAACCTGCAATATAATCTGGCAACGCTGCGCTACCCTGCTGCACGACGACAGCGACTACAACAGGTCGAAATCGGTACTGGGGTTGAACGCCCGTTTCCGCTTCTATCGCTATGGCGTGAACGACTATTTCGCTCCGCATACCGACGGCTCATGGCCCGGCTCGCGTGTGGTCGGCGGCAAGCTGATCGACAACGCCTTCGACGATCGCTGGAGCCAGCTCAGTTTCCTGCTGTTCCTGAGCGAGGACTACGCGGGCGGCGCCACGCAATTTTATGTCGACAGGAATAAACCGGGACAACCCGCGCGCGATCCTGAAGATGCCGACATTGTCGATGTGCGTACGCCGATCGGCGCCGCGCTGTGCTTTCCGCACGGCACGCATCCGCTGCACTGCCTGCATGCGTCGCAGCGGATTAGCGCCGGCACCAAGTACATTATCCGCACCGACGTGCTGTTCGAGCTCTGATTATCCGCTTTTGCAGGCCTGTCTACGCCGCTGCGGCCTGGTAGTCTTTTACGTCGCAGGAAAGCACCAGAAATAGGATTTTTGCTCCGGATTTACCGCGCGTCAGGTGCCGCGCTTGCAGATTCCAGACCCATGAAATAGAGAGCGCTGTCGAGATCCGAGGCATCGATGTGGCAGCTGGTCGCCGCGCGCAATACCGGCTTGGCGTGATAACCGATACCGAGCCCGGCCGCGGTCAGCATCGGCAGATCGTTGGCGCCGTCGCCGATGGCGCAGCAATCCCTGAGCGTAAGTCCGAGCGCCTGCGCACGTTGCTGTAAAATCTGGCACTTGAGGTCGGCATTGATGATCGGTTCGTGCACCCTGCCCGTCAGTTGTCCCGCCTCGAGCTCGAGCCGGTTGCAATGGACTTCGTCGAAACCGAGTTGCCGCGCGACCGGTTCGGCCACCTGCGCAAAGCCGCCGCTGATCAGGATCGTATGCACTCCGGCGGCACTGGCCCCGGCGACGAGTTTTTCGGCACCCGGGTTTAACCGGACCTGACGCGCCACGTCGTGGAAAACCTGTTCGGCCTGCCCGGCGAGCATCTGGATACGCTCGCGCAGCGCGGCGTTGAAATCGATCTCGCCGTGCATTGCGCGCGCGGTGATGGCCGCGATCCGCTCGCCCATGCCGAGCGCTATGGCCACCTCGTCGAGCGTTTCTGCCGCGACGATCGTCATATCCATGTCGCAGATCAACAGGCGTTTACCGCGCTCGCTTGCCGGCCGAACGTAAACATCGGCGTTAGCCAGATTTTCTCGAAGGATCTGGAATATCGACCAGGCCCGGTCGGGATTGCCCTCGAAGGTCGCGTCGAAGGCATTGGCGCCAAGCCGGCGCTGACCGTTAACCTGCAAATCGCCCATTACGGCGCCAACCGTCGCCAGGGCCGCGTCCAGGTCCCCGCCGCTGCAAACCGTCGCGACGAACTGCTGCGTCGCACGGCTACGCCGCAGCCATTTGGGCGCCTGGATCTCGCCTGGTGCTGTCACTGTATCGCCGGGAAATGCAGGTATTGCACGTCGTTGATATTTGGCAGCGAGCGCAGGTGCTCGAGGTCCTCGTTGCCGAGCGGCTCGTCTATTTCCAGCAGCACCATCGCCTTGCCGTTTCGCGCATCGCGGCCGAGGTGCATGTTGGCGATATTGATGCCCCGCTGCGCGCAGGAAGTGCCGATATCGCCGATGACCCCGGGTTTGTCGTAGTTGGTAATGTAGAGCATGTGCTCGCCGAGCTCGGATTCGAGCGGAATGCCCTTGACGTCGATCACGCGCGGCCGGTGTTGTATCAGCGTACCGCAAATGCTGCGCGATCTGGTCTCGGTTTCGACCCCGACCGTGATGCGGCACGGGTATTCGTCGCGTCCCTCGTTGTGCGCCTCGATCACGTCGATATTGCGCTCGCGCGCGACCTCGCGCGCGTTGACGGAATTGACGTAGCTGCTGTGATGCTCGAGCACCGACTGCACCACCTGCAGGGTCAACGGCGACACATTCAGGTCGTTGGCTTCGCCGCCGTAAGTCACCGACAAGGTCTTGATCGGATCGTGGGTCAGCTGGCCGACGAACGATCCGAGACATTGCGCGAGCTGCAGGTAGGGCCGCAGCAACTGCGCCTCCTCGGCGCTGATGCTCGGCGCGTTGATCGCGTTGTTGACCGCACCCGTCAACAGAAAGCTGCTGATTTGCTCGGCGATCTGGATCGCGACCTTCTCCTGCGCCTCGATCGTCGACGCACCGAGATGCGGCGTGCAGATCACGTTATCCAGTTCGAACAGGGGATTGTCACGCGCCGGTTCGACCTCGTAGACGTCGAGGGCCGCGCCCTTGATGTGGCCGCTTTCGAGCGCGGCCTTCAGCGCGAGCTCGTCGACCAGCCCGCCGCGCGCGCAGTTGATCAGCATACTGCCCTTTTTCATCTTGTTGATCGCGCTGGCGCCGATGATGTTGCTGGTTTCGGGTGTCTTCGGCACGTGCAGAGAAACGATGTCGGAACTGGCCAGCAGGGTATCGAGGTCGACCTTCTTGACGCGCAGCTTGTCGGCGCGCTCTTCGGTTAGAAACGGGTCGTAGGCCTGCACGTGCAGGCCGTAGCCGATGGCTTTCTCGGCGACGATCGAGCCGATGTTGCCGGCGCCGATCAGGCCCAGCGTCTTGCCGGTCAGTTCGACACCCATGAAGCGCGCTTTCTCCCACTTGCCGGCATGCGTCGAGCTGTTGGCCTGCGGTATATGGCGCGCCAGCGCCAGCATCATCGCCATCGCGTGCTCGGCGGTCGTAATCGCGTTGCCGAGCGGCGTATTCATGACCACGATACCGCGCCGCGTGCAGGCCGTGACGTCGACGTTATCGACGCCGATACCGGCGCGCCCGACAACCTTGAGATTTTTCGCGTTCTCGAGCAGCTCGGCGGTGACTTTTGTCGACGATCGAATCGCAAGGCCGTCGAAGTCGCCGATCAGGTCGTACAGCTCGGCCTCGGAAAGCTTGCTCGACTGCACCACCTCGACGCCGCGTTCTTCGAATACCTGGACCGCCTGGCTCGACATCGAGTCGGAGATTAAAACCCTGGGTTTAGTCATGCTGATTCTCCTGTAGCGATTGTTTGAAACCTGCAAACGCCCAGTCGAGCCACGGGGTCAGGGCCGCCAGATCGCTGGTTTCGACAGTGGCGCCGCCCCAGACGCGAAATCCGGGCGGAGCGCTGCGGTAATTGCCGATATCGAGGGCGACATTCTCTGCCTCGAGCCTGACGAGCATGGCGTTGATCGCCTGCTGCTGATCCTCCCTGGACATTCGGCGGAAATCGTCGTCCACGACTTGCAGGCACATCGACGTCGGCGAACGCGTCGCCGGTGCCCGCGCCAGCCAGTCGATCCACGGGGATTGCCCGACCCAGCTGTCGATACAATCGAAATTGTCGCGGGTGCGCTGCCACAGGGTTTCCAGGCCGCCGATGCCATCCGCCCAGTCGAGCGCCAGGTGCAGGTCTTCCAGCGCCAGCATGCTTGGCGTATTGATCGTGGCACCCATGAATATACCCTCGACAAGCTGGCCGTTTCTGGTCAGCCGGAACAGCTTGGGGAGCGGGTAGCGCGGCTGGCTGGATTCGAGTCGCGCGACCGCGCGCGGGCCGAGCGCGAGCATGCCGTGCGCACCCTCGCTGCCGAGCACCTTCTGCCAGGACCAGGTGACGACATCGAGCTTGCCGAAGTCGATCGGCATCGCGTACGCCGCCGAGGTCGCATCGCACAGCACGAGCCCGTCGCGGTCGGCGTCGAGCCAGTCCAGGTCCGGCAGGCAGACCCCGCTGGTGGTGCCGTTGTAAACCATCACCAGGTCGTGTGCGGCGTTAACCCGGCTCAGGTCGGGGAGTTCGCCGTAATCGGCCTGCAGCAGGTTCAGTTCTTCGATGCCGAGCGCCTGCAGGTCTTTCGCCCAGTCGCTGGAGAAACTCTCCCATACCAGCGCGTCGACCGGCCGCGCGCCGAGCAGCGACCACATCGCGATTTCGAACGCACCGGTATCGGAGCCCGGCACGATGCCGAGGCGCCAGTCGGAGGGCAGGCCCAACAGCCGATGCGATTTGTCGATCGCGGCGCGCAGGCGTTGCTGGGGAAGTTTGGCGCGGTGGCTGCGCCCCAGAAAATCGGTATTGAGATGGGTAATATCCCAGCCGGGATACTTTTTACACGGCCCCGAAGAAAAGCGCGGATCCGCCGGCTTCACGGACGGGCGCACGGGAAGGCCGTCGGCTTCCTCGTTCATGATATAACCTCTAGTTATGGGTGGTTTGCTCCACCAGGCGCGCGCAGATTATCACTCTCCGCTGCGGAAAGGAATATACCCGGGGCAAACATTTGGTATTTTGCGCGAAGCGGTTAACATCGTCGTCCAGACCGCAGGAGCGAATCCATGAATCCGTTGCAAGCACCGTTGAACGAAGCCGAAATCAGGCAGGCCGCAAGCGTCGTCAGGCGCGACGCCGGCCTCGACGAGTCCGCCTGGTTCGAGACCATCAGCCTCGACGAGTCCGGTTTCTTCCCGGACCAGCGTTGCGCTTACGTTTGTTGCTACGAGCCGGTCAGCAACCGCACGCTGGCCGGCGTGGTTCGCTTCGCCAGCGACAGCCTGCACCGGTGGCGCCATATCGAGGGGGTGCAGGCGCGCATCGTGCCCGACGAATTTGCGATGGCCTGCGAACTCGCGCGTAACGACGATGCCTTCCTGCAGGCGTTGAAAAAACGCGGCATCGACGACGCGTCGAAAGTACTGGTCGAAAGCTGGTCGGCCGGCAACTTCGGCAATCCCGAAGAACAGGGCAGTCGCATCGCCTACGGCCACTGCTGGCTGATGAACGACGCCGGCGATAATCCTTACGCGCGGCCGATCGCGAACCTGCACCCGGTGTTCGACCTCGCGGCGCGCAGCATCATCCGCATCGACGACTTCGGCGTGGTGCCGCTGCCGCCGGACCCGGGTCCGATCCGGCGGCAGGCGCGGCGCGACGATCTCAGCGAAATCGCGATCACCCAGCCGCAGGGCCCGAGCTTCGAAGTCGACGGATACCGGGTCAACTGGCACGACTGGGAGCTGCAGGTCGGCTTCGCCCAGCGCGACGGGCTGGTGTTATACGATATCGGGATTCACGACCATGGGCGCCTGCGCCCGATCATGAAACGCGCATCGCTGGCGGAAATGGTCGTGCCCTACGGCGATCCGCGCGGTGCCAACTTCCGGCGCAATGCATTCGATACCGGGGAATACGGCATCGGCGTTGCGCTGGATTCGCTTGCGCTCGGTTGCGACTGCCTCGGGCACATCCATTACTTCGACGTCTGGACCCACGATTGGTGTGGCGAGCCACGCCTGATCAGGAACGCGGTGTGCATGCACGAGGAGGATTTCGGCATACAGTGGAAATATTCGGTGCCGGCGGCGCGGCAGACCACGGTGACGCGCTCGCGTCGGCTGGTGGTTTCGTCGATCGCAACCATCGGCAACTATGTTTACGGATTTTTCTGGTACTTCTACCTGGACGGCAGCATCGGCGTCGAAGTCAAGGCGACCGGGATACCGTTTCCATCGGCTCTCGAAAACGGCAAACCGAGCCCCTATGGCAGAACCATCGGCGACCAGATCGAGTCGCACGTGCACCAGCACGTGTTCGGTTTCCGCTTCGATATGGCCGTCGACGGCGAACATAACTCGGTCAGCGAAGTCAATTTCAGCGCCGCGCCGCCGGGCGAGGACAACCGGCACGGCAACGCGATCATGACCGAGGAGGCCCGTTTCAGGACCGAGCTCGAAGCGCAGCGGGAAATCGACGCCCGCAGTTCACGCTACTGGCGCGTGCTCAATCCCGGAGTCAGGAACCGCTACGGCGACCCGGTCGCTTACAAGCTGCTGCCGGGCGCGAACAGCTTCCCGTTCCAGCACCCGGATTCATCCATGGGCAGGCGCGCCGCGTTCATGTACAAGCACCTGTGGGTGACTCCGTTCGCAGCGGACGAACTATACCCGGCGGGCTGGTTTCCGAACCAGCATGCCGGCGGCGACGGGCTGCCGCGATGGACGCAGGCCGATCGCCCGATCGACGACGAGCATATCGTGGTCTGGCATACCCTCAACTATCATCACTGGCCGCGCCCCGAGGACTGGCCGGTGCAGCCGGTGGTCTACGCCGGATTCCACTGGATGCCCGACGGCTTCTTCGACGAAAACCCGACGATGGACCTGCCGCGCCGATAGCCGGCGGCGGACGATCAACCATCGGCCAAATGCGCGCTAACGTGAAACCAGCAACCATCGGGGTTATCGCAGCGATCGCGCTGATTCTGATGGCGTTATGGCAGCTGCGGCAACCCGAAGTCGTCGACGAATCCGGAATCGAGGCGACGACGACCCCCGTCGGAGGGGTAAAAGCGCTGCCGGATCCGGAACGCCTGGTCACGCCACAAGCGGGAGATATCCAGGCGTCGCCAAATACGCGGCCTGAAAGTGGCGTGGTTCCCGTGCCGTACCGGACTGTCACGATTCGAGGCCAGGTTAGAAACGCGTCGGGCGCAGGCCTTGCCGACATCGAGGTCAGGATCGAAAGCCTGGTCGTAACCGGCGGTCAGGTTGCGACGATTCGAGCGCTTACCGACGAGCGCGGCGTCTTTGCGGTCGCGGGCCTCGCTCCCGAAATGCAATACAAGCTCAGTATCGATCCGCAACAGACCTATGGCGGCTATCGCCTGGATGCGTTCAGCGCGAACCAGGCGGACGGGTTAATGGATATCGTCTTGCCCGGAATCGATCTGGTCGACGTCGACGGCATGATCGTCGACACCAATCTGTTGCCGGTTGCCGACTTCGAGCTGACCATGCGCAGCCTGGCGGTCGAATTTCCGGATCGCGTCATTCGCAGCGATTCGACCGGTTATTTCAGCCTCACGGCATTCCCCGCCGGCGAGGTCGACATCGCGACCAATGCCTCCGACTATTTCCAGATCAAGGGCCTCGAGCTAAGGCGCGACGAGTACCAGAGCCTGAGGCTCGTCATCGACCGCGGCAGTTACCATCTTTCGGGCTGGGTCGGCGATGACAACGACGCGCCGCTTGCCGAAACCCAGGTAACGCTCAAATCGGCCTTCGAAACCGACGGCTATCATTCGTTTTCGTACCGCTCCACGATTACCGACGAAAACGGCGCCTTCGAATTCACCCGGCTCGGCGGGCACCCACTGACCCTCGGTATTTATGCCAACGGATTCGAAACCTATATCCGCCAGCACGAGTTCCGATCCTTCTCCGACACCATCGCAATCAGACTGCAGCGCCAGGGATAAGCAAATCGGTGGCAGATGCCTGATTGCGGCATCCGTTAGCCCGGCCTCGACACGACTTTCCGACGATATTAAGTAAACTGTCCCCGAATTGGTGGAGCCAGCCGTTTAGCCCGTGTCCCCCAGGGTATGCCGTAGGGCCTCGTCGGGCACGGGCCGGGACGGTTGCTGCGGGATCTTTTCGAGGTCTTCGAACAGCCGCGGTGACATCGCGGCGAGCGCAATTCGTGCCTCGCCTTCGGCGACGATTCGTTCCAGCAGGTCGCGATCGATCCAACGCATCTTGCCCGATTCCATGCAGGCGTATACCTGGCCCGACGCCCGGTCGACGAAATTGATGACCGGAATCTTGCGTGCACATTTGACGAGGAAGTCGGTGTTTGCCTGCGCTTCCATGTCGGCGGCAGACGGGTAAACCTCGTCCGGATTTTCCGCGTTGATGTTGATCCTGGTGTAGCGCACGATATCGAGCATGCATTTGAAGTCGATGATGTACATTTCCTGGTTCAGGCCGAAGGCGATGGTTCTCGGAGTTTGCTTGTGGGCGACGCTGTTATCGAGAAACTCATAGTAGACGGTCTTGTCCTTGCGCAGCGCCCAGGTGAAAAACAGCACCGGAATGCCTTTGAATGCTTCGACGTTGTGATCGAGCAGGTCGTCCACCGCCTTGTAGCGCCCCACCTGCAGGCCACGCAGCCACGCACGCTCTACCGTCGCCGGCGGCGGCGTGACCATGAAGATCAGGTACACCGTGTGGCCGAAGCGTGTGAGCAGGTTGCTACCCTCCTCGGTATCGCGACCCGGCGCAAAACTGTCGAAGCGAAACCGGTCGATCAGCAAGTGCGAAATTTTACCCGCCGCCGCCTTCGCGCCGATATAGTGATCCAGCTTTTTATCGACGATCGGTATTTCGTCGCCGGCGAGCGTGCCCGCGTACTTGTAGGCTTCGCCCAGCGTGTCGTAATCGAGCAGGTACTTGCGCCAGATGTCCGGGCTGATCAACGCAAAGTCCTGCCAGTTGAGACCGAGCTTCTCGACGTGGATTTTCTGCATCGGTCGCATCGTGCTCTTGCCCGATGCGGAGGCGCCCTTGACATTGATCACGACCGGCTCGGACTGCGCCGGGAGAACACGATAATCCTCCTGCTGCGCGGCCTCGCGGACGTAGGGCGCGATCAGTTCACCGATCGTCTCGCTGCCATGCCGGTTGCATACCAGACCGCTCGCCAGGGAGGTCAGCAGGGCCTTGTCGCCGATGATGCGGCCGTGCTTGATGATCAGCGCGTTGGCGATATCCGCGAGCGCCTCGTAAACCGCGGCCGATAATGCGTCACCTGCACTGTCCGCCTTTTTCCGCCAGCCGTCGAAAATACGCTGGTGGCGTTGTTCGATGCCTTCTGCGGGGCCCGGCACCGGTTTCGCAGGTTTCGCCCCGAACAGCCTCGACAGGCTGAAACTCCCTCGACTGGTTTCGGTCTTGACCGCCGGGGCGA
>JAOTTY010000320.1 GCA_029864185.1 Gammaproteobacteria bacterium
AACCTTGCTGGTATATTGCAAGTCGGGCGCGCGCTCAGGTATCGCCTGCAAGGAACTCGGCAAGCAGGGTTTCGAAAAAGTCTACAGCCTGAACGGCGGCATCATGGCCTGGCAGGATGCGCACCTCCCTATCAACAAAAAGTAACTAGCCATGAGTAAAGAACAGGAAGTAAAAAAAGTATTCGCGATTCAGAAACTTTATGTCAAGGACGTGTCTTTCGAGTCGCCGAATGCGCCGCAGTCCTTCGGATTCAAGAAGTGGGAACCAGATATCGATCTGAAGATGACCAATAGTCAAAGATATCTGGAAGGAGATCTCCACGAAGTCGTGCTGGTCATTACCGCGACTGCCAAACTGCAGGATAAGACCGCTTTCCTGGTCGAAGTCCACCAGGCGGGTGTGTTCAGCATCGCGGGCTTCGAGGAGGCCGAGAAGAAATACCTGCTGGGCAGCCAGTGCATGAACATCCTGTTTCCCTTCGCCCGTGAAATCGTATCAGACATGTCGGTGCGAGGCGGTTTCCCTCCATTGCTCATGTCGCCGGTTAACTTCGATGCCCTGTATCAACAGCATCTGCAGCAGCAACAGGAGCAGCCCGAAGAAGCCGAGGCAACCCACTAGAGCCGATGGCCGAAACGGTCGCTGTTCTCGGCGCGGGCTCCTGGGGGACCGCGTTGGCGATTCAACTGGCGCGCGGCGATCAGCAGGTCAGGCTCTGGGGACACGAGCCCGACCATGTCGAGCGGCTGAGCCAGCTGCGTGAAAACGCCGAATACCTCCCGGGTTTCAGTCTTGCGGATAATATCGAACCGCTTACCAGCCTCGCAGAAGCCGTGAGCCGGTCGCCCTGGCTGCTGATCGCGATTCCGAGCAAGGGGTTCCGTGACCTGTTGCGGCAGCTCAAGCCACTGATAGCGATGGACACGGTCCTGTTCTGGGCCAGCAAGGGTTTCGAAATTGAAACCGGCAGGTTGTTGCACGAAGTTCTCGAGGAGGAGTTGCCAGGGCATCGCTACGGCGTGATCTCGGGCCCCACGTTTGCTACCGAGGTTGCGCGCGGGACGCCGGCCGCGATCGCATGCGCGGGCAGCAACCTGAAGGCCACGGAAATGTTCGCCGAAATGCTTCGCGGAGATCACTTCCGTGTATACACCACCGACGATATCGTTGGGGTCGAACTGGGAGGAGCGCTGAAAAACGTGCTTGCGATTGCGGTCGGAGCCTCGGATGGGCTAGGGTTCGGCGCCAATACACGCGCCGCGTTGATGACCCGCGGATTATCGGAAATCATGCAGCTAGGCACCAGGCTCGGTGCCCGGCGCGAGACGCTGATGGGGCTGGCCGGGCTCGGTGACATCATTCTTACCTGTACCGACGACCAGAGCCGCAACCGACGATTTGGCCTCGCGATCGGGCAGGGCAAAAGCGTTTCGCAGGCTGAAATCGAAGTCGGTCAAACCGTCGAGGGGTTGCGCGCGGCCAGGGCGATCTACAACAAGACCCGCAAGCTCGAACTCGACCTGCCCATCATCGAAGCAGTTTACCAGGTGCTGTACGAGGGCAAGGATCCACGGCAGGCCGTGCGCGACCTCGAGAGCCGCCCGCAGGGGCGCGAGTAGGTTTCTCCTCTCTAATCCCTGAATCCCTGTTGCCGCCAGGCTTCGTAAACCGCGATGGCGACCGTATTCGACAGATTCAGGCTGCGCGATGTCGATTTCATCGGCACCCGCAGTTTATTGTCACCATCCAGTGAATCCAGTATTTTTTCGGGCAGCCCGCGGGTTTCGGGCCCGAACAGCAGGGCGTCGTCGGGCGCGAAAACGGCGCTGCTGTAGACCCGCTTCGCTTTCGTCGTGAATGCATATAAATTATTGAATTTACATGATTTTTTAAAATGTTCGAAATCGCGGTAGCGGCTCGTATCCGCCCATTCGCGGTAATCCAGACCGGCGCGTCGCAATTGCCTGTCATCGAGCGCAAATCCCAGGGGCTCGATCAGGTGCAGCCGAAATCCGGTGTTTGCCGCCAACCGCATGATATTGCCCGTGTTGGGTGGTATCTCGGGTTGATAAAGCACGATGTGCATCATATCGGAATTATTTTGAATAATGACTTGAAATAGCCCAACTATAAGCTAATATTTTTAACAATGACAATAAGTTATGAGAATTATCTTAGGGAATATCTAGGATAATTTCTGACCGATATGGAGTTCGTAACCTGGCTTGTCGAGGCAAGCAGGGTTTTTGGTTGCGATGCAAACTGGCGAATTTCCTGGTTGGCGCGCAACTTGCATAGGCTTGCATGAGTTAGCGCAGATAACTGAAATGATCGGGGTTTAGACGTGGGTCTGTTCGAAACAGCGAAAAAGGATTCTCAGGTCGGGGTTGATTTTCTGCCCGACGGGATTGCCGTTGCGCAGGTACAGGCCGGCAGCAAGAGTCCGGGACGCATCCTGCGCAGCGAGTTCGTCCCGGCCGACGGGCAGGATGCCCAGCTGGAAGCCCTGAAGCTATGGGTGCAGAAAAACGGTCTGCAAAAAACGCCCTGCGTCTGTATCGTCGCCGACGACGATTGCGATGTCTACCAGGTCGAGCGTCCCGAGGTCGAGGAAGACGAGATGATCCAGGCGTTGACCTGGAAGATCAAGGACCTGATCAATTATGACGTGGGCCACGCGGTAATCGACAGCTACCCGATGCCATTATCGAACAAGAACAAGCAACAGCAGGTCGGTGTGGTAGCCGCGCGCGAGGCAGTGATCAGGAAATACGTCGACAGTATCAAGTCGAGCACGATGAAATTGTCCGCGCTCGACATTCACGAACTGGTGCGCGCCAACCTGCAGATCGTGCAGCGTAGCGGCGAGCAAAGCCTGGCATTGCTGTCGCTGACCTCGAGCAACGGCCTGCTCAGCATCTACCACGATACCGATTTATACGTCTCTCGCGAATTCAAGATCGGAATCGATCAGCTCGAGCAGGTCACCGCCGACGATGAGAGCGTTTTCGATTCTCTGCTGCTCGAGCTGCAGCGCTCGCTGGATTATTTCGAGAGCTTTTACGGCCTCGGCAGCGTGACCAATCTGCGCATATTTCCGCAGCTCAAGGTTACCGAAAAAATGGCCATGTACCTGCAGAATCTGACCAATTTCGATATCGAATTTATAGCCTTCGCCGCTGACGACGCCGGACCGGGCCTCGATATGCACTGCTTTCATGCCTATTGTGCGGCATTGCGGGGAATAAGCCTGTGATTGTCCAGCAGATCAATCTCTACCAGGACAGGTTCCGGGAAAAGCGGCTGTGGATATCGGCTGGCCAGGTTGCCGCCGCACTGCTGCTGGTCATCGCGGCCGCCGCGATCTGGAGCTTCCTGCTGCAGTCCGAGCTAGGACAGGCGGAGCAGCACAAGCTTGCTCTGCAGGCGGATCGTGATCGCCTGACCGCGGAGCTCAGCGCAACCAACGCCGAAATGGCCAGGCTGCTCGAGGACAACCGGCTCGACAGCGAAATCGAGAATACCGCGCGCCAGATATCGGCACGCAGGAAAGTGCTCAATTTTGTCGGCGCCAACCGCTTTGGTTCGGGCGAGGGTTTTTCCGATTACCTGGTGGCGCTGTCCAGGCTGCAGGTCGATGACGTCTGGCTCGACCAGATCCGGCTCGGCGAGAACTTCGTCCAGATCCGGGGCAGCTCGCTCAGCGCGGAGCAGGTGCCCGGGTACTTCGATCGATTCAGCGACGAGGCGATATTCCGGGGCAATCGCTTCGATCTGTTCGAACTGAGCCGCGCCAGGGACAGCGACTGGAAGGTGGACTTCGTCATTGCCACCCGTGAGAGCCTCGGTGAATAGCCGCGTCAAACAGTACACGCAGCGTTTCGATGCACTGCCGATACGCGAACGCGCACTGATCGCGTTAACCCTGGTAGCCCTGGTCGTATTTGTTTGGTGGACATACTACGCCAATCCGCTACAGCGCACGCTGGAACTGCAGCAGGCCGCCAATCAACGCGTTGGCAGCGACACCGAAACCCTGCGCGCCAGCCTGCGCGATATTCGTCAGCGCATGGCCTCCGGGCCCAACCGGCATAAGGAAACCCAGCTGGCAAGCCTGGGCGAGGAATTATCCGCGCTCGAGGAGCAGCTGAGGGTCGAAACCATCGAGTTGATCGATCCAGAAAAGATGTTCGAACTGATG
>JAOTTY010000070.1 GCA_029864185.1 Gammaproteobacteria bacterium
CTCGAAAAAGCTTTCCGCCAGCCGTCGCGCCGCGTTGGAAATCGAAATCAAGCGCTACGCAAGAGCCTGGTCGGTGGCCGAGGCCAGCCATATCGAGGTCGATGAAATCAATATTCTCGAGGCCAGTCTGCTGGCGATGAAACGTGCGCTGCTCAAGTTGCGGCCAAAACCCCAGCAGGTACTAATAGATGGCAATCGTCTGCCCAGGCTCGACGACTACCGGATGTGCGCGATCGTCCGGGGGGATTTGTCGGAACCCTGTATTTCGGCGGCCTCGATCCTCGCCAAGAATCATCGCGATCGCCAGATGATCGAACTCGATCGCCTCTACCCGCAATACCAGTTTGCCCGCCATAAGGGTTACCCAACCGCGCTGCACCGGGAACTGCTCAAGCAGCACGGCGTGTCGCCGGCGCACCGCCGCAGCTTCAGGCCGGTCAGGGAGTTGCTGTAAATGGATAAGCGTTTCGTCCATTTGCACCTGCACAGCGAATACTCGCTGCAAGACAGCACCGTCAGGCTGAAACCGCTGGTAGCAAAGGTCCGTGAACGCGGTATGGGTGCGGTGGCACTGACTGACCTGAATAACATGTTCGCAGTCGTCAAGCACTTCAAGGCTGCTATCGCGATGGGGGTAAAACCGATATTCGGCGCCGACCTCTGGATCAACCATCCGGGACGTACCGAACCGCTGAGCCGGCTAGTGTTGCTGTGCCAGAACGAAGCGGGTTACCTTAACCTGAAGCGGCTGGTATCGAGGGCTTACCAGCACGGGCAGACCGCCGATCGGGCTACCGTCGAGATCGACTGGTTACGTGAAAACTGCGACGGACTAATCGCGCTGTCAGCCTGTCTCGAAGGCGATATCGGGCTAGCGCTCAAGATCCAGAACACCGAACTCGCCGAGGCCTGTCTGCGCCAGTGGCTCGATATATTCGGCAATCGTTTTTTCCTCGAACTGCAGCGTACCGGCCGCGCGCATGAGGAAACCTATATCAATCAGGCGGTTGCCTGGTCGCAGTCACAACAGGTCGCAGTGGTTGCGACCAACGACGTGCGTTTTATCGACGCGGACGACTTCGAGGCTCACGAAGTCAGATATTGCATTTGTAACGGTTTTACCCTGGAGGACGAGCGCAGGCCGAAACTTTATTCGCCGCAGCAATACCTGCGCTCCGCCGACGAAATGATCGAACTGTTCAGCGATATCCCGACTGCAACCGCCAACTCGGTGGCGATTGCCGAGGCCTGTAACCTGCGCCTGACACTGGGAGAGGCCTACCTGCCCGAGTACCCGATTCCCGAGGGATACACCACCGACACTTTTTTTCGCCATGTCGCCGAGCAGGGTCTGGAACGACGTCTCGAGTTTTTGCGGCGCCAACAACCGGAAGGCGAGGAACTCGATCGCGAGCCCTATGATCAACGCCTCGCGCTCGAACTCGATGTCATTACCGGCATGGGTTTCCCGGGATACTTCCTGATCGTCATGGACTTTATCGAGTGGGCCAAGAACCACGATATACCCGTCGGGCCGGGACGCGGCTCGGGCGCCGGCTCGCTGGTCGCCTACGCGTTGAATATCACCGACCTGGATCCTCTTGCCTACGAATTGCTGTTCGAACGCTTTCTCAATCCCGAGCGGGTGTCGATGCCGGACTTCGATATCGATTTTTGCATGGACCGCCGCGACGAGGTAATCGAATATGTTGCCGACCATTACGGCCGCGACCAGGTTTCGCAAATCATCACCTACGGCACGATGGCGGCCAAGGCGGTCATTCGCGACGTGGGCCGGGTCATGTCGCATCCTTACGGATTCGTCGATCGTATCGCCAAGCTGGTGCCGTTCGAGGTTGGCATGACCCTCGACAAGGCGCTGCAACAGGAAGAGGCGCTGCTGGAGCTGTACCAGCAAGAGGAAGAAGTGACGATGCTGATCGACATGGCGCGATCACTCGAGGGTTTGACCCGTAATGTCGGCAAACACGCGGGCGGAGTCGTCATCGCGCCCAGTCATTTGACCGATTTCACCCCGCTATACTGCGAACCGGGTGGTTCCAGCCTGGTATCGCAATACGACAAGGATGACGTCGAGGCGGTAGGCCTGGTCAAGTTCGATTTCCTGGGACTGCGCACGCTGACCATAATCGACTGGGCGGTACGCGCGATAAACGCGCGCAGGCCGGACACGGAAAGGCTCGAAATCGAACGCATTCCACTCGACGACGCGGAAACCTTCAAACTGTTGCAGGCCTATCAGACCACGGCGGTATTCCAGCTCGAATCGCGCGGCATGAAAGACCTGATAAGACGCCTGCAACCCGATCGTTTCGAGGACATCATCGCGCTGGTGGCGTTGTTTCGGCCGGGACCGCTGCAATCAGGCATGGTCGACGACTTCATCGACCGCAAGCACGGTCGCGCCCGCGTCGAGTATCCGCACCCGGCGCTCGAGGCGATCCTGAAACCAACCTACGGCGTCATCCTGTACCAGGAGCAGGTCATGCAGATCGCCCAGGTGCTGGCCGGTTACACCCTTGGTGGTGCGGACATGCTACGCCGCGCGATGGGCAAGAAAAAGCCCGAGGAAATGGAGCAACAGCGTGCAATTTTTACCGACGGCGCGGTCGCCAACCAGGTCGAGGCCGCCACCGCGACCTATATTTTTGACCTGATGGAAAAGTTCGCCGGCTACGGTTTCAACAAGTCGCACTCCGCGGGCTACGCGCTGGTTTCGTACCAGACCGCGTGGTTGAAGGCGCATTACCCGGCCGAGTTCATGGCGGCGGTGCTGTCCGCCGATATGGACAACACCGACAAGATTGTCACGTTGATCGACGATTGTCGCAGCATGCAGCTCGATATCCGCCCGCCCGACATCAATCGCTCGGTCTACCAGTTTACCGCTGGTAACGAGCGCCAGATCTATTACGGCCTCGGCGCCATCAAGGGCGTCGGGCAAGGTGCGATCGAAAGCATTATCCAGCGCCGTCGCGAAAGCGAATACCGGTCGCTGGACGATTTCTGTGCGCGGGTCGATGCGTCGAGGAGCGGCCGCAAGGTGATCGAAGCACTGATCAAGGGCGGGGCGATGGATTGTTTCAGCACGAATCGAGCCGCGCTGATGGCGCACCTGCCTTACGCGCTGCAGGCCGCCGAACAACAGCGCAATAACGTCGATGCGGGTATCAACGATATGTTCGGTTCGATTTCCCCGGTCAGCGACGAGGCACGCGCGCTCCCCGACTGCGAGGCCTGGGATGAAAAGCAGCGACTGGTGCTCGAGAAGGAAGCCCTCGGGTTATTTCTGACGGGGCATCCGCTGGCCATGGTAGACGCCGAAATCAGGCAGTTTGCGCCTACCAGCCTGGGCCAGTGGCTGGAGCGACTAGACAACGGCGGCAATGGCGAAAGGTTCAGGCAAAAGGAGCAGGAGGCGCGGGTATGCGGCCTGGTCGTCGATATCCGCATGCGCAACAGTTTTCGCGGCAGAGAGGCGTTCGTGACGCTCGACGATCGCAGCGGGCGCGTGGACGTGCGCGTCGTTCCCGACATGCTGGCGGAAATAGAGCCGATTCTGCAGAAGGACCTGGTCTGGGTGGTCGACGGCGCTATCGCCTACGACGATTTCAATAACGGCATCAAGTTGCGCGCCTCGAGGATACGCCTGCTCGACGACTATCGGGCCGAAAATGCGCGCGCGTTGCATATCACACTGAACGGATACGGCGAGCAGCACATCGATGAAATCATCGGCTTGCTCGACGATTACAAGTCGTCCAACGCGATGCCGGTCGTGTTTCACCTGTGCAAGCAGGGTTATCGCTATCAGCTGCGCAGCAACGGCGGCTGGTCGTTGAAGCCGAACGAGCAATGTCTGTTGGCGTTGCAGCGCTGCCTCGACAAATCCGAATTTTTCTTCGAGTACCAGTGATCCCGATGATGCCACCCTGGGAAATATTGCCACCATGGCAGGACTTTCAGGGTCTCGTTTGCAATATCCGCTCGAGCCTTTCCGATTAGCGCCGCAGAGAGGTCATAACGCGTGACTGAAATGGTTCGGGGCGGCAGCTCAGGCGCATAGATCTCGCTACCGTCGTGTCGGTCCGGGACGTAAAAGGAAGGTAAAATTCCTGTTTACTCATCGGCGTCGTTTAAGCGACGCCGAAGCCAGAGGGTTTGATAAAGATGCCAGACATAGTCGTCATGTTTTTCCTGCTCGGCCTTATCGCTGGCCTGTTACGCTCCGATCTCAGTTTGCCACAGGCGGCCTATGACACCATCAGCTTGCTGCTGATGTTGACTATCGGCCTGAAAGGAGGCATGGCGCTTTACGACAACCTCAACTGGCAACTGCTTCCGCAATTATTCGCAGTCATCATGATCGGCGCATTGATTCCGTTGCTGCTGTTGCCGATATTGCGCAGAGCCGTGAGGCTGAACCTCGAGGACAGCGCCAGTATCGCCGCGCATTATGGCTCGGTCAGCGCCGGTACTTTTGCCGTCGCGCTGTCCTACGTCGAGGCGCGAAATCTTCCCTTCGCGCCCGAAGTCACGCTTTACCTGGTTGCGATGGAGTTGCCCGCAATCATCGTCGGATTACTCCTGTACCGACGGCTGCAGCCGGCAAGCACGCCGCAACCGACCATGGGGAAACTGTGGCACGAGGCATTCACCAGTCGCGGTGTCGTGCTGCTGCTGGGCGGCGTTATCATCGGCATGATGTACGGTCCGCAGCAGGGCGCCGCGGTCACCGACCTGTATACCGGGGCATTCAAGGCCGTGCTTGCCCTGTTTCTGCTGGAAATGGGGTTATCCGCGGCGGAAACCTTTCGCCCGTTGCCCTGGGCTCACTGGCGGCTGCTGGTATTCGCGCTGGTCGCGCCGCCAGTTCTGGCGCTGCTCGGAATTGCCGTGGCGCTGACGCTGGAAATGCCTGTCGGTTCGGCGATTATTGTTGCCAGCCTGACCGCCAGCGCCTCCTATATCGCTGCGCCGGTCGCTATCAAGGGAGCGATTCCGAGCGCCGACATCGGGCTAGCGATGCTGGCGTCCCTGGGATTGACGTTTCCGTTCAACGTGATCGTCGGGATTAGCCTGTATCACGCAATAATCGGTGCAACTACCGTCCTCCCGTGAGCCTGGATAATTGCGACGAGCTAGCGAGGAGGATTCAGGCCGGCGTGGCGAGGGTCGTCCGGCGAGATCGCGGAACGGTTATTATCATGCTCGCCAGACACACTTGTATGTTAGAATATCGGTTCCAATATCCCCGCTGACGACAGCTTCCTTATTGCCGAATAGCGGCCTGCAGCCCGCGCACAGCGAGGGGCTGCGAGCGGGATTTTTCCTGACGTTTGCGGCAATCTCCGAACGCATATATTCGAGACTCCAGGTACGCCGGAATCCAGGATCGCCCACCAGTGACCACGAGAAAGATCATGAGCAAAGAACATAAAAACAAACGAGATGCCAAAAAGAAGGCCGTTATGTCGCCCAAGGAAAAAAAAGCGGCAAAGCAATCGAAAAAAGAGGCCCGCAACGTGCTCGGAAACTAGGCCGGATTCTGGTTCGACGCTTTCGAGTAAATTTTTGTCGAATCTGGCCTTTGGAACCAGGTGCGGATAAGCGTTGTCAAGTAACAAATTAGGCATCAGGGTTTTATTTTCCTGAATTTGCCGGATTGACCCCTCGATGATATCTGAGTATCTTGCCGGCGTTGCTATTCCTCGGCTGGTTATGCTTCGATATCTCGTTTGGCGGCTCCTGTTCGAAGCCTGCAACATCAGGCGGCTGTTCGGACAGGGGTCAGGAACCGTCCAGTATCTCGCCTTCGGCGCCAACCTCAGCGACGCGGTCATGCGCGAGCGTCGTATCGCGCCGCTGGCGATGCGACATTTCACGCTGAGAGATTACCGGTTGCGTTTCGATCATCCCGCACCCTGGGCGGGGTGCGGTTACGCTTCGGCCGAATACGCGCCGGGTGAACTGGTGCATGGCTTTCTTTACACGCTATCCGTGAGAGACGCTGCGCGCATGGATTTTTACGAGGTGGTTCCGGTCGTAAACCGGTATCGTCGGACCTGGGTGGAGCAGGATGGCGAAACCGTATATTTCTACCAGACCAACCGGTCGACGCCGAACCTGAAACCCATCGCAGAGTACCTTGGATATATCGTCGATGGTCTCGAGTCTCATCCCGACGCCAGCGACGAGTATCGTGCCGCGATGGCGGCCACCGCTACCGGCGTACCCGGGATCATGGTCTCGTCATACCTTTGGGAGCAACCCGTAAATCGCGGGGGCTGGATTCGCACGGTTATCGGCACCTACCAGAAGATGGCGCTGATCGTCTTTCTGAAAGTGATCTACCGTTACTCGCTTACCGCGTGGATTATTCGGTTTTGAATCGATTCCCGGGGATGCGATATTTATTCCTGAGGATGCAGGGAACCGGTAACTCGAGTTTCCGAGGCTGAACCTCGGGATTTCAATCAGTTGAAGACTTCACCGTTCTCGTCGGATGCGTCGCTCATCAGGTAGAGAAAGGTATCCAGCTGCGCATCGGGTTCTGGTAATCGATCGTTTTCATCTGCTGCCGGGTAGGCGCGAAGCTGCAATCCGGTGCGTGTCTTGCCCGGGTTTATGCAATTCACGCGCAGCCCGCTACCGGCGTATTCACGCGCCAGCAACTCGGCCATCGCGGCAAGCGCTCGTTTGCTGACCTGGTAGGCGTCCCAGTAGGCGCCGGGCTTGTCGTCGATCATGAACAGAATCGATGCGCGCCCGGCCCGCTCAAGCAATGGCAGGCAGGCGCGGGTCAACAGGTAAGGGGCATGCAGGTTGACCTGGTGTACCCGGTACCAGGTTTCCGAGTCGCTTTGCGCGAACACGGTCGGCGCGCCCAGCATCGCGGCACAATGGACGAGGCCGTCGAGCCGTCCTAGCTGGGACTCGATATTTTTCGCCAGCTCTTCGTAATCGTGCTCGGTAGCGCCTTCCAGGTTCATCGGGTAAATCGCCGGTTTCGGGTAACCGGCCTGTTCGATTTCATCGTAAAGTCCCTCGACCAACCGCAGGTTCCTGGCGAGCAGGATCACGGTGGCGCCATGTCTGGCCAGCGCTAGCGATACCGATTTGCCGAATCCCCCGGTAGCGCCGGTTACCAGTATGGCCTTGCCGTCGAGCAGGTCACCGGTGGCGGAAAATCGCTCGGGTACTTTTTTCATGGTCGCCTCATCAGGGAGTGTCGTAGCAGGTCTGCCGGCGTGTCGATTACCCCGTCCGCTTCCCAGCTCTCGATATCGTCATGATTTTCGATGTAGCCATAGGCCGCAACCAGAGTTTTCATGTTAGCCGCCTTGCCGGCGACGATATCGCGTTCGTCGTCACCGACGTAAACACATTTATCGCAGTCGATACCAAGCCGTGCGGCCGCGACCTGCAGCGGTAATGGATGCGGCTTGCGCTGCTCGAGCGTATCACCGCCGATGACGACCGCGGCGCGGCGCGCAAGATCGAGTCGCTCGAGCAACGGATGGGTCAGCCATTCGGGCTTATTGGTCACTATCCCCCACGGCATACCGCGGGTTTCGAGATCGTCGAGGATTGCCGGGTAGCCGTCGAATAGCCTCGATTCGTCGGCTATGATTTCGCGGTAGTGCGCGAGAAAACGCTGCCGCAAAGGTTCGATATCCCGCTCGGGCACCTTACCGGCAAATCCCAGGCGCGTTAGCACCAGTCCCCCCTGCGAAACGTAAGGCCGAATCGTCGTCAGCGACAACGGCGCCATGCTTTTCTCGATCAGCAGGTTGTTCAACGCGCCGCCCATGTCCGGAGCGGTGTCGATCAGGGTGCCATCGAGGTCGAACAGGACCGCTTCAATCATCGAAACTCGCGACCATCAGGTAATTCACGTCGATATCCCGGCCCAGCGAGTAGCGCCGGGTCAGCGGATTGTAGCGCATTCCGGTCACGTCCAGCGGTCGCATGCCGTTGGCGCGCAGCGCTGCGGCGATCTCCGAGGGCTTGATGAATTTGCGATACTCGTGGGTGCCGCGCGGCAACAGACCGAGCAGGTACTCGGCGCCCAGGATCGCCAGCGCGAACGACTTCACGTTACGATTCAACGTCGACAGGAACAGCAGGCCACCCGGTTTCAGCAGCCGACTTGCGGCAGCGATGATCGATGCGGGATCGGGGACGTGCTCGAGCATTTCCATGCAGGTCACGATATCGAACCCGGCCTCGTTGCGCCGCGCATATTCTTCTGCCGATACCAGCTGATAATCGATTTCGAGCCCCGCCTCCTGCTGGTGCATGCGCGCCACTTCGAGCGACAATTCGGCCATGTCGATACCGGTTACACTGGCCCCTTGACGCGCCAGCGCCTCCGCCAGAATGCCGCCGCCGCAACCGATATCGAGGATGCGTTTGCCGTCGATCTGCCCCGCATGGTTTTCGATGTACTCGACCCGCAACGGATTGAGTTCATGCAGCGGCCTGAACTCGCTCTCGGGGTCCCACCAGCGGCTCGCTATCGACTGGAACTTGTCGATTTCGATCGGGTCGACATTTGCTTCTTGTGGCATGTCTAGCTCCTGATTTTCTGCGCCCATGAGGCCGCCCTGGCAACGATTTCGTCGCTGTCAAGCCGGCAGAATTCGAAATCCCTGAGCTGTATGACGCCGTCGATCCAGACGTGTGATACCTGGCGGCTTGCGGCCGCGTAAACGATCTGCGCGACCGGGTCGTAAACGGGTTGGGTATTGAGGCCGGACAGGTCGATCGCGATCAGATCAGCGTATTTTCCCGCTTCGATGCTGCCGATTCTGTCCGCCAGCCCGAGCGCCCTGGCGCCGTTTATCGTCGCCATCTCGATCGACTGCCTGGCATTGCAGGCGCTGGCGTTTCCGCTGCTGCCCTTGGCCAACAGAGCCGCGGTGCGCATTTCGCCGAGCAGGTCGAGATCGTTGTTGCTGGCTGCACCGTCGGTGCCAAGGCACAGGTTGACGCCGCGCTCGAGAAGCGTCGCCACCGGGCAGATACCGCTACCGAGTTTCAGGTTCGACTCGGGGCAATGGGCGACGCTTACCCCGGCCTCGGCAATGCGCTCGATTTCGAATTCATCGAGTTCGGTCATATGCACCGCGATCAGGTTCGAATTGAGCAGGTTGAGCTGATCCAGTCGCTCTAGCGGGCGCAGGCCGGTCTTTTGCTGCGCCTCGGCCACCTCGGCGGCAGTTTCATGCACGTGCATGTGCACCGGGACGTCGAGTTCGCTGCTGTACATCGCGACCAGTCGAAGCGATTCGTCGGATACAGTGTAAGGCGCGTGCGGGGCAAAAGCGCTGCTGACCAGCGGCAATTCGCGGATTTCGTCGTGCGCGGCGAGCGCCTTGTGCAGGTATTCGTCGGCATCCCGTGCCCATACGCTCGGAAAATCGAGCACGATCAGGCCGATAACGCTGCGCATTCCAATGGCCTGGGCGCAGCGCGCCGCTGTGTCAGGAAAATAATACATGTCGTTGAGGCAGGTAGTGCCGGAACGCATCATTTCGGCGGCGGCGAGCATGAAACCGTCGGCGGTAAATTGCGCATCTACCCAGCGCGTCTCGGCGGGCCAGATGTGCGCGGTCAGCCATTCCATCAGCGGTAAATCGTCGGCGATACCGCGAAACAGGCCCATCGAGGCATGGGTATGGCTGTTGACCAGTCCGGGCATCAGCGCGCAGTTGGGCAAACGGATAATCTCGGCCTGCTCGTAACAGGGCAGTTCCGTGACCGCATCGTTTGCGATCAGCGTCTGTATGCGGTTGTCTTCGAGTACCACGGCGAAATCGCGCAACACTTCGAAGCCAGAATTCACGGTGATGGTCCAGCCTGGCTGGATGATTTGATAACGATGTTGCATAGGCGAACCTTACAAGATTTAACGGATAGTGAAAACGGATATCGCGGCGTCGGTTGAAGTAGGGTGGAGTTTTGTCCCGAATCTCGATGAAAACGCGTAAATCGGCTTAAATTCGCGCTGGAGCGGCTTTCTTATCGATAGTGTTGCCCCCACGGTTTGTGATAAAATGCCACAGATTCGAAATAAACCGTTTCTACGTCATTTCTTACTGCTGAGCATGTTGTTTTATGGCTGATATCGCCAAGGAAGTATTTCCGGTAAATCTGGAAGACGAGATGCGTCAATCGTATCTCGAATACGCCATGAGCGTCATCGTCGGGCGCGCCCTGCCGGACGTGCGCGATGGCCTCAAGCCGGTGCACCGCCGCGTGCTCTACGCGATGAGTGTGCTCGGCAACGATTTCAACAAACCCTACAAGAAATCGGCCCGTGTCGTCGGTGATGTCATCGGTAAGTACCACCCGCACGGCGACACCGCGGTTTATGACACGATCGTACGCATGGCGCAACCCTTCGCGATGCGGCACATGCTGGTCGACGGTCAGGGGAATTTCGGATCGGTAGACGGGGATTCGCCGGCGGCGATGCGTTACACCGAGGTGCGCATGTCGAAGATCGCGCATGAACTGCTGGCCGATCTCGACAAGGACACCGTCGACTACCTGCCGAATTACGACGAGTCCGAACATGAACCGGTGGTGTTGCCGACGCGGGTTCCAAACCTGCTGATCAATGGATCGTCCGGTATCGCGGTGGGGATGGCGACCAATATCCCGCCGCACAACCTCGCCGAAGTCGTAAATGCCTGCCTGCTGATGGTCGACAATCCCGACGCGGAGATAGAGCAACTGATGGAATGCATCCAGGGACCGGATTTCCCGACTGCAGGCTACATCAACGGCGCGCGGGGAATTCGCGAGGCTTACCGTAGCGGCAGGGGAAAGATTTACCTGCGAGCAAAAACGCACTACGAAGAAGATAAATCCGGCCGCCAGAGCATCATCGTGACCGAGCTGCCGTACCAGGTCAACAAGGCGCGTCTGCTCGAGAAAATCGCGGAACTGGTCAAGGAGAAAAGGCTCGAGGGCATCTCCGGCTTGCGCGACGAGTCCGACAAGGACGGCATGCGCATGGTAATCGAATTGCGGCGCGGTGAAATTGCCGACGTCGTGCTGAACAACCTGTACAAGCAGACCCAGATGCAAAACGTGTTTGGCATCAACATGGTCGCGCTGGTCAACGGTCAGCCGCGTCTGCTGAATCTCAGGGAAATACTGCAGGCGTTCATCCTGCATCGTCGCGAGGTCGTTACACGCAGGACCATTTTCGATTTGCGCAAGGCCCGTGACCGCGCCCATTTGCTCGAGGGCCTCGCGGTCGCGCTGTCCAACATCGACGAAATCATCGAGATGATCAAGAAATCGTCGAGCCCCGCGGTTGCCAAGGCCGGCCTGCTGGAGCGGCCGTGGGCGCCGGGCGTGGTGCTGGAAATGCTACACCGCGCCGGCGCCGAATCGTCCAAACCGGAAGGCATCCCCGAAAATTTCGGGCTGGTCGGCGATCATTACCATCTGACCGAGAAGCAGGCGCAGGCCATTCTCGATCTGCGGCTGCACAAGCTTACCGGTCTCGAGCAGGACAAGATCATCTCGGAGTACCGCGAGATCCTCGAAAAAATCGAGGACCTGCTTGACATCCTCAACCGTGACGAGCGGCTCAAGCAGGAAATCCGGCGTGAACTCGAGGAGATCAGGGAAGAGTTCGAAGACCCGCGTCGCACCGAAATCATCGTCGACCATTCGGACCTCACGGTCGAGGACCTGATCAGCGAGGAAGACGTGGTGGTTACCATTTCTCACCTGGGATATGCCAAGGCGCAGCCCCTGGAATCCTACTCGGCGCAAAGACGCGGCGGCCGCGGCAAGGCGGCCACCAGGGTCAAGGATGAGGATTTCGTCGAGCAGATGTTCGCCGCCTCGACGCACGACACGCTGCTGTGTTTTTCGACGCGTGGCAAGGTTTACTGGCAAAAGGTTTACCAGTTGCCGATCGGCAGTCGCGCCTCGCGTGGTCGTCCCATGGTCAATCTGCTGCCGCTGGAGGAAAACGAGCGTATTACCGCGATATTGCCGGTGCGCGATTATCCCGAAGACCAGTTCATTTTCTTTGCCACCGCGAGCGGCAAGGTCAAGCGCACCTCGCTGTCGAATTTTTCACGGCCACGCGCCAATGGCATTATTGCCCTCGATCTGCGCGACGAGGATAATCTTATCGGGGTGCAGTTGACCGCCGGCAAGTCGGATCTGCTGATGTTCACCAGCGCAGGCAAGGGGATCCGGATCGACGAAAATGACGTGCGCGCGATGGGCAGAACCGCGGCCGGTGTGCGCGGCATCAGGATTAAAGGTAATGACGAGGTGATTTCGCTGATCGCCGTTGATTCTGACGAGGGACAGATCCTGTTCGCAACCGAGAACGGTTATGGCAAGCGCACCCGGGTGAGCGATTTCTCGGTGCAGGGCAGGGGCGGCCAGGGCGTGATTTCGATCCAGACCTCGGAACGCAACGGACGTGTCATCGGCGCGATTCATACCACTGGTGACGAAGAGGTCATGCTGATCAGCAACAGCGGCACGCTGGTGCGCACCCCGGCGCAGGATATCTCCATCCTGGGCCGTAATACCCAGGGCGTCACCCTGATTCGACTCGGCGAAAACGAGCAACTGGTGCAGATCGAATCCGTTGCCGCGAGTGTCGACGACAACGCCGCGGCCGATGACTGATCACTCCGCGAGCGACGAGGCCCTCGAGAAGCTGCGCCAGCAGATCGATACAATCGACGAACAGCTGCTCGATCTGTTCAACCGTCGGGCCCGCTGCGCGGTCGAGGTGGCCGAAGTAAAGCGCGAGGATAACGGCGGTAGCGAAGATCACATCAATTTCTTTCGGCCGGACCGTGAAGCGCAGGTCATCAAACGCATTAAGTCGCTGAATCAGGGACCGCTCAGCGACGAAGAGGTCGGGCGACTGATTCGTGAAGTCATGTCCGCCTGCCTGGCGCTCGAGCAGCCCCTGAAAATAGCCTATCTCGGTCCAGAAGGAACCTTTACCCAGAGTGCGGCACTCAAGCATTTCGGCCACTCGGTAACGACGGTGCCGATGAGCAGTATTCCCGATGTGTTCAATTCGGTCGAGTCCGGGCATGCGGACTACGGACTGGTGCCGGTGGAGAATTCGACCGAGGGCGTCATCAGCCATACTCTCGATATGTTTATCGATTCCAATCTCAAGGTTTGCGGCGAGGTGGAGATTCGTGTTCATCATCACCTGGCTTCCTCATCCCAGGACCTCGGCAAGATAAAGCACATATATTCGCATCAGCAGTCATTCGCGCAGTGTCGACGCTGGCTCGATCAGAATTTCCCGGGAATCGAACGCATTCCGGTCAGCAGCAATGCCGAGGCGGCGCGGCTCGCCAGCAGCGAGCAGAATGCCGCGGCCATCTGCGGGTTGCCGGCGGTTGAAATATTCAATCTCAAGATCTGTTACGAGAATATCGAGGACCTGCCCGACAACACGACGCGATTCGTGATCATCGGCAAGCAGGACGTCGACCCCAGCGGTAACGACAAGACGTCGCTGCTGATTTCGACTCGCAACCAGCCCGGCGCGCTGCTGGGACTGTTGCAACCGCTCGCCGATCACGGCATCAGCATGAACAAAATCGAGTCGCGCCCGGCGCAGGGACACAAGTGGGCTTACGTATTCTTCGTCGACATCGACGGTCATCAACGCGATCAGAACGTTATCGAGGCCTTAAATGAGCTGAAACAACAGGCTTCATTGTTTAAGATACTGGGTTCTTATCCGAAAGCCTCGCTCTAAATGTCTGTCATCGATTCCGCGCTTGTGCAGATCAAGCAACTGCAACCTTATTCTCCCGGCAAACCGATCGAGGAACTCGAGCGCGAACTGGGCATCGACAACGTCATCAAGCTCGCCTCCAACGAGAATCCACTGGGCTGTTCACCGCGGGCCAGGGAAGTACTGGAACGTGCCAGCGAGCATATCGAACTCTATCCGGACGCAAACGCCTACTACCTGAAGCAGGCGCTCGCGCGCAAACTCGGTGTCGGCGAAAACCAGATTACGATCGGTAACGGCTCCAACGATGTTCTGGACCTGGTTGCACGCAGTTTTCTCGATCGCGACGCCGAGGCCATTTTTTCGCAATACGCGTTCATGGTCTACGCGATGGTGACGCAGGCCTGCGGCGCAACTGCCCGGGTTGCCGACGCCAGCCGGGAAACGCCCTACGGTCACGATCTCGACGCCATGCACGGGCTGATATCGGACGCTACGCGGATCATTTTTATCGCCAACCCGAACAATCCGACCGGCACCTGGCTCGACGCCGGCGAACTGAAAAATTTCCTCGAACGGGTTCCGGATCATATTGCGATCGTCATCGACGAGGCCTATTTCGAGTATGTCGACGACGATCAGTATCCGGACGCGCTGCGGTGGCTGGTGCGCTTTCCCAACCTGATCGTGACGCGCACTTTTTCGAAGATTTACGGGCTTGCCGGGCTGCGTATCGGCTACTCGGTGTCCAGCCCCGAGTTATGCGATCTGTTCAATCGCGTCAGGCAACCGTTCAACGGCAACAGCCTGGGTCTTGCCGCGGCCCGGGCCGCCCTCGACGATGACGACTTTGTCGAGCGCAGCCGGCTTTGCAATCAACAGGGTCTGCGGTCGATGCGGCAATGGTTCGACCGGCGCGGCATCGAATACCTACCGTCGGCCGGGAATTTCCTGACGGTACGCTTCGGCGATGCCAGCGCGCACCTTTACCAGGCGCTACTCGAACGTGGCGTCATTGTCAGGCCGATTGCCAATTACGATATGCCGCATTTCCTGCGCATCAGCGCGGGCACGGAGGCGCAACTGGCGCGGATGTTCGAAGTGCTCGGAGAGGTGCTGTGATAGACAGGCTCGCGATAATCGGTGTAGGCCTGATCGGCAGTTCGCTGGCGCTGGCGCTGAAGCAGGCCAACGCGGTCGGTCAGGTAATCGGGTACGGGCGCAACCGTAACAACCTCGAAAAGGGTGTCGAGCTTGGCGTTATCGACAGCTTCGGGAGCAGCATCGCCGAAACCGCGCGCGCTGCAGATGTCATCGTGGTCGCCGTCCCTCTCGGCGCAATGCGGCCGGTTTTCGCGGAACTGAAAACGGCCGTTGGCAAGAACGCCGTCATTACCGATGTCGGCAGTGCCAAGGGTTCCGTGGTCGCCGCGGCGAAAGCCGAGCTCGGTGAGCTGATGTCGGGTTTCGTCCCGGGGCATCCGATTGCCGGTACCGAGAAGAGCGGGGTCGAGGCCGGATTCGCGAGCCTGTACCAGAATCGTCGCGTAATCCTGACGCCGGTGGCAGAAACTGCACCTGAAGCGACGGCTACGATCGACCAGATGTGGCGGGATTGCGGCGCCGTAATCGAGTACCTCAGCGTGGAGCATCACGATAAGGTGCTTGCCGCGACCTCGCACCTCCCGCACATGCTCGCCTATGCCCTGGTTCATCATTTGTCCAACCTCAACGAACACGAGGAGATTTTTCGTTATGCTGCCGGCGGCTTTCGGGATTTTACGCGGATTGCCTCGAGCGATCCGGTAATGTGGCGCGATGTCTGCCTGTCCAACGGCGAGGCCCTGGTCGAACTGATCGAACAGTACCAGCGGGAACTCGACCGAATTTCCGCGGCGATTGACGCTGGCGATGCCGACGAACTTCTCAAACTGTTCGGCAGGGCAAAATCGGAACGCGATTTACTGATCGGGAATTGCTGATGACGCGCTTTATCTGCAGTCCCGGCGGCAAAATCACCGGCAAGATTCGCGTCCCCGGCGACAAATCGATATCCCACCGTTCGATTATCCTGTCGTCGATCGCCACCGGTGTAAGCCGTATTTCGGGTTTCCTTCAGGGTGATGACAGCCTCAACACGCTGCAGGCATTTCGCCAGATGGGTGTATCGATCGCGCGTGACGGCGACCGGATCGAAGTTGCCGGCGTCGGACTGCATGGGCTGGAGCAACCGGCGACCGACCTCGACATGGGCAATTCCGGCACCGCGATGCGCCTGCTGCTCGGTTTGCTGGCCGGGCAAAGCTTCGATTCACGACTGATCGGCGACCGCTCGCTGTCGTTGCGGCCGATGCGGCGCGTCATCGATCCGCTGCGATTGATGGGAGCGGTGATAGAAAGCGAGAGCGGGGGGCGCGCGCCGTTACAGGTCAGGGGTGGCCAGGTGCTGCAATCGATCACCTACGAGTTGCCGGTTGCCTCGGCCCAGGTCAAGTCCTGCCTGCTGCTCGCCGGCCTTTATGCGCAAGGCGAGACCATCGTTCATGAACCGGCACCGACGCGCGACCATAGCGAGCGCATGCTGCGCGGTTTTGGCTGTGACGTGGCCTCCAACGCCGGTGAAATCCGCATCGTCGGGGGACAGCGGTTAACCGCCTGCGATGTCGATGTGCCGGCCGACATATCTTCCGCCGCATTTTTCATGGTTGCAGCTTCGATTGCGGCGCAAAGCGATATTACGCTGCAACATGTAGGCATAAACCCGACGCGTACCGGGGTCATCGATATTCTGCGACTCATGGGCGCAAACATCGAGTTGTCGAATCGACGCGAGATCGGAGGTGAGCCGGTCGCAGATATCAGGATTCGGAGCGCCGTCCTGAACGGGATAGATATTCCGCGGCACCTGGTTCCGCTTGCGATCGACGAGTTTCCCGTCCTGTTCGTCGCAGCGGCCTGCGCCAGCGGCGTCACCCGCCTGAGCGGAGCCGAAGAACTGCGCGTCAAGGAAAGCGATCGCATCCAGGTCATGGCCGATGGCCTGCGCATCCTGGGCATCGAGAACGAAGCACGGCACGATGGGATCGTAATCCATGGTGGCAGGCTCCGTGGTGGCGAAGTCGATGCGCGAGGCGACCATCGCATCGCGATGGCGCTCAGCGTCGCTGCACTTG
>JAOTTY010000321.1 GCA_029864185.1 Gammaproteobacteria bacterium
CAGATCCATAACCTGCTCGGCTGGCCAGGCGTGTCGGTGCGTGCCGGCTCCAGTGCGGAAGGATTGCCGGTCGGTGTTCAGGTGGTGGCGGCGCCGTGGCGCGAAGATGTCGCACTGGCGCTGGCGCATCAGGTCGAGGAAATCATGGGCGGCTACAGCGCTCCGCCGCTGTAGTCACTGGATCCGGGGCTGCCGCGCCAGGGCCTGGCCCTGCCAGGTTTGTGCAAAATTCCGCTCCCTGCGCTCGTCGATTAGCCTGGATACGCGCATGAAGTTGAACCGGAGGTTTGTTTCGGCCAGGTTTTCCCGCAGGATTTCGAGGGTGGCCGGGTACGGGTGACCGATTGCGATCGCGGAACCCTGTTCGCGGGCCTTGGCCAGCCAGATATCGTACTGCAGGCGAATCGAAGCCGTATTGGATTCGTGGTCGAGAAAGATATCACGCGTTATCGATCTGAGCCCCGCATCCTGCGCCTGCGCGAAGGCCACGCTGCGCGGTGACGTGCGGCTATCGAGAAAATAAAGCTTCGGATCGTAACCGCGAATACTGTCCATGACCGGGCGCATGAAAAAATCGAACTCGGTGAGATGGCTGCCCATGTGGTTGTTGACACCGCGAATAAAGGGAATCTTCGCCAGCAGCGAATGCACGTTCGCGGTGAGCTGGTCCTCGTCCATCGATTCGTTTAGCGCGCTAGGCTCCCGCGGGACCGAGGAGCTAATCGATTGCATCGGTAGATGCAGGATGACCTCCTTGTTGAGATGGTGCGCATGAAGGGCCAGCTTCTGGCTGTAGGAGGCGCCCGGCAGGATCGCGTAAGTGTGGTCGCCGTCGAGAGCGATGGCGGCCATGCCGTGTTCGAGCGAGTATCCCAGGTCGTCGATGACCAGCGAAAGCACCGGCCGCTGATCTGCGCTCGTATTGCAGGCGAGCGCAGACAGCAGCAGGGTAAGGCAGGGCCGAAGCATCGGGCCGCGGTTTATCCTTTGCTGATACTGCTAAGTATGGTCAGACCTTTGAGCAGGTTGAGCGCTTCGTACAGCTGGAAATCGGTCTCCGCCAGTTTGTCTTGGTCCGTTTTCTCGTCGTCGCCGACGGAGTCTTCACCGTTGGGATTGCTGAGTCGCCCCTCGAGATCGCTTTCGGAGTAGGTTTGACGGTCTTTCTGGTCGTTTTTCGACAATTTCACGGTACTGAGCTTGATGTCCGGCTCTATCCCCGTTGCCTGTATCGACCGTCCGCTGGGCGTGAAATAGCGCGCCGTGGTCAACTTCACCGCCGATCCGTTGCGCAATTCCTGGATGGTTTGTACCGAACCCTTGCCGAACGACTTGGTACCCATGATGATGCCGCGCTTGTGATCCTGCACCGCACCGGCGACGATCTCGGAAGCCGACGCGGAACCGCCGTTGATCAACACCACCAGCGGCGCGCCGTTCAGGCTGTCGCCCGGCGTCGCCAGGTAGCGATGGCTGGAATCGTCCAGGCGTCCCTCGGTATAGACGATCAGACCATCGTTTATGAAAGCATCGGAAACCCCGACGGCGCCATTCAGTACGCCGCCGGGATTGTTACGCAGGTCTAGCACCATGCCCTTGAGCTTGGCCTCCTTTTGCAGGTCCGAAATCGCTTTCAACAGGTCGGTCGTGGTGCGCGACTGGAAGTTGGTAATGCGGATGTAACCGTAACCCGGCTCCAGCATGCGATTCTTGACGCTTTTCACGCGGATTATTTCGCGCGTAATCTTGATGACCAGCGGTCCGGGCTCGCCTTCGCGCACGATCGTCAGGTCGATGTCCGTATTGGGCTGGCCGCGCATGATCTTGACCGCTTCGTTCAGGGTCATGCCCTTGACCGAGCGGTCGTCGAGCTTGATGATCAAGTCGCTGGCCTGGATGCCGGCGCGCGAAGCCGGGGTATCGTCGATCGGCGAAATAACCTTGACGAACCCGTTTTCCATGCCGACCTCGATGCCGAGTCCGCCGAACTGGCCGGTAGTGCCGATTTTCAGGTCGCTGAACTCACTGGTATTGAGGAAGGCGGAATGCGGGTCAAGGCCGTTGAGCATGCCGCGAATCGCGTCCTCGATGAGTTTCTTGTCGTCTACCGGCTCGACGTAATCCGATTTGACCTTCGAAAAGACCTCGGTGAAGGCCTGCAGGTCCTCGAACGGGATGTTTCTATCATCATCCTTGAGCGCGTAAACGCCGTGGCCTACCGCCAGCGATAGTCCAAGTAGTATTCCACTCAAAAACCAGGTGGAAGTTCGCAGATTTTGTAGCATTCGATTCTCCGATAAAGCGCGGTGCGCTGGCTGTGTGCGTGACTAAATATTGTAGACCAGATAAAAGTATATAAGTTGTATCGCTTTAAAACATGGTGCCGTTAGAGACAAATTCTACGGTAAAGTGGGAATTTTTGCAGTACTACGCAAACGCGCGCTATCCCGAGGCAAAACGGTTGTCGGATTTGCACCAGCCGGTCGGGTTTTGCGGCTTGCCTTTCTTGCGGATCTCGAAATAGAGCCCGGGCTGTTTTTGCCCGCCGCTGTCGCCGATACTGCTGATCACCTCGCCGGCCTCAACCCATTCACCCGCGTTCTTGAACAGGGATTCGTTGTGACCGTAAAGTGACAGGTAGGAATTGCCGTGATCGATGATAATCAGGTTGCCAAGCCCGCGTAACCAGTCGGCGAACGCGATGCGGCCGTGGGATACAGCCCTGACGTACCGACCGTTGGGCGCCTCGATCATGACGCCCTGCCAGCGCAGATCCGACATCGGCTTGTTGCGTCCGAACAGTCTCCTGACCTTGCCGTCGACCGGCCAGGCCAGCTTGCCCTTGAGTTCGGCGAAGGCCTGTCGTGACACCTCGTCTTCGGGCGCATCGACGAATATTTCCTGGATCGAGTCGATCAGGTTTTGCAGTTGTTCGGCTTCATCCTGAAGCCTGGAAAGGCTGCCGCCCTGCTGCTTCAGTTGCTGGTCCAGCGAGGCAACGATCGCCTTGCGTTTGCCGAGATCCTCGCCGAGCAGCCGCTTTTGTGCCTGTAGCGCCTGCTGGTTTTGCTCGAGATCCTGCTGCGCCTGCCGGATCAGTTGCTCGGTTTCGATGATTTTATCGATATTGCGCTGCACGCCGTTGATTAATTCGACACGGGCATCGGAAAAATACCGATAGTAAACAAGGTTGCGCTGCAGTTTGTGCGGATCCTGTTGCGAAAAAAGCAGTTTAACCTTTTCCTGTCGACCGAGCGTGAATGCCGCGTAAACCTGTTCGGCCAGATAGTCGTTCTCCCGGCTGAGCTGTCGCTGATGTTTCAGACGGGTTGCACGCAGCGTCGCAAGCTCGGTTTTGCGGTCGCTTATCTGCGCGCCGATCGCGCGTATCTTTTCGCTGACCGCGCCGATCTTGCGCTCGATGGCCTTCAATTGTTTGATGTACCGGGACTTGCTGTCTTCCTTGACGTCGATGGCCTGTTTCAGCTTGTCGATCTTGCGCAGTAATTCGCTGAGCTGCTTTTCCTTTGCGCTTTTGTCATCGGCCATGGATAGCGGCGCGATAACCAGCCCTGCAAGCAACGCCGACAGGAACAGCTTACGCGGCAGCGATATGGACATTGGGGCAGGTTTTAATCATAATCATTCGCTAATATTAACGTTTGGTAATACACTTAATCAAATGAAAACTGAAAATATAGCCGCCGTAGACGGTGAGCAATTGCTCGCCCGTGCTGCCGATATCGAAATCGCCTCGCGTTCGCTCAAGGCCATGTCGCATCCGCTGCGTCTCAAAATCCTTTGTACCCTTGGTAGCCGCGAAGTCTGCGTGCAGAGTATTGTCGATAACGTCGGCACTTCGCAAAGTAATATCTCACAACATCTCGCGATTTTGCGCGATAAAGGTATACTGTCGTCCCGCAAGGATGCGAACAAGGTTTATTATCGCGTCGGAGACGAACGCACACTGCGATTGATCGGAATGATGCAGGAAGTGTTCTGTTCTACCGGCTGACACTCTTAACGATTTCTTTTTTCCCGTTCTATGCTGGCTCAAATCTCTGAATTTGCGGTGAATCACCCGTTTCTGGTAATCGCGTTTGCGGTTTTGCTGGGTTTGACTTTTTTCAACGAAATGAAAATTGCCACGCAGCGTTTCGCAAGCCTGACGCCAGCGGCCGC
>JAOTTY010000322.1 GCA_029864185.1 Gammaproteobacteria bacterium
GCCTGGTCTGCATCCTCGAGTCGGAGGACTTGCACAACTCGCTCACCCATAACCTGCTGCTGCGGAATACGCCGGCGCTCACGCTGGAACTGGGCGAGCCGTATGTCATCAACGAGGTAAACGTACAATTCGGGGTCGACGTGGTGTGGAACCTGCTGGCCCTGCTCGAAATGGCGGAGCCCCAGCGAGAACCGTTTCGCTACCCGGTGGCGAAACCCTTCGCCAACCGGCTGCTCAGGTACTCCGACCGGCCCTATAGCTCGAAGAGCGGGATCATCCGCTTCCTCGCCCGCCCCGGCGACGTGATAGCACGCGGCACGCCGATTGCCCGGATCTTCAACGCCTTCGGCAAGCACCAGGAAACCGTCGACGCGCTCGCCGACGGCATCGTACTCGGCCACTCGGACTCGTCGGTGGTTTTTCCCGGCATGCCGATCATGGCATTCGGGATTAACTGAAACCCGCGCCGGCGTTCGGTCCCTCCCCGGGTCGACACCAGCTACAACGACTCGACGTCAGGCTCGACGGCGATGGCCGGCCGGGGCGCTGCACCCGGGATGGATCCCTCGGGTCCGATGCGGATTTTCGTCATGCCGAGGCGCCCAGGCAGAAAGGCGAGCAGCATGATGAAAGCGAACATGACGCATCCCTGGATCAGGAACACGGTGCGCAAATCAAAGAACGACAGCACCAGCGCGAATAACGCCGGGGGGATCAGTTCGGAAGCATCGAGGTAGGTGCGGAACACGGTCGTCATCTCCTCGCGCTCGCGCGCCTTGACCGCGGCCAGGAACGGCACGTTACCGACCGCATCCATGGTGACGGTGCCGATCGTCGCGAGCAGCAGCAGCGTTATGACCGCGACCGGGGACTCGAAGAAAACACCGGCGGCGAAGGTGAACAACCCGCACAGGAAAAAACCCACGCGCAACACCCGGCGCACGCCGTAGCGGCGCGCGTAGCCGCCCGCGATCGGCGCCAGGAACAGCAGCCCGTTACCGGCCGAAACCACCATGGCCCCGACCACTTCGCCGAGCCCCTGCTGCACCGCGTACACCGGCATGTAGATGAAAAAGAATACCCACCACCACGAACGCGCGAACACGATGGACCAGGCCAGCCGCAACCGCGGCTGCGAGAAAAAACGGCCGATGCTGCGCGCCGTGCCGCGCCGGGAACGCTCCGTCGGCGCGACGATTCCGGGCCGATCGCCGAGGCGCAACGTCCAGAAAATCGCCATCAGGATCAGCGACATACAGACGCTCAGCGCAAAGGGCGCGAGCGTCGAGAAGTGCTGGTACAGGTAGACGCCCAGGGCCGGCCCGATCACCCATGCGATCGCGCCGTACTGCATGCGGCGCGGCTCGGACAGGGTCAACTCGGAGCGGCGTATGTACTGCAGGATATAAAGACTCAACGCGATGTTGAGGCAGGCGGTGCCGTAAACCCGAAACAACATGCCGATGACCTGCCCGGGGATACTGACCGTGGCCAGCGCCAGCGATGCGCATAACACCAGCAGGATTCCGAGCGTATACACCCGCCGCCTGCTGAGGCGGCGGATCAGGACCGGGATCGAAAAACTGGCCACCAGCCCGGTCAGGCCGACCGCCGAAAACAGCAGGCTGACGTCGCGCGCGTTGCCGAGCAAATGCAGCGCCTGCACCGTGATCACCGTGGCCAGCAGCGCGCGCGCATGCGATTCGACGGCGTACAGGGTCGCGAACACACTCGCGCCCGGTTGCTGCTGCGCGGTCTGCAACCACATCGGATAACGTACATTCATTCAATAGCCCCGTCCGCGAAATGCGAAGCGGATGCTTTATAGCAGAAAACCTATTACCGGCAAGGAATTTCGGCGGCGATCCAAAAGATTTCGCTACGGGTTAATTCACGCCCTGCCGAGCGCCGCGACTCTTTGCCAATCGCAGCTTCGATTCAATAAGGAATTTGCCTATGCAGGCGCATGGATTCGAAAGCCGACAGGCGCAGGCGGTCATAAACAAACGCTGACAACTACGACCAGGCTATAATCCGAACATTAAAGCAACCATTTCCAGTCTAATATGAAATTTTCCGTTATAAGTGCTCGCCTGCAAATATATATTAGAAAGTCGAAGGCCTTTTAGATGGGCTGTTATACGACTCTAGAGAAATAATGAGAGCTAGTATTCTTGGTTACGATTGCGCCGATCTAGACCCGATAGAAAACTGGGTCCCTGATGACCCATATGATGTCGACTTCTGGATGAATTTTACAATCGGCCCAGATACAAAAGGCGGTGATAACTTTCAAGTTCATATTGTTACCCCCAACAATTTACAGGATAAAGACCCTGATAAGCATGCAGTAGTTGTAAAAGAATATGAATTTAGTTCGGTATTAAAGGCAGTTGAAAATATGCTTGATCAATCCCAAGGAGAAAATTGGTCCCAGATATCCGAAAAATTATCGAAACTTATGTATTGGGAATTCGAAGGTTACAAACCAAGGTAAAATCGTGGACAAAAGTCGCATAACAAGCCCCAGCAGTCGGACCGTTTCACTCGCTACGCGAGTGAAACGGCCGCTGATGCGAGGCGTTGTGTTTCAAGTATGGACTGGCGCAATAAACTAGATTCATGAAATTCAGATCGAGCAATATACGGGCATCAGCAGAATGTATGATTGGTGACAACAATCGTTTTCCGTATAGCCAGAGTAGTTACATTACTCAGTTTTTCGAAGAATGTGATCCTGATTTTGCGCACGATGGATCAACGCACTGGGCTTGGACTGTAGATAGATTGAATGAGCTCCTACAGGAGCCCCGGCCAAAGGCAAATACACTTCCCGAAAGATTGGTTCATGTGTTGGGAGTGCTCATGCTTAAGCAAGACGCGGCAGATGATGATCCAGATAGATCAATTGCACTGGCAGAATTGAATAAACCATTGGGCTGCGAAGGATAAGAGGCATTTTATGGAGAAGACAATATACTCTATGTTCGTCGCATTGGAACACAAACTCTATCTGTCGCTGGCAATCCCCACCGCCCCTTCACGCCGCAGGAAGTTCAGCGGGTATTCCGTTAGACCAGGCTGGACCAAATAGCCTGATTAACTAAGAGACGGTTTTGGCTAATCGTTAACCTGAAGAGGAAACGATGATGCGCAAGATACGAAGCGCAGAGAAGACCGTCCGGGATATCCGTCGAGAGACGAGGCGCCGGTATTCCGCCGAAGAGAAAATCCGTAGTGTACTCGAGGGCCTTCGTGGCGAGAACAGCATCACTGAGCTGTGCCGCCGTGAGGGTCTCAACAGCAACGTATATTACCGCTGGTCAAAGGAGTTTCTGGAAGCTGGCGGGAGACGACTGTCCGGCGATACCCCCATGCTGCGACGATCTGTCGCTTCAGAACCAGCACGGATCGTGCGTTTTGCAGGCTTATCGTCGGGAGATTTTCGGGCAACGGATCGTCGGGTACAAAAAAAGAACCCTGCGCAAGGCAGGGTTCCTGGACCGGTGATGAAAGGTCCGGCTTAGTCGGCGAGAAGACCGATCGGGCCTAGAACATCTGCCCCTCGAAGGGATCCGTGGTAGGTACGCCTTCGGAGCTGGTGTCGTCATTCGAGCTACCGCCGTCGTTGGTACTGCCGCTGGCGACGCAAATCGATTCGCTATGATAGATTGCCAACACTGCTTCGTGGGAATCCGGCGCCACGATCTCGACGACTGAGACGAAATCTGCAAGCCTGCGCTCAGCATGTCTGTCTTTACCCTGTTCGAGTTTGTGTTCCGCGTTGTCGAGCTTGTGTTTCAGTCCGTCACACGCCTTTCTGGAAACACAACCGCCGTCCAGGGCAGTCCTGAGCTCTTCGATTTGCTTGGGACAGGTAGCCGCCAAAGAGGCCTGTGACAAGCCAAAAAACGAAACAAACGCCAGAATCATTGCGGGGCTTACGAGGCCTAGTTTTCTTCTTGTCATAAATCTACTCCAAAATAATTGTTCGCGCTTATGAAGATAGTCGTAGCGCTACCATTTATTTGCAATAAAAGTCTTATTTGCAATCCAAGTCACATAATTTCTACCTTTCACTGTCAACTAGTTAACAAATTGCGCTCCGAGCGCGCCAGTTCGGGGTATTTGTTGTGATATCGGATATTGGGGTCACGGATATTGGGGTCAGGTCTTTGA
>JAOTTY010000071.1 GCA_029864185.1 Gammaproteobacteria bacterium
CGTCGTTCAGGGTGCGCACCGATGAAGAATCGGGACAGACCATAATATCCGGGATGGGTGAATTGCATCTCGATATCATCGTCGAGCGAATGAAACGGGAGTTCGGCGTCGCGGCCAATATCGGCAAGCCGCAGGTCGCGTTCAGGGAGACGATACGCAAGACGGTCGAGCAGGAAGGCAAGTTCGTGCGCCAAACCGGCGGGCGCGGCATGTATGGCCATGTCTGGTTGAAGCTGGAGCCGCTCGAGAGCGGTTCGGGCTATATATTCGAAAATGCCGTGGTCGGCGGTGTGGTACCGCGCGAGTACGTTTCCGCGGTCGACAAGGGCGTGCAGGAGCAGATGGAAAACGGCGTGCTTGCCGGTTTTCCGCTGGTCGATATCAAGGTGACCCTGTTCGACGGGTCTTACCACGACGTCGACTCGAACGAAATGGCGTTCAAGCTGGCGGGTTCGCTGGCGATGCGCGAAGGTGCCCAGGCCGCCAAACCGGTGCTGCTGGAACCGCTGATGAAAGTGGAAGTCGTAACCCCCGAAGAATACATGGGGGACGTCATGGGAGATCTGAACCGGCGCCGGGGCCTGGTGGCGGGAATGGAAGATTCGGTAGCAGGCAAGATTATTCGCGCCTCGGTGCCGCTGGCTGAAATGTTCGGCTATTCGACCGATCTGCGATCCGCGACCCAGGGACGCGCGACCTACTCGATGGAGTTCGAGAAGTACGAGGAAGCGCCGAAAAACGTTGCCGATTCGATCGTGAAGGGCGGTGATTAGTATGGGGACAGTTTACTTAATTCGCCTGCGGCGAATTAAGTAAACTGTCCCCGGAATTACAGGTTTTATTTTTTGATAGAGGATAAGAGTCGTGTCAAAAGAGAAATTTCAGAGAACCAAGCCCCATGTAAACGTGGGCACGATCGGTCACGTCGATCACGGTAAGACGACGCTGACGGCGGCGCTGACGAAGGTGATGGCGGCGAAGATGGGCGGCACCGTGAAGGCGTTTGACGAGATCGACAACGCGCCGGAAGAGAAGGCGCGCGGCATCACGATTGCGACCTCGCACGTGGAATACGAGTCGCCGAACCGTCACTACGCGCACGTCGACTGCCCGGGTCACGCGGATTACGTGAAGAACATGATCACGGGTGCGGCGCAGATGGACGGGGCGATCCTGGTGGTATCGGCGGCGGACGGCCCGATGCCGCAGACGCGCGAGCACATTCTGCTGTCGCGCCAGGTTGGCGTGCCCTACATCGTGGTGTACATGAACAAGGCGGACATGGTCGACGACGAGGAGCTGCTGGAGCTGGTGGAGATGGAAATTCGCGAGCTGCTGGACGCCTACGATTTTCCGGGCGATGACACGCCGGTGATCATTGGTTCTGCGCTGAAGGCGCTGGAAGGGGATGACAGCGAGATTGGCACGCAGTCGATCGAGAAGCTGGTGGAGGCGCTGGACTCATACGTACCGGAGCCGGAGCGCGCGACGGACGGTGATTACCTGATGCCGGTGGAAGACGTGTTTTCGATTTCAGGCCGGGGTACCGTGGTGACGGGGCGTATCGAGCGCGGCGTGATCAAGGTGGGCGAGGAAATCGAGATTGTGGGTATCAAGCCGACGCAAAAGACGGTATGTACCGGTGTGGAGATGTTCCGCAAGCTGCTGGACCAGGGCGAGGCGGGCGATAACGTGGGCGTACTGCTGCGCGGCACCAAGCGCGAGGAAGTAGAGCGCGGTCAGGTGCTGGCGAAGCCGGGATCGATTACGCCGCACACCAAGTTCGAGTGCGAGGTTTACATCCTGTCGAAGGAAGAGGGTGGTCGTCATACGCCGTTTTTCAACGGATACCGGCCGCAGTTTTACTTTCGCACGACGGACGTGACGGGTGCCTGCGAACTGCCGTCGGGTGTCGAGATGGTGATGCCGGGAGATAATGTGAAGATGGAAGTGCAGCTGATCGCCCCGATTGCGATGGAAGATGGCTTGCGTTTTGCGATCCGCGAAGGCGGACGCACCGTGGGTGCCGGCGTCGTATCCAAGATTCTTGAGTAAGTCTTAAATTGGCATTGCATAAGGGCGGGAGATGGGCTACCATCCCCGCCCTTTGTTCGATGGCGGAGCGCAGGAGGCGGCTGCCACCAGATTAGGACAGTAGCTCAATTGGCAGAGCAGCGGTCTCCAAAACCGCAGGTTGGGGGTTCGATTCCCTCCTGTCCTGCCATTATTGTGGATTTCGAGGTATTTAGTGGTCACCAAGACCGAAACATCATCGTCGGCATTCGACACATTCAAGTTAATGACGGCCGTGCTGGTTTTAATCGCCGGCGTGGTGGGCTTTTATTACTTCGAAGACGAGTCGCAACTGCTGCGCGTGCTGGGCATGCTGGCGGTCGCGGTCGTGGCGTTTCTGATCGCGGCAACCTCCGAGCCGGGTCGGCGCAGCCTCGAGTTCGTCAAGGATGCGCGGGTAGAGGTGCGCAAGGTCGTATGGCCGACGCGCCAGGAGACGTTGCAAACCACGATCGCGGTGCTTTTCATGGTCGTGCTGGTCGCAATAATGTTGTGGCTATTCGATATGTTTCTGGGATGGGGCGTTAGCAAGTTACTGGCTTAAATTAAAATGGTTGACGAAGAAGAGAAGGTCGAAGCAAGTCCGCTGGAAGCGTCCGCGGCAGAGGAATCTGCTGCAGAGGAAGCTGACGCGCAGGCTTCCGCGGCAGAGGAATCTGCTGCAGAGAAAGCTGACGCGCAGGCGCCCGCTGCTGACGAGGAATCGGCAGTGGAACCTGTGATCGCGGCCGATGCGTCTAGCGGCGACGTCGCCGAAGCAGCGCCTGCGGACGAAAAGAAGCCCGTTTCCAGCCAGCGCTGGTACGTGGTGCACGCTTATTCCGGATTCGAGTCATACGTCAAGAAGGTGCTCGAGAGCCGAATCGCGGCGTCGGCGCACAAGGACAAGTTTGGCGCAATCATGGTGCCGACCGAAGAAGTGGTCGAAATGCGCGAGGGTAACCGGCGCAAGAGCGAGCGCAAGTTCTTTCCCGGCTACGTGCTGGTGCAGATGGAAATGAATAACGATACCTGGCATATGGTGAAGGAGGTACCCAAGGTGCTTGGTTTCATCGGCGGCACCAGCGACAGACCCGCGCCGATTACCGAGGCCGAAGCCGATGCGATCCTGAATCGCGTCGAAGAGGGGGTCGATCGCCCGCGCCCGAAGGTCCTGTTCGAGGTAGGGGAAGTGGTGCGAGTCAACGATGGCCCATTCAACGACTTCAACGGCGTGGTCGAAGAAGTCAATTACGAAAAGAGCAAGATGCTCGTTTCGGTGCAGATTTTTGGTCGTTCCACACCGGTCGAACTAACCTTCGGCCAGGTCGAGAAGGGCTGATAGAAGGTTTCCGAATTTTCGGAATTTTAAAATTGGGGCCCGGCTCCGGTTGCGGTACAGGAACTCATCCCCGCTTGCGCGGTGATGAGTTGCGATCAGCGACAGTTTGACGGGGCCCGCGATGGGGAGGTTGATCCGAGAATCATCCGCTTGCACCCGGGAGAAGGCTTAAATGGCTAAGAAGATAGAGAAGTACATCAAGTTGCAGGTTCCCGCCGGAGCCGCCAATCCGAGTCCGCCGGTCGGCCCCGCGCTCGGCCAGCATGGTCTCAACATCATGGAATTCTGCAAGGCGTTCAACGCGCAGACCCAGGATGTCGAGAACGGTATGCCGTTGCCGGTGGTTATCGCGGTATTCACGGACAAGAGCTTCACCTTCGAGATCAAGACGCCCCCGGCAGCCGTGCTGTTGCGCAAGGCGGCGGGCGTCGCCAAGGGCAGCGGCACACCGAATTCCGACAAGATCGGCAAGGTCACGCGGGCCCAGCTCGAAGAAATCGCAACGACCAAGATGAAAGACCTGAACGCCAACGATATGGATGCGGCGGTACGCATCATCGCCGGCAGTGCCCGCAGTATGGGCCTCGACGTGGAGGGCGTGTGACATGGCCAGGTTGTCTAAGCGCATGGCGGAGATACGCAGCAAGTTCGACAGGACGCATCTCTACCCGATCGACGAAGGTCTGAGCCTGCTGAAAGAATGCAGCACAGCCAAATTCGACGAATCCGTCGATGCGGCAATCAACCTCGGTGTCGATCCGCGCAAATCAGACCAGAACGTGCGTGGCTCCAGCGTGCTGCCCAACGGAACCGGGAAGCAAGTGCGTATCGCGGTTTTTGCTCAGGGCGAGAATGCCGAAAAGGCCAGAACTGCAGGCGCCGATGTGGTCGGTATGCAGGACCTGGCGGATTCGATCAAGGGCGGCGACCTGAATTACGATGTTGTCATCGCAAGCCCCGACGCCATGGGCGTGGTCGGGCAGCTGGGCCAGGTGCTCGGTCCCCGTGGCCTGATGCCGAATCCAAAGGTCGGCACGGTTGCGGCCGACGTTGCAACCGCGGTACAGAACGCCAAGGCCGGACAGGTGCGTTATCGCACCGACAAGGGCGGCATCGTGCACTGCACCATCGGCAAGGCCAGCTTCGAGGTTGCGCAGCTGCGTGAGAACCTCGAATTCCTGCTGACCGATCTGAAAAAGGCCAAGCCGAGTTCGTCGAAGGGTGTGTATCTCAAGAAAATTTCGATCTCGACCACGATGGGAGCTGGTTTCGCGGTCGATCAGGCGTCCTTATCGATCAAGTGACGCCGGCCTAAGCCGGCATCATCCCGGGAGGAGTTATTTCCGCCGCTGGCGGAATCGACGGAACGAACAGAGGTCGGACGGAGTCTAGAGTCTTCAACTCCGCCGCAATACGAGAACCCCGCTTGCGCGGGGATGACGATTTGAGAGGTCCTTTCCGCCGCTGGCGGAAATGACATTTTAGGAATCTTTGAGACGATCTGCTACTGGCAGGTCACTCGTCAAAGACCGTGGGTGATAGGCATACGCTTATCTTAATTTCCTGCGTAGACGATCTTCTGAGACAGGAAATCCTGGTTGAGAAGTCGTAAGGAGTTCGGCGATATGCCGCGAAAGGGACTTAAGGTCCGGGCGCAGGCCCGGTGTTTAACTTAATCAGGAGAAGTCATATGCCTTTAACTCTAGAGCAAAAACAGAGTGTCGTCAGCGAGGTAGCCGAGGTTGCGGCGCAGGCGCATTCCGTCATTGCAGCTGAGTACCAGGGCTTGACTGTTGGCGAGATGACCGCGTTGCGGGTCAAGGCTCGTGAGTCGAACGTGCAGATGCGCGTGGTCAAGAACACCCTGGCCAAGCGTGCATTTGAGGGCACCGACTACGATTGCATGAATGACGCGTTGCGGGGGCAGATGGTTTACGCATTTTCGATGGAAGAACCCGGCGGAGCCGCCAGGGTGCTGCAGGATTATTCGAAGAGCAACGACAAGCTCGTTGTCAGGCTGATCGCCTTCGGCGGACAGCTGCTCGAGCCATCGGAAATCAAGCGGCTGGCCTCGTTGCCAACCTACGATCAAGCTATCAGCTTGCTGATGGCCGTGATGAAGGCACCGGTAGAGAAACTGGCGCGCACCATGAACGAGGTGCCCGGCAAGTTGACTCGAACCGTAGCCGCGATTCGCGACCAGAAGCAATAACTTAATTTTCTGTATCAGGAGAAAACCTAATGGCAGTTTCAAAAGAAGACATTCTGGAAACTTTATCGAACATGACGGTCATGGAAGTCGTCGATTTAATCGCCGCGATGGAAGAGAAATTTGGCGTTTCCGCTGCCGCGGCAGTTGCTGCAGCGCCGGCCGCCGCAGCGGCTGGTGACGCGGGTGGCGAAGCCGTCGCCGAAAAGGATGAATTCGACGTGGTTCTGACCGGTTTTGGTGACAAGAAAGTCGGCGTCATCAAGGCGGTTCGCGGAATTACCGGCCTCGGACTGAAGGAAGCCAAGGACATGGTGGAAGGTGCACCTACCACCGTCAAGGAAGCCGCCTCCAAGGCCGAAGCCGAGGAAATGAAAAAGCAGATTGAAGAAGCTGGCGGAACCGTAGAGCTCAAGTAGCTCGCGGTTCTTGGGTATTCGTACCCGTTAACTTTGTGCAAGGGCTGATGACTGGAAAGTCATCGGCCCGCGCGCGCTTCCCGGGGGCACAGGCTTACGGGCAGGCAACATGAAAACGTTATTAGTGGTGACTATAGATGGCATACTCTTTTACTGAGAAAAAACGTATTCGCAGGGATTTTGGCAAGCGACCGGCTGTTATCGACGAACCCTACCTGCTTGCAATTCAGACCGACTCATACAAGCGTTTTCTAAACCCGGGCGGGGAGCAGGAAGGCACCGGTTTGCAGCGTGCCTTCGAGTCCATTTTTCCGATCGTCAGTTTCAGCGGCAACGTCGAGCTAGAGTACGTCAGCTATCGCATCAGCGATCCCGTGTTCGACGTCAAGGAATGCCAGATTCGCGGCCTGACCTATGCCGCGCCGCTGCGCGTGCTGGTGCGACTGGTCATCTATGACAAGGAAGCCTCGGCCAAGAACCGCTCGGTCAAGGATATCAAGGAGCAGGAAGTCTACATGGGCGAAATGCCCCTGATGACCGAGAACGGCACCTTCGTCATCAACGGCACCGAGCGTGTCATCGTCTCGCAGCTGCACCGTTCGCCGGGCGTGTTTTTCGACCACGACCGCGGCAAATCCCATTCATCGGGCAAGCTGCTGTTTTCGGCGCGCGTTATTCCTTATCGCGGTTCGTGGCTGGACTTCGAATTCGACCCCAAGGATTCGCTATTCGTGCGTATCGACCGTCGCCGCAAGCTGCCCGCCAGTATCCTGCTGCGCGCACTCGGCTTCGATAACGTGCAGATGCTCGATATGTTTTTCGACCACAACGTGTTCAAGCTGGTCAAAACCGGTATCAACATGATGCTCGAAGCCGACTGGCTGAAAGGCGAAACCGCGACTTTCGATATCAAGGTCAAGAACAAGGTGCTGGTGCAGCAGGGTCGGCGCATCACCGCGCTGCATATCAAACAGCTGAAAGCTTCGAAAATCAAGCAGTTGGCCGTGCCCGACGAGTACCTCTACGGCAAGGTCCTGTCCGAAAATCTGGTCGACGCGGAAACCGGCGAAATCTTCGCCAATGCCAACGACGAAGTCACCGAGGAAATGCTGGCGATGATTCGCGACAAGGGCATCAAGGAGATCCGCACGATCTTCACCAATGACGTCGACCGCGGACCCTATATCTCGAATTCGCTGGCGCTGGACCCGACCACCAACGATCTCGAGGCAAAAGTCGAGATTTATCGCATGATGCGCCCGGGCGAACCGCCGACGCGCGAATCGGCGGAGAACCTGTTTCAGAACCTGTTCTTCAACGAAGAACGCTACGACCTGTCCGAGGTTGGGCGCATGAAATTCAATCGCCGCCTCGGCCGCGAAAGTATCGACGGCGAAGGCATCCTGTCGACGGAAGACATCGTCGACGTCATGAAGGTGCTGATCGACATTCGCAACGGCAACGGACACGTGGACGACATCGACCACCTGGGTAACCGCCGCATCCGCAGCGTCGGCGAGATGGCGGAAAACGCATTTCGTACCGGCATCGTGCGCGTCGAGCGCGCGGTACGCGACCGTCTCGGTCTGGTCGAATCGGAAGGCCTGATGCCGCAGGACATTATCAACGCCAAGCCGGTTGCCGCCGCGGTCAAGGAATTCTTCGGCTCGAGCCAGTTGTCCCAGTTCATGGACCAGAACAACCCGCTGTCGGAAGTCACCCACAAGCGCCGCGTCTCGGCGCTGGGGCCGGGCGGCCTGACGCGTGAACGCGCGGGCTTCGAGGTGCGCGACGTGCACCCGACGCATTACGGTCGCGTATGCCCGATCGAAACCCCTGAAGGTCCGAATATCGGATTGATCAACTCGCTGTCGGTTTACGCGCGCACCAATCATTACGGTTTTCTCGAGACCCCTTATCGCAAGGTGGTCAACGGCAAGGTCACCAACCAGGTCGAATACCTGTCGGCGATCGAGGAAAGCCAGTACCAGATCGCTCAGGCCAACGTCACGCTGGACAAGAAGGGCGCGATGGTCGACGACCTGATCCCCTGTCGTCACCAGAACGAGTCCATCCTGTCGACAGCCGACAAGATCGACTACATGGACGTGTCGCCGAAGCAGATCGTTTCGGTCGCCGCGTCGCTGATTCCGTTCCTCGAGCACGACGACGCCAACCGCGCGTTGATGGGCTCGAACATGCAGCGCCAGGCCGTGCCCTGCCTGCGAGCCGAGAAGCCGCTGGTCGGCACCGGTATGGAACGCGCGGTGGCGGTCGATTCCGGCACCACGGTCAAGGCGCTGCGCGGTGGCGTGGTCGATTCGGTCGACGCCAGCCGCGCGGTGGTCCGGGTTCACGACTCGGAGACCAGCGAAGGCGAGCCCGGTGTCGATATCTATAATTTCACCAAGTACACCCGTTCCAACCAGAACACCTGTATCAACCAGAAACCGCTGGTGCGGCCGGGAGACGAAATCGAGGCCGGCGACGTGCTGGCCGACGGCGCTTCCACGGATATGGGTGAGCTGGCGCTGGGACAGAACATGCAGGTCGCGTTCATGCCCTGGAACGGTTACAACTTCGAGGATTCGATCCTGCTGTCCGAGCGCGTGGTCAAGGAAGATCGCTTTACCACCGTGCACATCGAAGAGCTGAGCTGTCTCGCACGCGATACCAAGCTGGGCGCGGAGGAGATTACCGCCGATATCCCGAACGTCAGCGAAGGCCTGCTGTCCAAGCTGGACGAATCCGGCGTGGTATACGTCGGCGCCGAGGTCAAGCCGGGTGATATCCTGGTCGGCAAGGTTACCCCGAAAGGCGAAACCCAGCTGACCCCCGAGGAAAAACTGCTGCGCGCGATTTTCGGAGAAAAGGCTTCCGACGTTAAGGACACCTCGCTGCGCATGAAGTCGGGCGTTACCGGCACCGTTGTCGACGTTCGCGTTTTCACCCGCGATGGCGTCGAGAAAGATGCGCGCGCGCTCGATAACGAGCGCATCGAAATCGACGCGCTGAAGAAAGACCTGGACGACCAGTTCCGCATCATCGAGGAAAATATCTACCAGCGCGTGGCGCGGCTTTGCACCGGCAAGAAAGCCAGCGGCGGTCCCGGCGGGATGAAGAAAAACGGCGTGATCACCGCCGATTACCTGGCGTCGATCGGACGCGACCAGTGGTCGAAGATACGCGTTATCGACGACAAGCTGGCCAAGCAGATGGAATCGCTGAACGAGCAGCTCGAATCGCAGCGCGCCGAGTTCGATCGCCTGTTCGAGGAAAAGAAAAAGAAAGTCACCGCCGGTGACGATCTCAAGCCCGGCGTCCTGAAGATGGTCAAGGTCTACGTTGCGGTCAAGCGCCGCATGCAGCCCGGCGACAAGATGGCGGGGCGCCATGGCAACAAGGGCGTGGTATCGATGATCGTACCCGAAGAGGATATGCCATATCGCGAGGACGGCACCCCGGTAGACGTGGTGCTCAACCCGCTGGGCGTGCCCTCGCGCATGAACGTCGGTCAGATTCTCGAGGCGCATCTGGGCTGGGCCGCGGCGGGTCTCGGATTGAAGATCGGCGAAATGCTGGACCAGCAGCGCAAGGTCGAGGAGTTGAAGACTTTTCTCAGGAAAATCTACAACAACAACTCCGAGAAACTGAGGCTCAAGGAACTCAGCGATGGCGACGTCGTGCAGCTCTGCGAAAACCTCAGGGGCGGCGTGCCGATGGCGACCCCGGTTTTCGACGGCGCCGAGGAAGAGGAAATCAAGAACATGCTGGCGCTGGCGGAGCTGCCAGAAACGGGCCAGACCACGCTGATCGATGGCCGCACCGGTGAACCCTTCGATCGTCCGGTCACGGTCGGTTACATGTACATGCTGAAACTGAACCACCTCGTCGACGACAAGATGCATGCGCGTTCGACCGGTCCTTACAGCCTCGTTACCCAGCAGCCGCTGGGCGGCAAGGCGCAGTTCGGCGGTCAGCGTTTCGGCGAGATGGAAGTCTGGGCGCTGGAATCATACGGCGCGGCTTACACCCTGCAGGAAATGCTGACGGTCAAGTCGGACGATGTCAATGGCCGTAACAAGATGTACAAAAACATCGTCGACGGCGATTTCAGCATGGAGGCAGGAATGCCCGAATCGTTTAACGTTCTGCTCAAGGAAATCCGTTCCCTGTGCCTGAACATCGAACTTGAGCAGGAATAACTATGAAAGACTTACTGAATCTCTTAAAGAAACAGGGTGCGGACGAAGATTTTGACCACATCAAGGTGGGCCTGGCCTCGCCCGACATGGTTCGTTCCTGGTCTTACGGTGAAGTCAAGAAGCCCGAGACGATCAACTACCGCACCTTCAAGCCGGAGCGCGACGGTCTTTTCTGCGCCAAGGTTTTCGGTCCGGTCAAGGATTTCGAGTGCCTGTGCGGCAAGTACAAGCGTCTCAAGCATCGTGGCGTGGTCTGCGAAAAGTGCGGCGTCGAGGTGACCCAGACCAAGGTGCGACGCGAGCGCATGGGCCATATCGAACTGGCCTGCCCGATCGCGCACATCTGGTTTCTGAAATCGCTGCCGTCACGCATCGGGCTGTTGCTCGACATGACGCTGCGCGATATCGAGCGCGTGCTCTACTTCGAGGGCTTCGTCGTCATCGATCCGGGTATGACCACGCTGGAGAAAGGGCAGCTGCTGACCGACGAGGCTTACCTCGAGGCGATAGAGGAGTTCGGCGACGATTTCAACGCCAAGATGGGTGCCGAGGCGGTCTACGAATTGCTGAAGGCCGTGGATCTGAACCACGAAGCCCAGGAATTGCGCGAGGAAATCGAAAGCACCAAGTCGGAGACCAAGTTCAAGCGCCTGTCCAAGCGCCTCAAGCTGGTCGAGGCCTTCATCGATTCGGGCAATCGTCCCGAATGGATGGTCATGACCGTGCTGCCGGTATTGCCGCCCGATCTGCGTCCGTTGGTGCCGCTCGACGGCGGCCGTTTCGCGACCTCCGATCTGAATGATCTGTACCGGCGCGTCATCAACCGTAACAACCGTCTCAAGCGCCTGCTCGAGCTGAACGCGCCCGATATCATCGTGCGCAACGAGAAGCGCATGCTGCAGGAGTCGGTAGACGCGTTGCTCGATAACGGTCGCCGCGGCCGCGCGATTACCGGCACCAACAAGCGTCCGCTTAAATCCCTGTCAGACATGATCAAGGGCAAGCAGGGGCGTTTCCGCCAGAACCTGCTCGGCAAGCGTGTCGACTACTCGGGCCGCTCGGTTATCGTGGTTGGCCCGACGCTCAAGCTGCACCAGTGCGGATTGCCGAAGAAAATGGCGCTGGAACTGTTCAAGCCGTTTATTTTCAGCAAGTTGCAGATGCGCGGACTCGCAACCACGATCAAGGCCGCGAAAAAACTGGTCGAGCGCGAGGTGGCCGAGGTCTGGGATATTCTCGAAGAGGTTATTCGCGAACATCCGATCATGCTCAACCGCGCGCCGACGCTGCACCGGCTCGGTATCCAGGCATTCGAACCGATCCTGATCGAGGGCAAGGCGATTCAGCTGCACCCGCTGGTGTGTACCGCTTTCAACGCCGATTTCGACGGCGACCAGATGGCGGTGCACGTACCGCTGTCGATCGAGGCGCAGCTCGAAGTGCGTGCGCTGATGATGTCTTCGAACAATATTCTGTCGCCCGCAAACGGCAAGCCGATTATCGTACCGACCCAGGATATTATCCTCGGGCTGTATTACATGACGCGCGACAAGATCAACGTGCAGGGCGAAGGCATGATCTTTGCCGATGCCAAGGAAGTACTGCGCGCCTATCACGGCAAGGTGATCGAACTGCAGGCGCGTATCAAGTGCCGCGTGCTCGAATACCACAAGGATGAGAACGGCGATCGCGTGCAGACCAGGACCCTGGTCGATACCACGGTCGGTCGCGCTATCCTCAGCGAAATGCTGCCCGAAGGCCTGCCGTTTTCATTGATCAACAAGACGCTGGACAAGAAGGCGGTATCGAAGCTGATCGACGCCTGTTACCGCGAAGTGGGTCTCAAGGACACGGTTATTCTCGCCGACCAGCTGATGTACACCGGTTATCATTACGCCACCCGCTCGGGTATCTCGATCGGCGTCAACGACATGATCGTGCCGGAAGAGAAGGTCGATCTGATCAAGGCTGCCGAGGCGGAAATCAAGGACATCGAAAAGCAGTGGTCCACCGGCCTGGTTACCGCGGGCGAACGTTACAACAAGGTGGTCGACATCTGGTCGCACGCCAACGACAAGGTGGCGCGCGCGATGATGAACGAGATCGGCAAGGAAACCGTGATCGACGCCGAGGGTAACGAGGTGGTGCAGGATTCGTTCAACTCGATTTTCGTCATGGCAGATTCCGGCGCGCGCGGTAGTGCGGCGCAGATACGCCAGCTCGCCGGTATGCGGGGCCTGATGGCCAAGCCCGATGGTTCGATCATCGAAAACGCGATCACCGCGAACTTCCGCGAGGGACTGGACGTTCTGCAGTACTTTATCTCGACTCACGGCGCGCGCAAGGGTCTTGCCGACACCGCGCTCAAGACTGCGAACTCCGGTTACCTGACGCGCCGGCTGGTCGATGTATCCCAGGACCTGGTCGTCAACATGGACGACTGCGGTACCGAGGAAGGGATCGTGCTGCGCCCTGTCATCGAGGGTGGCGACATCGTCGTCGATCTCGGTGAGCGCGTTCTCGGGCGCGTGATCCAGGAAGATCTCAAGGACGAGAAGGGCAAGGTGATCATCGCTCGCGGGACCCTGCTCGAAGAACGCGAAGTCGAAATCATCAACCAGCTCGGCATTGACGAATTGATGGTGCGTTCGGCGGTAACCTGCGAGACGCGGCACGGCATCTGCGTGCAGTGCTACGGGCGCGAACTGGCGCGCGGGCACAAGGTCTGCAAAGGCGAGGCCGTCGGCGTTATCGCGGCGCAGTCCATCGGCGAGCCCGGTACCCAGCTGACGATGCGGACCTTCCACATCGGTGGTGCCGCGAGCAGCTCGGCCTCGGTCAACAGCATCGAGGTCAGGAACAACGGCAGCGTTCGTTTCCACAACATCAAGGTGGTGGAAAATTCGAGCAAGCGCCTGATCGCGGTTTCGCGCTCCGGTGAAGTCGGTGTTGTCGACGAGGCCACCGGCCGCGAGAAAGAGCGTTACAAGATTCCTTATGGCGCGGAATTCGCCGTCGTCGATGGCGCCGAGGTGACTGCCGGACAGACGCTGGCGACCTGGGATCCGCATATGCACCCGGTCATCACCGAGGTTGCGGGCAAGGTCAAGTTCAGCGACTTTGTCGAGGCGGTAACGGTACAGCATCGCGTCGACGATATGACCGGTTTGACCACCATCGAAGTCATGGAAGATTCGATTCGCTCCAACACGGGCAAGGAATTGCGTCCGACGGTGGAACTGGTCGACGGCAAGGGCAAGGTGCTCTGTTATGCGGGTACCAATATCCCGGTACATTACATGCTGCCGGGCGGTGCTTTCGTCAACGTCGAAGACGGCGCCAAGATCAAGGTTGGCGACGTGCTTGCGAGAATTCCGCAGGAATCGACCAAGACCCGCGATATCACCGGTGGTCTGCCGCGCGTTGCGGACCTGTTCGAGGCGCGCAAACCCAAGGAACCGGCTATTCTGGCCGAAATGACCGGTACCGTTTCTTTCGGTAAGGAAACCAAGGGCAAGAAGCGCCTGGTCATTACCGACAGCGAGGGTGAATCGATCGAAACCCTGATACCGAAGTTCCGCCACATCAACGTGTTCGAGGGTGAGTCTGTCGAGAAGGGTGAAACCCTGGTCGACGGTGAACTCGATTCACACGATATCGTGCGCATCAAGGGCGTTCGTGACCTGACCAACTACATGGTTAACGAGGTCCAGGACGTCTACCGGCTGCAGGGCGTGCAGATCAACGACAAGCACATCGAGGTTATCGTGCGCCAGATGCTGCGCAAGGTCACCATCGTGGATGGCGGCGACACCCGGCTGCTGCGCGGTGACCAGGTCGACAAGGCGCGCGTGCTCGACACCAACGACAAGGTGGTGGCGATGAACAAGAAACCGGCGACCTATGAACAGGATCTGCTCGGTATCACCAAGGCATCGCTGGTGACCGAGTCGTTTATCTCGGCGGCTTCGTTCCAGGAAACCACGCGTGTGCTGACCGAGGCAGCGGTCAAGGGCGCCAAGGACGATTTACGCGGCCTCAAGGAGAATGTCATCGTGGGCCGCCTGATACCGGCGGGTACCGGGCAGACTTACCACGAGGAGCGTCGCCGCAATCGCATCCAGCCCGCGATGCCGGTGATGCCCGATATGGATGCGATCGAAACGGTCGCCGAGGCCTCGGCGGAAACGACCTCCGAGGAGACCGCGGTATCGGAATAAGCGGTTGACAGGTGGCGGTTTGGCCCCTAAAATTCCGCCTCCCATAATGGCAGGCTATACGGTTGTATAGCCTGCTGTTCGTTGAGATACCGAAACATGGCTGGACCCTCTCACGCTTCGCTGGGGTTTGTCCAGCCCTGGAAAAGCAGCTGACCTTTTATGTTTTTCCAACATTTTCAATAGCTTGCCTGCTGCTGGAAATGGTTATACCCGCGCTGGCGCGGTAGCTCCGAGCAGATCGGGGCAATTCGAAGATAGCTCGCAGGAGAGACGAATAAATGGCAACAGTTAACCAGCTGGTACGTAAACCGCGCCAGTCGAAGCGCAGCAAGAGTAACGTACCCGCACTCGAAGCGTCACCGCAAAAACGTGGGGTATGTACCCGCGTTTACACCACGACCCCGAAAAAACCGAACTCGGCGCTCCGCAAGGTCGCGCGCGTGCGCCTGACGACTGGTTACGAGGTGGCCTCATATATCGGCGGCGAAGGCCATAACCTGCAGGAGCACTCGGTGGTGCTGGTGCGCGGCGGCCGCGTCAAGGATTTACCAGGCGTGCGCTACCACGTGGTGCGCGGCAGCCTCGATACCCAGGGCGTCCCGGATCGGCGCCAGGGCCGTTCAAAATATGGCGCCAAGCGCCCCAAGTCATAAGTCAAGGGTAGTCGATTAATGCCAAGACGTAGAGAAGTACCGAAACGTGTCATTCTGCCGGATCCCAAGTTCGGTGACCTGCAGATTGCAAAATTTATCAACATGATCATGCGCAACGGGAAAAAATCCACCGCGGAGCGGATCATGTATTTCGCGCTCGACAACGTGGCCCAGAAAAGCACCATGGCCTCCGTCGAGCTGATGGAAAAGGCGCTCGAAAACGTGCGCCCGATGGTGGAGGTCAAGTCACGCCGCGTCGGTGGTGCGACCTACCAGGTACCGGTCGAAGTGCGCGCCTCGCGGCGCAATACGCTGGCGATGCGCTGGCTGATCGACGCCGCGCAAAAGCGCGGTGAAAAAACCATGGCGCAGAAGCTGGCCGGTGAGCTGCTAGATGCGTCCGAAAACAAGGGAACAGCCGTCAAGAAGCGTGAAGATACGCACCGCATGGCCGAAGCGAACAAGGCTTTTGCTCACTTCCGCTGGTAGTAGACGACTGAACCGATAAGGATTGTAAACGGTGGCTCGCACGACACCGATAACCCGGTATCGGAATATAGGCATAATCGCCCATATCGACGCCGGTAAAACCACCACCACGGAACGGATACTGTTTTATACCGGTGTCTCGTACAAGATTGGCGAGGTGCACGACGGCGCTGCGGTAATGGACTGGATGGAACAGGAGCAGGAGCGCGGGATTACGATTACGTCGGCCGCGACAACCTGTTTCTGGTCCGGCATGGACAAGCAGTTCGAGCAGCATCGTATCAACATCATCGATACGCCTGGTCACGTCGATTTCACCATCGAGGTGGAGCGCTCGCTGCGAGTGCTGGACGGAACCTGCGCGGTGTTCGATGCGGTCGGTGGCGTGGAGCCCCAGTCCGAGACGGTCTGGCGCCAGGCCAACCGCTACCACGTACCGCGCATGGTGTTTGTCAACAAGATGGATCGCGCCGGCGCCGATTTTCTGCGCGTGGTAGAGCAGATTCGCAAACGGCTCGGCGGTAATCCGGTGCCGCTGCAGTTGAATATCGGCGCCGAGGAAAAGTTTCGCGGTGTGGTCGACCTGGTCAGGATGAAAGCGATCATCTGGGACGAGGAGAACATGGGAACGACCTACCAGGAACAGGACATTCCGCAGGAGATGCTCGCGGATTGTGAGACCTGGCGCGAGAAGTTGGTGGAAGCCGCGGCCGAAGCCAACGATGAATTGATGGAAAAATACCTCGAAGAGGGAAGCCTCGGCGAGGAAGAGATTTACCAGGGCCTGCGCATCAGGACCCTGAAAGGCGAAATCGTGCCGGCGTTATGCGGCTCTGCGTTCAAGAACAAGGGCGTACAGGCGGTGCTGGATGCAGTGGTGCGTTACCTGCCGTCGCCGCTGGATGTGCCGCCGATCAAGGGCGTCAACAGCGATGGAGAGTTCGAGGGCGAAAGGCCGGCCGATGACGATGCGCCGTTTGCGGCGCTGGCGTTCAAGATCGCGACCGATCCTTTCGTCGGCAACCTGACGTTTTTCCGGGTTTACTCGGGAGTACTCAAGGCCGGGGACGCGGTATACAATTCGGTGCGCGACAAGAAGGAACGCATCGGACGCTTGTTGCAGATGCACGCCAATTCGCGCGAGGAATTGAAAGAGGTCCGCGCCGGCG
>JAOTTY010000072.1 GCA_029864185.1 Gammaproteobacteria bacterium
CCGAGCACCCTGATTTTATCGATATCGATCAGCTTGTCCGCGGCCATACGCTCCAGGGTCCCGCTACGCACGGTGCCGACGTCGTAGTCGCCGGCAATCACCGCGCGCACGATGTCGTCCTGCGGGAATCCGCCGAAATCGAGCGCGCGCAAATCGTTAAACGGATCGACGCCGGCGTCGATCATTTCACTCCAGGCCATCTGGAAGCCGCCGAAGGCGTTTTGACTGACCGCCAGCATGCTATGACCGGCGATGTCTTTAATCTCCTTGAGTTCGGGATGATCGTGCCGGGTAAAGATTACCGCGCCGAACTGCGTGAAATCCTTGCCCAGATGGCGCACCTTCAGTGTCGCGAGCCGCGATATGCCAAACGCATTTTCGAGCACGACGTAGTTGCCGGTATTGGTCAGGATAAAATCGAGCCGATCCCGTGAAACCTCGGTAACCATGCCTTCGAGGGTCAGCGGCACGACTCTGAAACGGTAGTCGGCGACGTTCTCGGTCAGGTACTCGGCGGTCGGCGACCAGCGCTCGAGCGCATCCTGCTCGCCGCGAAACGCTAGCACGCCGATCGACATTTCCATCCCGGCGACAGCCGCAGGCGGAGATATAAATACCCCCAGCAGGCACAGCAGGCACGCGCCGACTGCGAACCTATGGATTGCTATTGAGAACACTCATCTGACTTGCTACGCAACCTCTGGTCGAATTCGCGGCAGCCTTAAGCTGCGCTACCGGGATTTCGCCGCGAGATTATTCACCGCCCTCGTAAGACTCGGCGTCCTGGTACGGAAACCACCAGAAGTCCTGGGTTCCGCAATTCGGATCAAGCCACACGAACTTGGTCTTGCGGAAGGTTTCGAGCCCCTCGGGTCCCAGCTGCCGCCCCATGCCGCTCATCTTGGTGCCGCCGAACGGGCCGGCGTCGTTATCGAGCAGCGGCGCGTTGATCCAGACCATGCCGCCGTCGAGCTCTTCGGTGGCGCGGATGCTTTCGCGCATATCCATCGTGTAGAGGCAGGCGCCCAGACCGTAGTTCGAATTATTGGCATATTCGAGCGCCTGATCGAAGCTCTCGACCTTGCAGATCGGCGCCACCGGGCCGAAGCTTTCGTTGTTGAGTATATCCATGTCCGGGCTGCAGTCGGTCAGGATCGTCGGTTCGACGAACCAGCCTTTTTCGTGGCCCGCCGGCCGGCCGCCGCCGAGTTTCAGCCTGGCGCCCTGCTGCTGCGCGCGTTGCAGAACGCCCTCGTAACGCTCTCGCTCCCTCTCGGCAACCATCGGGCCCATCTCGACCTTGCCGAGACCGTTGCCGATGCGGATTTTGCTGGCTTCCTCGGCCAATTTATCGACGAATTCGTCGTGGATATCCTGGTGCACGAAGAAGCGTTCGGCCGACACACAGATCTGGCCGCAGTTCATGTAGGCCGAAAACGCCGCGCCGCGCGCGACCACGTCGAGCGGCGCCGATGGCATGATGATAAACGGGTCGTTACCCGAGGTTTCGATCAGCGTCGGTTTCATCATTTCGCCGCACTTCGCGGCTATCGCCTTGCCGGTGGGCACGCTGCCGGTAAACGCGACCATGTTGGTGCGCGGGTGCTCGACCAGCCGGCGACCGGCGTCACCGGCGCCGGTAACCACCTGGAACAGGCCGGGTGGTAAATGCCTGTTGAAGGGTTCGGCAAACAGCAACGTCGTCAGCGAGGTGTACTCGGAGGGCTTGGCGATGACCGCATTGCCGCAGGCCAGCGCTGCCGCGCCTTCCCAGGCGAGCAGCGTCATCGGGTAATTGAAGGGCTGGATCGAGACCACGACACCGAGCGGCAGTTTCAGCGTGTAATTCAGGTGACCCTCGACCGCGGGTCCCATGACGCGGCCGATGTCGGTGCGCCCGGTTTCGGCGTAGTAGCGAATCGCCGACGCCGACCAGTCCACCTCGTCTGCCGATTCCTTGTAAGGTTTGCCCATCTCGCGCGTCAGCGCCTCGGCCAGTTGTGCTTTCATCGCGAGCAGGTCGTTGGCGATTTCGTGCATGATCTCGGAACGCTCGAGCGCGCTCTTGCGCCACCATATCTTTTGCGCCGCGTGCCCGGCGTCGACCGCGGCGTCGATCTCGGCCGCGGTGGTTTCGGCAATCTCGGCGATGACGATCTCGGTTGCCGGGTCGATGACGTTCCGGCTCTCGGTTGCCTCGCTGCGACGGTATTCGCCGTCGAGTAATATCGTATGACTCTTGTGGTCGAATTCTTCAAGTACGCGCATGCCCGCCTCCGGATTGTGCAAATTCGATAGGCGGACATGCTACCACTTTTAGAACACAAACTGTCGCAGTAAAACGTTGAAAAGCCGTCCGCGAGGTTCCTGCTCGACCGTTGCACGCTGCATAGTCTGTAACTCCTGCTCGTCGCGGCGGGACGGGTGGTGCAAATGGTCGCTGACCAACTGCTCGACGCCGCGTGCAAACAGTAATCCGGGATTGGCTGACTGGGGACGCTGGTTTCTGACTCTTCTCATTTCGGGTGCCTCGTTGGGGATTTGTTGTGGTGACGCCGACATTGTCGTGAGCCACCGTTAATTCCCTTGCCGAATCGCGTTAATTCGCCCAAAATAAACGTTAAATAATCATTAAATTACATAACTAACTGTTTTTCATGGCATTTTAGAGAGAATAATTTTCAAATTTCGCTTCCGGGGAAGCTGAATGTCGAAGTTACAGCTCATTTTGCTGGGTCGGTTCGAATGTCTGCTGCCATCGGGAGAGCGAATTTCGCTGTCGATGCGCAAGGCCGAGGTTCTGCTGGCCTACCTCGCGCTGGCACCCGGGCTACGCCACCCACGAGAACGCCTGATCAACCTGCTGTGGAGCGACCGTAGCGAGGGGCAGGCGCGCAACTCGCTGCGCCAGTGCCTGAGCTCGATTCGTAAATCGCTGGGAGATACGGCCGACCTCGTACTGCAGGTCGACCGCACCACGGTCAGCCTGCAACCGGGATTGATCGAAGTCGATGTCCTCGAGTTCGAACGCCTCGCCGCCGAGGGCGATTACGAATCCCTGGCCACCGCGGCCGATTTCTACCAGGGAGAGTTTCTCGAAGGCATCTCGATTCGAGACGCGTCGTGTCAGGATTGGCTGGACAACGAGCGCAGCCGATTCAAGCGCCAGCTAGTCGAGATCCTGTTAAACCTGGCAGAGACCCAGCTGGTCAGTCATGACTTCGACCATGCTATCAAATCGGCCGAACGACTGGTCAAGCAGGATCCGCTGGGCGAAACTGGCTGGCGCCTGCTGATGCGCAGTTATGCCGAAAGCGGGGATCGTAGCCACGCGTTGCAGACCTTCAAACGTTGCCAAAGAACATTGCGCGACGAACTAGATGTCGAGCCGGAAAACGCCACGCTCGAATTGCGCGATCGAATAGCGGGCGGCGATAACAGGCCAGGCTCCCATCCTTCGCCCGGGAAGAAACAGCCAACGGCATGTTCAACCGGATCAAGCGATCACAGCATCGCGGTACTGCCCTTCGACAACCTGTCCGGGGATCCGGAGCAGGAATACTTCAGCGACGGCATCACCGACAGCATAATTCTGCACCTGTCGCTGTTCCCGGGTCTCAATGTCAAATCTCGTAACTCGAGCTTCGCCTTCAAGCAGCAAATCAAGAGCCTCGGGGAAATTTCCAGGGAACTCAACGTCGATTACATCGTCGAGGGCGCCGTCCGCAAGTCTGATCAACACATCCGTATCACGGTGCAACTGATCGATGCCGCCGAGGGGAATCAGATCTGGGGCAAGCGTTACGACGCGGATCTGACCGACCTGTTTGCGTTGGAAGAAGAGCTCAGCCGCGCTATCGCAGCCACCGTGACCGGGCAGATCGAATCCGATCAGCAGCGTATCGCAATCGCCAAGGGCGCCGCGGATCAGCAATCCTACGACCTGCTACTCAGCGGCATCTATCACAATCAACGCTACAATCGACAGGACACGGTGATCGCAATCGAGAAACTGAACCAGTGTCTCGCAAAAGACCCGGATAACGTGAGGGCGCTGGTGTGGATTTACGTCTGTCATCTAATGGACTACCTCGAACGCTGGACCCAGGATTACCTGGTTTCTTTCGAGCTGGCTGCAGAACATATCCACAAGGCGATGGCGCTGGCACCGGAATCCGGCATAGTGCAGGTGTTTTACGCCCAGTACCTGGTGTTTTGCGGCGAATTCGAAAAAGCCGAGAAGCACCTCGACAAAGCGCTCGAGATCAACCCTAACGACCCCACTACGCTGACGACCATGGCATTGAACCTCGAGATCCAGGGTAAGGCCGAGGACGCGCTGCGCTTCGCCGAACGCGCGTGCCTGCTCGACCCTTACCACCCCTGGGCCGAGTGGGAAGTGGCGGTTTCGCGGTTCATATCCGGTCAATACGAATCCACCCTGGAGACGATCACGAAAATGCGTACCTCGCCGGGTTTTATCCAGATCTTTGGGATCGCGTCCAGTGTAAAACTCGGCAGAATCGACCTGGCGCGAAAGGCATTACGGTCGTTTCTACAGGAAAACCGGAAAAGCATGCTAGCGATGCCGCAAACTATCGATGAGTGGTTGCAATATACACGGGAAAATTACCCGTTTGCCGATCCTCAAATCAACCAGGATGTCATCGATTGCCTGGTGCAGGCGGGTCTCGAAGAGACATTGTCAGCGGCAGATAAATCGAACGACGCGGAAAGCCTGCCGTCGATCGCGGTGCTGCCGTTCGAGAACATCAGCGGCGACCCGGAGCAGGAGCATTTCAGCGACGGTATTACCATCGATATCATTGCGACCTTGTCCAAGTTCAGCCACTTGCGCGTGGTCGCGCGCCACTCGACCTTGCGCTATAAAAGTCAGCCGGCATCGATAGCAGAAATAGCCGAGCAGCAGCGGGTGCGCTATATCCTCGAGGGCAGCGTGCGCAGGAGCGACAAACACATTCGTGTCAGCGCCGAATTGATCGATTCGCGGGATGGGAAGATATGCTGGAGCGAACGCTACGATCGCGACCTTGACGATCTGTTTGCGCTGCAGGACGAAATAACCAAAAACATCACGCTGGCGATGAAGGTGCAGCTGGATGACGGCGACATGGCGCTGCATCGTTCAAAAGGCACGTCCAATATAAAAGCCTGGGAACTGACCCTGACCTCGATCGATCTGGCCGATACCTACATTCGGCAGAACATTCTCGACGCACGCGCTATGGCCAAGGAGGCCGTCGAACTTGATCCCGACTATGCCTACGCCTGGATATCACTGGGCTGGACTTTTCTGCAGGAAGCCTACAGCGGCTGGGGCAAGTCGATGGATGAATTAATCATGCAAGCCGAGGAGGCCAGCAGGCAGGCGTTTAAACTCGATGCCGATTACTCCGAAGCCTGGAGTCAGTTGGGTTTCATTCATGTGATGAAGCATGAACCGGACAAGGCGATCGAGGCTTTTCGCAGAGCGGTTGAACTCGAACCCGGCAGTGCAGAAATCCAGGCTTTGACCGCTTTCGCATACATTTTTAACAACGACCTCGAGCAGTCGAAAAAATATTATCAAAACATGCTCCCTCTTTGCCCGATCAGAGCCAACTGGTCCTATTTCATTGGCGGTCAGATCGAGCTATTCAGCGGCAACCTCGAGCGCGCAATCGAACTCTACCAGCAGGGAATCCAGGTTGAACCCGACTCACCGCTAGGCCGGTTTTACCTGATCGATGCCATGCTGGAGAACAGCGACGAGGCCGCGGCAAGAATACTCGCCGATGAAATCAGGTCACTCGACGCCGAGACGACCGGGAAAGGACTGGTGCATGTATTTTCGTATGACCGGGAAAAACGCAATCGATTCGAGGCCCACCTGGCTAAATTCGACCTGGTCTAGCCGGCATGCACCGGGCCCAGCGGTTCCAGGCGGATACCGGCGCGCAGGTTTTCGTATGCCATGTCGGTCAGCCTGCAGTAGTTAGCCCCGGGTGCGAGCACCACCAGCGTCTCTGCCGCGATCGGATCGAAGTCGGCACGGAAATGCACCGTGCTTTTGACCGCGACGATTTTCTGTGCGGTCGGCTCGATGCCGAGATGGCGGATCATCGCGAGGTCGAGGCATTGCGCGCGCGTGCTGCCGACGATGACCCGGACTTCGGAGTTATCATCGACGACCCGCAGCAGCGCCATGTTGCCGAGCTCGGCATGCGAATTCAGGTTCATCGCACCGGTAAAGACGAAACGACCGTCGCCCAGCGCCTCTACTTCGAAGCGGCCGTGATAGGGTTCGACACCGGCGAAGCCCATCCTGGCGCCGAGCGCTGCTTCGATTACCGCACCGATGCCCGCCGCGTGGGCCCGGTCCGCGACCTCGGGATCGTACAGCACCGCCAGCAGCGCCTGCCGCGCGCCGTTACGCACCAGCGATTCCAGCAATCCGGTGGTGTCGGAGGTGGCGCCCGCGCCCGGATTATCCTGCGCATCGGCCAGCACCACCGGTTTGGCGGTGTTATTTTGCATCGCGCGCGCAATCGCCTGGTCGGGCGTCAGCAGATCGAAGTCAAAATTCGCTTCCTCGTCGAGCACTTGCCGGTATACCCGGTCGACCGCGAGGTCGACCGCGGCGCTGTCCGCGCCATAAGCCACCACCGCGGCGCCGCATTCCTCGATATCGGCCGGCGGGAATCCACTGGCGAAATCGACGTTGCTGACACCGGGATTCGAACTCAAGCCGGTCAATCCATGGTAAATCGATTTACAGGGGTCGAAGTCGGTGCACTGCGAGGTCAGCGGAAACAGGAACGGGATCTTACGCATCGACTTGTGCAGACTTTTTCCAGACATTAGCTGCGCCGACAAATCGTAAGCGCGCGCACCGGTTTCCGCCATGTCGAGGTGCGGGTAGGTGCGGTATATCGTCATCGCGTCGCTGCACGCGACCATTTGCGCCGTGACGTTGGCGTGCAGGTCGAGGCTGATCACCACCGGTAGCTCGGGCCCGACAATCTCGCGCACCCGACGCAGCAGCTCGCCCTCGCCGTCCTCGTGATGCTCGGTGACCATCGCGCCGTGCAGGTCGAGGTAAACCGCGTCCAGCGATTGCGCCGCGCGCAGCCCGCCGCAAAACATGTCGGCGATCCGCTCGAAGGCATCGCGCGTGACGTAGCTGCTCGGTTCCGCGGAACACCACAGCAGCGGCAGCAGGTCATGCCCCTGCCCGGTAGCACGCTCGATAAACCCGGACAGCGGTATGTTCAGCCCCGCCATCACGTCGAACAACCTGTCGCCGGCGGTCAACCCGGGCCAGCTGTCGGCACGCTGGAACGCCGCGAACGGCGCCAGGTGCGGCGCGAAGGTGTTGGTCTCGTGCTGGAAGCCGCCAACGGCGATGCGTTTGTTTGCTGTCATTCCAGGCTATATCCAGGAGCGGGAGCGGATTATTGTAGCGCCAATCGAACACCGGCAATACTATTCCTCGCCCGGCGATTGCGGAAGACCGATCGGGTCACCTGTTCGAGAGTCGACGACTCACGCCTGGTCTCCACCGGACGTGCTCCGCGCCGACTCGCGCTTACCGATCAGGTATAGCGAGGCTATCAATAGCGCGGCGCTCACCCACATCAGCGGACTCGGGCGCTCGGCGAAAATGACCATGCCCCACATCACGCCGCTGACCACCATGAAATAATTCGCATGCGACGTGTAGATCGGCCCCTTGAGCCGGATTAATTCGAAATAAATGAAAATGTCGATCAACGAAATGGCCGCCATGAACCCGATCGCGGCATGGCCGCGATTCCACGACTGCACATCCTGCCACTGCCAGTTGAACGTCGAAAAGGCGATCAGCAAAAGGCAGCCGAAAATCGCCTCGCCGCAGGCAACCTGGTACGAGTCGGAACCCTCTGGCCAGAAGCGGGCCGCGAAGTTGTGATGAATCGAGTAACTGACCGGCACCGCCAGCGCCAGCAGCAGCCAGCGCCAGGCGACTTCCGCGCTGCCGTGCGCATCGGGCAGCAGGATAACAAACACGGCGAAGGCGCCGAGCAGGATACCTGCCACCCTGGGCATATTGATAAGATCGGTTTTCATCAACCATGCGAACAGCAACGTCGCGAGCGGCGCCATGCTGACGATCAGCGTCAGCACGCCGGCCGGCATATGCGTGATCACCAGCAGTTCGGCGATCATCGGTACCAGGTACCCGGATAACGAGCAGACCAGGTAAAAAATACCGTGTTTCATCGTGAACTCGGGTCTGCGGCCGCGCAGCAGCGCGATCACGCTCATGCCGAGCGCGACCCCGAGGGTGGTCAGGGTCAGGATCCCGACGTAGGAAATGCCCGACAAGGCAGCGATCTTCAGCATCGAAAAGTAAAGACCCCAACTGCTGCCGAGGAACACCAGGTAGAATATCGGGCGCATCCCCGTTGCTGTGCTCAAGCTTGCCATCCGCGGGCGGAAAACCGGCAAGCCTAACCCAGCCCGGCGAAACTGGATACCGCTAAATTCTGGTTATTCTCGGCGCAGAAAATGCTGGACTTGGCGCGGTGCTTGATGGAATCTGCAGGCATTAATCAGGTAGGGCCAATGCTGGATCAATCCTCCAAAACCGAAGCGCTCAGCATCGACAGCCGTCACGGCTACGCGATGCTGCTGATGGTAATCGGATCGATCGCGATCAGCTTCGGGGGTCTGGTGCAGCGTAATATAGAAGTCGCCACCTCGTGGCAGATCAACGTCTACCGCTCGCTCGGCATGTTGATCGCGATCGCGTTGATCATCGCCATACAGAATCGGGGCAAGGTCTTCGCGACGCTGCTGGCGGTGGGCCGCTACGGCATGCTCGCCGGTGCGCTGCTGTCGGTCGCAGGCATTTGTTTCATCCAGGCGTTGACCCACACTACCGTCGCCAACGCGCTGTTCGTGCTCGGCGCGATCCCGTTTTTCGCGGCCCTGCTGGCCTGGCTTTTTCTCGGCGAACGCCTGCGCCGTTCGACCCTCGTCACCATGCTGTTCGCGGGCTCGGGGCTTGCGCTGATGGTGTTCAACGGTATCAGTGTCGGCTCGGGATTCGGTAATGCCATGGCGCTGCTGACCGCTGCGGGTTTCGCCAGTTACGCGGTCGTGGTGCGTTACAAACGCCGCGTCGAAATGTTGCCGGTACTGCTGATCTCGTCGGTTATGATCATCGCAATTTCGCTCGCGGTAACCGGTGGCGACCTCGCGATTCCATTGAACGACATCCTGTTGTCGCTATTCTGGGGCGGCTGCCTGTCCGGTTTCGTCAACTGGATGTTCATCATCGCATCGCGCCACCTCGCGGCCGCCGAGGTCACGCTGATCATGCTGCTCGAGTTCGCGCTGGGACCGGTCTGGGTGTGGTTGTTCGTCGGTGAAGTACCGACGCGCTGGACGCTGACCGGCGGCGCGGTCGTCATCACCGCGGTCGCGGTGCGCGCGATACTCGAACTGATGCACAAGTCACGCCCGGAGCAGACTCCGAGCCAACCGGTTTAATCGCCGAGACTCGCAATCAGCGGGTCGGAAAACACGGTCACTTTGCCGCTTTCGATATCGTACAGGTTGATATTATCGAGGTAGGGCGAGTAAACGTGCAGGGTAACGAGATTGTCGTTACCGTTATTGCGGATCTCGTGAATGTCGTCGTCGAAGGATCCGCAAACCTCCCCGGCCCGCATCGTGGTGACCTTATCCGCGACCAGGTGCTCGCCTTCCCGGCGAAAACTGGTTTCGGTGGCGGTGCCCTGGATCACGCGCACGCCGCAGGAGGCGCCCCTGTGATCGTGGATCGGACTCGACTGTCCGGGCTTCCAGCACAGCAGCAGCGCGTAGTACTGCGGCCCGTGCGCGAGCAGGTTGCGGCTGTAGCGTTCGTCGCTGAAGTGAATGTAATCGGACAGCGCGTCGACCGAGAGCCGATCGTCGTCGAGGCGCATTTGCAGCTCGCGCAGCGGAATCCGTTGCTCGAACGAATCGAGCCATTCGATCAGCTCGTCGACGCATTGCATCATCAATGCCCCGGTTCCGGGCGCATCACGTTCTTCAGCGCTTCCCCGGACAGGTAGTGCCCCGGGTTTTCGAAAAACAGCTGCAGCGTAATCGGTACGTAGTTGTCGCCATCGTCGGCGGAGACATTCGGCGTGACAAGGAGGTTGGGCGCGGCCTCGAGCGATTCGAGCGCTTCGATCACGCTCAGGTCGTGCGCGCTGCGCACCGGCATCTCGTCGCTGCGGCCGCGGTGTTCCTGCCTGTAACCCTGGTAATCGAGATTGCTACCCATCGACGCGCGCCTCGCCAATAAGAGCCAAAACTTACCCGATGCATGAAGGTGGCGCAAGCTCGTGTTTCGCTTTTAGCCGTTAGCCGCAAACCGATGCGGGCGATTGTGACCAGCCGAAACTGCCGAAACTCGAAATCGCCGTTGTCCCGCACGGCGGCCTGCCTCGCGCTTATGCAGACTGAACCGAATACTTGTGTCAGAATTGCTGCTTCACCAGGTAATCGTGACAGGACCCATACTTGAATAAAAGATTCACCGCGCGGACCATCGCGGGTCTATTGGCCCTGTGGCTGGTGATGCCGGTGGCCAGCGCCCAGACCAGCGCGCCGACAGCGGAGCCAACGCAAGTCGACGCGGCCGAACGCGCGCAGACCATCCGCAAACTGCAAACCATCAGGGCGGCGCTGGAGGACAGGCGCGAACAGGTCAGAAACCTGCTGGAGCAACTGGCCGAGGCCGACGAAATTGCCAGGCCCAGGATCAGGGAGCAGATCGAGGCACAGCAACAAATCATCCGCGATCTGATGGACTCGTTCGAAACAATTGCCGTCAATGGCACCAATCTGCGTAACCTGGCCGACGCGCGCGATGAAGGGCTCGACTGGCGCGACGAAATGATCCAGATCGCGCGACCGATAATCGACGGCCTCAAGGAGGCGACCGAGAAACCTCGCCGCATTGCGGAGCTGCGTACGTCGATCGAACTTTACCAGCAACAGCTGGCGATGACCGAGAAAGCGATCGCATCGCTGGCGCGCTTCGAGCAGCAGGATCTGCCCCCGGGAGTCGCAGCCGGATTGAACGAGGTCGCCGCTGCCTGGCGTCGTCGCCACGACGATATCCAACGTTCGCTGGAAGTCTCGCGAGAAGAACTGGGATTCCTGGAAACAGAAAAAACCAGGGTCTTCGAAACCATGGGCAACGTCGCTTATGGATTTATCCTCGGCCGCGGGCTCACGCTGTTGTTCGCGCTGGTAACCGGCGTCCTGGTCTGGTACGCGATGCGCGCGCTGCGCCGGCTGGCAACCGTCCGGCGACGCCCGGAGCAGGACACGCAGCAGGCCGCGAAGGTCCGCCTGCTGCTCTATGGCTACCACCTGTTGACGGTGGTGTTGGTCGCGCTGGCGGTGTTGTCCGTGTTCTACGTGCGCGGCGACGTGTTGCTGTTGTCGCTGGCCATTATCGCGCTGGTGATGCTTGCGCTCGGCGTCTGGCGGTTCCTACCGGGCTATATCGAGGAGGCGCGCCTGCTGTTGAACGCCGGGGCAGCACGCCAGGGGGAGCGGGTGATCTATAACGGGCTGCCGTTTCGCATCACCAGGCTCAATCTCTATTCCGAGCTCCACAATCCAGAACTGGACGGCGTTATTCGACTGCCGCTGAAGGCCCTCGCGCAACTGACCTCGCGCCCGCGCACGGACGAGGAATGGTTTCCCTGTCGAAAGGGCGATTACCTGTTGCTGCCGGATGGCGGCTTCGGCCAGGTCCTGCAGCAGTCGGTCGAGCTGGTTCGGCTCAGGGTAATCGGTAGCATCGTGCAGTATTCGACCGCGGACTTTTTACAGCTCAACCTGCGCAACCTGTCGCGCGAGGGCTTTGGCGTCATCGTCGTATTCGGGATCGACTACCAGCACCAGGCGATCTCGCTGGATCGCGTGCCGCAGCGCTTCAAATCCGGCCTCGCCGCGGCGTTCGAGCGGGCGGACTTCGGTGCCGACCTGAAGGACCTGCTGGTCGAATTCAAACAGGCCGGCAGCAGCTCGCTGGATTACCTGATCTACGCCTCGATGGGTGGTGACAGCGCCGCTTCGTATTTCACGATCGGGCGCATGATCCAGCAAACCTGTGTCGACATCTGCAACCAGGAAGGCTGGGTTATTCCGTTTACCCAGGTCACGATCCACCAGGCCGATGCCGTTGCGGCGGAGATCACTCCCGCAGAGGTGCCGGGTCAGGCCTGACATCCGCGGACGGCAAAGCCCGCAACCGGCGTCGCTGCAACCAGTTCGCGGGTGACCCGGGAAGCTAGTCGACGGAAACGGTGCGATCGCTCGCCCAGCGCCGCAGCGCATCGATCTTTTCCGCCATAACGATCGACAGGGGCCTGGTTTTCTCGATCTCCCTGGCCAGGTCGGCGGTTACGATTGGTGCGTCATGGCTTTGCATCGCGTAGATGGTCGACACCACCAGCTGCTCGATCTCGGCGCCGGAGAAGCCCACGGTCATCTTCGCGAGCGCGTCGATATCGATTGCTGACTTGTCGAGCCTGCGTTTTTCCAGGTGGATATTGAATATTTCGCGGCGAATCGCGGCCTGCGGCAGGTCGACGAAGAAAATTTCGTCGAGCCGGCCCTTGCGGATCAGTTCCGGCGGCAGCTGATCGATATTGTTCGACGTGGCGACGATGAAAACCGGGCGTCGGTTTTCCGCCATCCAGGTCAGCATCGTGCCGAGCAATCGCTGCGAGGTGCCATCGTCGTTGTCTTTTACCGCGATTCCCTTTTCGAGTTCGTCGATCCATAGCACGCAGGGCGACATGACCTCGGCGGCATACAGCGCCTTGCGGATGTTGCGCTCGGTTTCACCATAGTATTTATTGTACAGACGCCCGAAATCGAGCCGCAACAGCGGCACCTTCCAGACGCCGGCCACGGCCTTGGCGGCGACGCTTTTACCGCAGCCCTGCACTCCCAGCAGCAGGATCCCCCTGGGCTTGTCGATCCCGGGAATTGCGTGGGTACCGTGGAAAAACTTTTCACGCTGCATCAGCCACTTTTTCAGTTTTTTCATTCCGGCGAGTTGCGCGAAGCTACTGGTTTCGAACTCGAAGGACAGCACGTCGTCCTGGTTAAGCAGTTGATGCTTGGCCTGCATGACCTCGGGGATATCGCTCTCGGTAATCGCGCCGTCGTCGAAGATAGCCGTATGAACCAGTCGTCGCGCATCGTTCATCGCGAGCCCCCTGATATTGCGCAGCAGCTGCTCCAGCGTCACATCGTCGCAATGCACGGGCTGGCCCCGGTTGCGGTTGGTGTAGATCACCGCCTCTTCGCGAATAATTTCACGCAGTTCGTCGTCGCCCGGAAGCTCGAGCCCGAAACGGGTCGACAGCTTGTGCAATTCGGGTGGAATTTCGAGTTCGTGGCTGACCAGTACGATCTTCCCCTGCCCCTTGTCGAACGACATCGCCAGTTCCTTGAGCTGGCGCACGTGCAGCGGGTCCTTGAGGTAGGGGTGGAAATCCAGCAATACGTATATGGCTTCGAGTTTCGATGCCCGAATATGCGCCAGCGCTTCTCCTGGCTCCCTGACGTGGGTTTGCGGATCGAGCGAAAGGTCCATGCGCTGCATGCCGGCAGCTGCCGACCAGGTAAACACCGGCACCCTGATATTCGTCGCGATACTCGTGAGCAGGCTTACCGCGCGTCGTTCCTCGTGGGTTTCGAGCACCAGCAACGGGCTGCCAGATTGCAGCAACAGGGTTATTTCATTTTTTTCCATATGGTTTGTTCATAGCTCACCCGGTGCCTGTAACTCTAGTACAGGAAAACAGACTGTATACCGGGATTATCTCCGCGCGCGCGGACGCCGCGCCCGGCGGTGCCGTTTCGCCAGACTGGTGACGGGGGCTACGACTCACTGGTCGGATGACCTACCGAAGCCACCGATCGATTGCTTGACGTCGTCGACCAGCCGCGTTCGGCTCTCCTCTGACGCGAAAAACCAGATCAGTATCCAGCCGACGAGAATCAGTATCGCCATGAGCCTGAGAAATGCGGCCACTTTTTCGTTGGACTTGAGTTTCGCGACGCGGGCACGGTTGGCGATATAGCTGCGGTAAAAAAAGCCAATGACCCGGAAAATAGGGCCGTAGAGAAAATCAATCCATTTTTCCAGGGGTTTCTGCAAGAGTCTCGTTGCCCGGGTTGGTGAGCCGCCGTCGGCGGAATCGAGGCGGCATTCTACCCTCAGCCCGCCGTTTTTGACAGACAACCGTGTCAGTCAGCCGTTGCTTGATAGTGGTGTAAGCGAATCCGCGAGTCTCGCTTGCGGGTCGCCTGATCGAGTCGCAATGCCGATTGTTTCGAATCCGGCGCCGATATTCGAACCTTTGGGTATCGAAATTCGACCCAATCCGCAAGTAGTATTGCCATATGGACTTCCGCAGCTATGCTTTTGCGGACTTCAACCTATAATCCCTCTGTGCTTCCCATGTTTTCAACCATTCGTTTCATCCAGCCGCGGACGTCCGCCATGCCGTCACGCCGGCACGTGACGATTGAATCCTGATATGGACTTCATCGCCTTTGGCATCGCCCTGCTGGTGCTGGTATTTATCGGGGTGCCGATCGCGATCATCGTGCTGTACGTGATGATGCGCAACCGGACAACCCAGTTGCAGCAGCAGGTCGACCGGCTGCGCGCCCAGGTCGCGGAGCTCAGGCTGCAGCCGTCGCCGGTCGCGGCCGAAACCTCTGAAGCAGTCGCCGATGTCGACTCGGTCACAGGCCTGAATCAACCGGCCGAGGCGAAAATCGAGGCCCCACAGCCGCAGGTCACCCCGGACGCGGCACCATTGCAGCCAGACACGCCTCCCGTATCGACGCCGGCATACGCCACCGCGAACATGCCACCGATCGCCGCCAGCGTGGCGCCCGCCGCGGACAGGCGCGGCCCCAGCCCGGTTGACGGGATCGAGGATTTCCTGCGCCGCATCGGCAACGCGATTACTTCCTATTTCACCGACGGTAATATTTTCGTCCGCATCGGAATCCTGGTGCTCTTTTTCGGCGTCGCGTTCCTCCTCAAGTACGCCGCCGAGCACTCACGCATACCGCTCGAATTCCGCTTCATCGGCGCCGCACTCGGCGGGCTGGCGCTGCTGGCTTTCGGCTGGCGCCTGCGAAGCAGCCGCGCCATTTATGCACTGCTGCTGCAGGGCGGCGGGATCGGCGTCATCTACATCACCATTTTTGCCGCGTTTCGACTGGCCAACCTGCTGCCGTCGACGCTGACCTTCACGCTACTCGTGTCCTTCTCGGCCTTCGCGGTAGCACTCGCCATCTTGCAGGATTCGCGGGCGCTCGCAATTTTCGCGGTGCTCGGTGGTTTCCTGGCGCCATTCCTGGCGTCTACCGGTAGCGGCAATTACATCGGCCTGTTCAGCTATTATTCGGTTCTCAACGCCGCGATCTTCACGGTAGCCTGGTTTCGCGCCTGGCGCTCGCTCAACCTGCTCGGCTTTATTTTTACCTTCGGCATCCTGGTGCTGTGGGTAGCCTTCGATTACCGCGCAGAGCACCTCTATCCGACGCTGGGATTCGTGGCACTGTTTTTCCTGATGTACAGCCTGATCGGCCTGCTCTACGCGATGCGACAGCCGCAACAGCTGACCGGTCTGGTCGACGGCACGCTGGTGTTCGGCACCCCTGTTATCGTTTCCGGTTTATTGATGGTGATGCTGCAGGATTATGATTACGGCATCGCCGGCGCGTCGGCCGGCATGGGTCTTTACTATATCCTGCTGGCGCGCTACGCCTGGCGGCACGTGGGCCCCGAGTTTCGCCTGCTGGCCGAGGCGATGCTCGCGATCGGCGTCGTGTTCGCGACGCTCGCGATTCCTTACGCGCTCGACGGGCACTGGAGCAGCGCGGCCTGGGCGCTGGAGGCGGCCGGCATCCTGTGGGTATCGATCCGGCAGCAACGCTTTTACGCGCAGTGCTTTGCGATCGCGCTACAGGTCGGTTCCGGGGTGCTGTTCCTGATGCGAAACATCGACGATATCGGCGACACTGCCTGGCTAAATCCCGCGTTTCTCGGCGGCACCTTTATCGCGCTCGGCGCATTCATTTCGGCGCGCATGCTCTACCTGCAGGGTCAGGATTTCAAGCTGCGCCCGCTGCATATTCCGTTTTACATCTGGGCGATGGGCTGGTGGCTGGTCAGCGCGCTGGTCCAGATCGACGCCTATGTCGCCAATGAAGTGATCGGCCTGTTGCTACTGTTCGGCGCGACCGCGGCGCTACTGCTGTATCTCGATCGGCTACGCCGCTGGGACTGGATGCCCGCCGCGATCAACGTCGCCCTGTTGCTGCCGACGCTGATGCTGATCGCGCTGTATTCGCTGTTCGAACACAGCCACGTGCTGGTTGTTCCCGACCTCTACTTCTGGGTTGCCGCGCTCGCCGCAAACTACTGGATGATCGAAAAACTCGAATCGGCGACCTGGCCAGCGTGGGTCAATATCGCGTCGCATACCGTTTTTGTAACCTTCGTCGCGTTGCTGCTGTCGCTGGAACTGGTCTGGATATTCGAGAAAGAGATTCACGTTGCGGGCGACGCATACGATACGTTGCTTGCCGTGATGCCGCTAATTGCGCTGCGCATCGCGCAAGCGGGACGGTTCCCGGCAATT
>JAOTTY010000073.1 GCA_029864185.1 Gammaproteobacteria bacterium
CCCGCCTCGGTGCTAATCAATCGCAAATACGAAGCGCTTTATTTTCAGGGCTCGACCGGCGATTTCCTGGAAACGCCCACCGGCCAGCCCACCAGCAATCTGATGGCCATGGCTCGCCAGGGGTTGCAGACCAAATTACGCGCCGCCTGTCACAGAGCATTAAGCGAAGACCAGACGATCAGCGATCTCAGCGCACGGGTAAAACGCGACGGCAAATGGTATCCCTGCAACATCAGGGTCAAGCCGATCCACGAGCCCAGGCAGGCCGAAGGCCTGATGCTGGTTACGTTCCAGCCGCGCGCAATCCTCGAAACCGCCGACCTGGATACCGAAAACAACTTCGAAGAGTCCTCGCTGGTGCGTCAGCTCGAATACGAATTGAAAGCAACGCGCGATGATTTGCAAAGCACCATCGAGGACCTCGAGAGTTCAAATGAAGAGCTGAAAGCCTCCAACGAAGAAATCATGTCGATGAACGAGGAGCTTCAATCGGCCAACGAAGAACTGGAGACGTCGAAGGAGGAATTACAATCGCTCAACGAAGAATTGAGTACGGTCAACAGTCAGTTGCAGGACAAGGTCGAGGAACTCGACAAGGCCCACAACGATATGACCAACCTGCTCAACAGCGCGGAGGTGGCCACGCTGTTTCTCGATACCGGCTTTTGTATCCGGCAGTTTACCCCGGCTCTCGGCAGGCTCATGGGGCTGCTGGAAAGCGACCGGGGTCGCAAGATCAGCACCTTTGCCACCGATTTCAGCGGTGAGGAACTATTGCAGGACGCGAGTCAGGTGCTCGAAAGGCTGACCACGCTGGAAAATTCGTTTTCTACCGGCGATGGCCGTCATTTCCTGCGTCGCATCCAGCCTTACCGCACCGCGGATAATCGTATCGAAGGCCTGGTGGTCACTTTCATCGACATTAGCGAACATGTCGCTGCCGAAAAGCAGTCTCGCCGGCTGGACACGCTGCTGCGGGATTCCAACGATGCGATCACCGTGCTCGACCCGGACGGCCGGATCACGGAATGGAATCATGGAGCCGAGCAGCTTTACGGCTACACCGCGGCCGAGGCCCTGCAAATGACCATCTTCGATCTGATACCACCGAAAAATCATACGGAAATGAAACATTTGTTTAACAGGGCCGTGAAGGGCGAAGCCATTCCCTCGTTTGATTCGACCCGCCTGACCAGGTTCGGGCAGAAGCTCGAGGTCTGGGTCACGCTGACGTCGCTCTATGACGAATCCGGCGATACGATCGCGGTCGCAACCACCGAGCGCGACCTCAGCGAGCGACTGGAGCTCGACGCCATGCGGCTGCAAACCGAGCGCCTGCTGCAAATGGTCGAACACCTGCCGGTAGGCGCGGTCTATCGGGAAAACGACCATCTCAGCGTCAATAAAGCGATCGAGGAAATGACCGGGTACAGCCGCCTGGAACTGACCACGATCGACGAATGGTTCGATAAACTCTATGGCGCGCAGGCAGCCGAAAACCGGCGCCGATTCGACCTGGCCCACGAGGCCGGTTTTCCCCACCAGAGCATGCCGATCGAGCTCAGGCAAAAAGATGGTGACTCGCGTTACGTCGAATACGCCGCCTACCGATTCAACAATCACGAAGTCTGGATCGTTCACGATGTCAGCAAACGCCACGAAACCGAGGTTGCCTTGCGCGACCGCGAAGAGCGTTTGCGCGCGGTCATGGACAACGCCGCCGAGGCCATTGTTGTCATTGACAGCGAGGGTATCGTCATCAGTTTCAACAACGCCGCGGAAAGATTATTCGGATACGACGCCGAGGAACTGATCGGTAAAAACGTCAGTGGACTCATGCCATCGCCTTACCGGGAAGCACATGACGGATACCTGGCGCGATTTAAAAAGACCGGCGAAAAGCGGATCATAGATCAACCGAGGGAGCTGCCCGGGCGCCGCAAGGACGCGTCGACCTTTCCGATGTTGCTGACGGTGACCCAGGTTGACCATCTCGGAATCTTTATCGGCCTGATACACGATCTCAGTATGCAAAAAGACCTCGAGAAGCAGATTGCCGATATCAGCACGCTCGAACGCGAAGAGTTTGGTCGGGAAATTCATGACGGACTTTGCCAGCAACTTGCCGGATTAAGCATGATCGCGAGAAGCCTGAAGCAGAAACTGGAAGCTCAGGATTTACCGGAAGCAGAAGCCATGGAAGAACTGGTGCGATGGCTGCAGAACGCGGTAAGAGATGCGCGAGCGCTTGCGCGCGGCCTGTCTCCGGTACCGGTTACCCCGGAAGGACTGGAGGATGCGTTTACCATGCTGGCCCAGGATATTTCCAGCAAAGGCGGAATCGAGTGTCATTTCGAGGGCCACAACATCGGCGAGCTCACGGATCGAACCGAGGCGATGCAGATATACCGCATCGGACAGGAGGCGGTTAACAACGCGGTAAAACATGCGCAGGCCAGCAAGATCAATATTTTCCTGGACAGTAACGAAGGCCGCGGCGAGCTGACGGTCAGCGATAATGGCCGTGGATTCGATATGGACCAGGATGCGAAAGAGGGACTGGGTATTCGCATCATGCGCTATCGCGCAGGCGTGATCGGCGGAATGCTCGAAATCGAATCATCACCGGGCAAGGGCACGACCGTGCGCTGCGTGCCAACTGTCACCAAGTGCCCAGGTAGCTTGTCGCACCGGGATAACCAGCCACGTTAATAGATCACATCCGGATATTCAAAGCGAGCGTGGAACCCGCAGGAAGAGTTGCTGTCCAGATGTTTGGAAGCAGTTAAATGAGCTTTGTTATCAACCAGTTACTCGCCCTGATCGCATTGACCCCGCCTACCTATACTACTCCCAGCGATAATTCGATAAGCGCTTACATTGCTATGAGTCCATTCTGGCCTGCAAGCTGTTCCGGCAGGTTTTACCGTAGATAACTGATCAGCCTGTTTTCGATAAAATCGAATAGCCTGCGCCGACTGGCCCTGTTTTCCACGTTACTCTGCCCGCCGCCAGAGGCGATCGCAACAACGGTCTTCAGCGCTGGAATCATCAACATGTATTGACCGCCATTGCCCCAGGCAAACTGCACGGTATAGCCATTCAGCTCGCGTTGCCACCAGCCATAGCCATAATCATAGGGATTAAAATGGCTACGGGTATAGATTTGCATCGACTCGGCGATCCAGGCCCGCGGCACGATCTGTTGCTGGTTGTAAACACCCATGTTCATCACCATCGTGCCGATCCTGAGCAGCGCGGAGGGCGAAAGCGCCATGTTATTGCCGCCCAGATAATAACCCTGGGGATCCCGATCCCAGCCACCGTCCGTAATCCCGAGGGGACCGAACAGGAATCGATCGGCAAACTCGCGGGTGGTCATCCCCGTGGCCCGGGTCAATATTACCGACAGCAGATGCGATGATCCTGTACTGTATATCATCTCCCCACCCGGCCGTTCCACAAGCGGCTGACCGAGAGCATACTCGACCCAGTTATCGCTCAGCACCCAACGTCCATAATTACGACGGCTGGTCGATGCCAGACCGGCTCTCATCGTGAGCAAATCCTGAATGGTAATAGATTCTTTTTCGGGATCCGGACGGTCCCTGAAATAGTCCGGGAAGAACCCGCCAATAGGTTGCTTCACCCCATGCAAATGCCCCTGATCGATTGCGATGCCAACCAGCAGCGAAATAATACTTTTTGCCACAGACTTGATGTTCGTCGTGCGATCGGACCGCATGCCCATGCGATGGGCCTCTATGAGCAGCTCCCCATCCCGCTGCAGCAGAAAGCTTTTAATCGGGCCAACGCGAAAAACCTCCTCAATTACGGCAGCTGCCTTTATCCGCTCCACCTCGGCGCAGACGCCCTCCAGCGCCGGGATCGCAAGTAAAACAGCAAGAGCCAGGAATCTCGGGATCATCAGCAATCTTATCGGGTTACCTTGTTTTCGAGGCAGTCTGTAGTTCCTCGAGTTTAACGGATACTTTAAAGTAGCGACAATGCTACTCACGGAAAATCCGTTAAACTCGAGGAACTCCACTCCGCCCCATTACTCTTACTGCATTGATACAATTGTGCTGTGTCACCCTGGAAGCATTACTTAATCCCGTGCTAACTATCACTATTCGAAACCGGAGTAAATTCCTACCAGCCATATTCTCACTGGCGTGGGTAGCGACGATGTGGGGCGGGGTGGTGATAGGTGCAGACAGACCGCTATTGCCACCCACCGAGGAAACCGATATCGGGATTTACTATGTCCCGGAAGCCCCGGAAATTCGAAACCTGTGGCAGGAGGGCGACCCGGGAGAGCGATTGGTGCTTCGAGGCCGGGTGCTGACCACCGGCGGCGCACCGGTGCCCGACGCCCAGGTGGAGATGTGGCACGCCGACGCCATGGGGCAGGTTCACACGGACCGTTACCGAACCCGACTGTACACCAGGGCCAATGGCAGTTTCGGTGTGACGACCGTTTTGCCCGGTTACATTCCGGGCGCGCCCGGCGTATGGGGCGCGCGTCATATTCATGTCGTGGTCACCCATCCCGACTACCCGCAGTTGATTTCGTTAATCCTGTTCAAGGGCGATCCCAATCTCGAGGGGCTCCCCTATCCTGAACTGGCCGTGTTTGTCGAGCAGGGAAGGATCAAGGACCAGGCCGCGCAATTCGCGGAAGTTGTATTGATCTTACCGTCGAATTAGCTTACTCCCGCAGTTTTGGTATCTGTCGGCCTTCGGCAGGCGAACCTCGGCGGCTCGAGGAGCATGTTTGTTCAACCATTATTCGTGAAAATCAATAATGAACGATTCGAGCATTGGCGTCGTGTTCCCGCGGGTATCTCATCCAGGTGGTATGAGGCGATGCTATCTGTTACAAGACTTCCCGCTCGCCGACGTTGAGAAAAACTCTCCAGGCAGAATAATTCGATCCATGGCAGACTCTGGAGAAAAGCTTGCCTGAGAAACCTGCGACGGATAGATATCCCAGGATCCGATCTCGCGCAATGTGGCGGGAGACAAATTTACTTACCAAGCCAGTAAGTAAAAGTGTGGAGTCAAGACCGAGAGCCTGTGGCAGGCTAGAATATAAGAAGCGTTTTATATGAAACAACGGTGATTAGACCGCTATTATTCTGCAGTAATTTGATTCACTGACTGAGATATACCAATTTTATTTATGAAACTATTTCACATACTCTCCATTTTAATTTCTCTTTCGGCTGTTTTCAGTTTTATCAATTATCGTTTTCTGAAATTACCCACTGCTATTGGTTTGATGCTGATTGCCATGCTCGCATCTTTGGCCTTGTTATTACTTGGTCCGTTGTCGTTAGGTTTGAAGGAGGATGTGGCCGTATTACTTGCGTCGGTCGATTTTGACGAGACTCTGTTGCATGGCATGTTGAGTTTGTTGCTGTTTGCCGGTGCGCTGCATGTCAACCTGGGCGATCTTGCTAAACAACGTTGGATGATCACCATTCTGGCGACGGCAGGTGTGTTGAGCGCCACTTTTATGATTGGATATATGGCTTATTGGGTTTTTGGATTACTAGGCCTTGAGGTTCCGCTGATCTATTGTCTCTTATTCGGTGCCTTAATTTCTCCAACTGATCCTATCGCTGTGCTGGGTATTCTTAAACAGGCGGGCGCACCTAAAACCTTAGAAACCAAGATTGCAGGTGAATCGTTATTTAATGATGGAGTTGCGGTTGTTGTGTTTCTGGTGCTGTTTAGTGTTGCAGCGGGTCAGGGCGATGTAACGGTAATATCGGTTGCCGGTTTATTTGCTCAGGAAGTTGTCGGGGGTGTGGTTTATGGGTTTGGCATAGGTAGCCTTGCGTACTGGATGTTGAAGCAGGTAGACGACTATACGGTGGAAGTGCTCATCACGCTGGCTATAACGACGGGAGGTTATGCCCTGGCTGAGTGGTTGCATATTTCAGCACCGATCGCGATTGTAGTGGCTGGTTTACTGATAGGTAATCACGGGCGTAAGTTTGCGATGTCCGATAAAACCCGTGAACATCTGGATAACTTTTGGGTATTAGCAGATGAGGTTTTAAACGCGGTTTTATTTGTGTTAATTGGTATGGAGGTTTTGGTGCTCAGCTATCAGCAGGCTTATCTATGGGCTGGTATGCTAATGATACCGTTAATTCTTTTTGCCAGGCTGGTCGCTGTTTGGGTGCCTGTCAATATAATGCGTCGATACCGGGAGTTTAGCCCGATGGCAGTGGCGATACTAACCTGGGGTGGTTTGCGTGGCGGCATTTCTGTGGCATTAGCTCTGTCGCTACCACCCGGTGAGATTCGGAATGTTTTGCTTACGGTCACTTATATTGTTGTGGCGTTTTCGATTATAGTGCAGGGGCTTACGATTGGCCCGTTGGTGAAATTTTCCAGTAAGAAAGAGTAATCGGGGACAGAGTAATTGTATCTAATTTGAGAGTATATAATCGGTAATTCCCTCCTTAATTTTAAAATTAATATGCCGCTCATTACCCAGTCTTTGATTACGGCCTAGCGGGATGTCGAACTTTGAGGTCAGTATGCCTCTCAAAAAGGCGGTTATAAGCTCTCATTATTTAATTTGCAGTAAGTCATATGCGGACAGGTATCATCAATCAAGCCGCATGATGATATCGATGAGCCTGGTGTTTACGTGCCAAAAATCCTAAAGGCTGCAGTCATATTTTCGAGATGTACGGCTGGACTTTGAGTAAACAGGGCTTTATTCTTTATTTCGTTTAAAGACGCTTTGATTGAATGTATTTCTCCCGTAAGTCCACTGACCTCTTTGCGGCTCACCTGCCCGATCTGGCGCCGAAGACACAAAGAGTGTCGGAGTCTGTGTTGAGATAGGACTTGTTCCTGCTGGCCGGATTAACAATTTGAGGAGGATTGCGATGATTTTCAGAGGGAGAAGGCGAGGGTATCGCCACAGTTACTGGTCGCTTCTGGTTGTTGGCCTATTGTCAGCCTGCGGAGGCGGAGCCGGAATCGTTGCCATCATTGAAATCGTGACACCGATCGCCGGCAATTGGGCTGTCAGGAATACCATCGAGAATTTGAATTTAAATCAAGCTCAACCGGATGCCGTCTTTTTCACCTCAAATCTGAACCTGACTGCAGAATTAACAACCCAGGGCGATTGCAGCACTGTCCCCGAGAACAACCTTCCCCTCGTAGGGACACTTATTAACGGCGACCTGGTATTGCGACGTGCAAATCCGGCGAATTCGCCCACCTGCCTGCAGGGCACGTTTATCGACCTGATCACGCTTGAAGCCGGTCCGCCCGGGCTGCCCACGAAACTGTATGAGAATGATCGGGTAGATGTCCAAATGGGTCTTGGCTTATGGGTCAGCGACGGAAGCGGTCAACTGAAGCTGAAATTCGAGTCCCCAGATTCGATAAATAACGACGATTTCGATATTGTCGATGGCTGCGACGTATCATCGAGCACCGCTGTTAGGTTCGACAGCGACGATATGAATGGATTCAATACGACCACCAGGGCGAAGCCTACGATCCCAGAAATCAGATCAAGTAACGGTGGTTCCATACTGCTCTCCAATGTTGTCTTCGAAGATGGAGCTACCCTGACGGGCCTGAACTCTAGTGGCCAAACAGTAACCCTGCGTCGCCAGCCCGATTCATCCACGACCTGTCCGTAAGTCTGCACTGGTTTGAATCAGGGGAGTTGAGGGACGAAGTAGGATCTCCGCAACCGCACCGGGGGAGCTTCATCACCGACCACGAGTTCGATCTCGTCGAGCCCCTGCACTCGTGACCACAATTCTTGCAGGGTACCCACCGCAGGACCACCGACCCAGCGCTGGATAGAGTCGCCCTGCTGCAGCCCGGCATCCTGCGCCGGCCCCCCCGGCAGCACCATTCCCACGTACAAACCATCGGCACGTAGCTCCAGAGTCAGCCCAAAGCCGCCGGGCACCGCGAATTGCCCGTTCTCGACGCATGCATGCCGTCGTGCCAGGTCAAGCCGAAGACGTGTTCCGTCTAGCAGCGCAGTACCCGCGAGGCCGCCGACTCGCTTGCCGAGCGCGCGCTTGAGTGATGGGGAATAGAGCTCCACTACTGGCACATTGAGGCGAATTTGCTCACCGATCGACACACGCCGAGCCAGATTCAGGTGGGCCGGGCCGGGCAACACGAGACCGGGCGCCGAGGCGGGGGGCTTATTCGCAATGATACGCACCAACCCGGCTGGATTACCGGTGTCGAGCAACAAAGATTCAGCTTGGCCACCGTTAACCACGACATCGATCACCGGCAAACCTTGATGCTGACCCAATACCAGTGCGTTCATCCCTTTTGGACAGGGACCATTGTTGCCTTTGCGTATCTCGATATCCCAGTTGCGCAGGTCCAGCTCCAACTCGAAGCCATCGAAGAAGGGCATTCCCAATATACCATCGAGACCCTCGGCGACGGCGCCTACAACCAAACTTAAGTCGACCACCAGTGCCGTTTGTCCGGGCTGCTCCAACGAACCGACTCGCAGCGTCGGCAGCGATACTTCGGCACCCTGTAACTTCCCGAATGCCGTATTCGCGCTCACCAAGGATCGAGTCGGCAGATCATGGTGTTCGGCGAAGGCTGCGGACACGAGATTGTGGCTGCTGCCAGTATCGAGCAGCCAACGACCTGTTTTTGCGTTCGCTTCGATCGAGAGTTCGAGCCAACCACCGATTTCGCCCAGGCTCAGGCGTGTCAGTGCAACGCGACCCGATTCACTACTCGCTGCCCCTGTTGACAATAGAGCTAAACTGAGAACAGCGAATCGCAGCAGGGCCTTCATGGTTTCAACGTGTCGATATAGTTGGCTGTACGATTGACCAGCTCCGCCATAACAGGTTCCAGCGCCGCCACTCTTGTTTCACGCCTCGCCTCGGCAGCGGCCAGCGCTTCAGCATTCGCGCTCAGCTCCGAATCGTAAGCGTTGATCGATTCGATCACGTCGTTTAATGCGTAGGCAGCGCCGTGAAAGACATCGTTGCGGATGAAGGTGGCTAGCTGGGTGAAAGCCCTTACCGCAGCCACGCCGAAGCGCCAGCGTAACTCGGCGTCCAGGCCTGCCAAGCGCGGTATGAAATCATCCGTAAATTCGTTATAGCTGTCCTTTACCGTGATCAGATGCGCAACCGCATCGTCCTCCACCAAAGTCGTCAGCGGCCAAGCCAGCACCGCCTTGATAGCGAACAGGCGCTTCTGATACTCGAGAAGATCGCGTTCCAGTTGCTCCGCAAATCGCCGGTTGCTGTCGCCCTTTGGTTCCAGGCGCTCGAGCCAGTCACTGGCCCAACGGAACAAGGTACTCGCAATCGCAGAGCGAGATGCAGCAATTCCGTCTTCGCTACGATCGCTCGCGTCTATGAATAGCTGATTGGCAAACTGTGCAAACGGCGGCGGACACATGGTGAGGTCCAGATCTGAATCTATCACTACCGGGAGGACAAACACCCGATCCTTCTGCGCTTCCCGGTCCAACGCCCACTCAATTTCCTTCGCTACCCAATCCTTGGCAACGGAGATTCGGCTCACCAATACAATGAAGACATGGCTATCCTCGATTGCCGTAATAATGGTTGGATCAAGCACTTGCCCGCCTGATAGCTCCTGAATATCAACCCACGCATGCACAAAGTCGGGCAGTTTTGCGAGTTCTAGGGCCAGCGGTTTGTCTTCCCAGGCATGACTAATAAACACTCGCATGCAAACACCATCCACTCCAAAGCCAGAAAGACTGGATTATAAGATAATCAACGAGGCTTTCGAATGTATTCTCGTGGGCTTCGTAGACACAATTGGGAACAGACCAGTTTTTCTAGATGAAATTCTACTGTTTGTTAGTTTTTTCAGGTTAATCGAGAAGCAAGTAGAGGCAGGATCGAACAGTCGGGGCTCGACAAATATCCCTGTTAGAATAAGTCCTACGAATACCTTACAAACCCCCCACGAAGCCGTACCCGGTCAGCGTTTGGTCGGGCTGAACGGGAAGCGCTGTACACCGTATTGCACTTCACCGCTGATCTGTCGGCCATCGGAGCTTACGGATCCGCTACCGGAACCAAAACCGATATCGAGACGCCGCAGTGAAAACTCGGTTTGATTACCTGAGATAGAGCCGGTGCCCTGGCCGAATGCCTGGCTATAAATGTCAAATACCGTCATCTGGAAATCTTCACCCTGATGCACTAACCGAATGGTTTCGCCCTCGTTCTAGTCCAGACACCGGATAGACTGGGTATCAATTCAGCTCGTGCGTTGGACGGCTCTTTTTTTCTCGATATTGAGATAGTCCGCGACGGAGTCGATGAGCTCGTCGACGTCGGTTTTCCAATGTTTGGCGTAAATCGTAATGAACTGGAACTCAAAAAGTTCTGCGAGAGAATTCGGGAAGATGGACTGAGCAGGTTGTCTTGCACCATCAACCAGGATCGGTGCGATTTGAATGTCTCGTTCGAGCGCGATTTCGATTTCGCGTTGCACCCAGTCGTTTTCGTTGTGTAATTCTCCAATCCGCTGAATCCAGGTCGAACCGATACCTACAACTAGAATCTGACAAGATTCGACGCTCTTCAATAACTGATCCTTGAAGCGGCCGAGCTTGAGCCCTTCTCGTCACGGAATACCGTTTCCTCTCCCAGTGCTGCACGAAAGTCATTGGCAAGTCGCAAGGAGATCGGTTTGTCGTCACCTTAGTTTACGGTAGCTGAAAAAAAATGCTGGCCACAATTAGTATTGAGCTTAAAGGATTTCCATCCCGACAGAAATCATGAAACAGTCACCAGGTGTTTGGCAAGCATCCTGACAGTCAAAAAACCGCATAAGATAGAACTCTCCTAATACGGAGAATCTTGCGTTACTTTCAACTATGTCGACCGTCACGTCTTAACTAATCTCTCTTGGGTTTAGTATTTACGGCGCGAATACCGGCTAAAAGTTCCCAGTGTATGCCTCGAGATGCTGCTTCTTCTCCTTTAAGGACTCGAGCAAATCGATTGAAACAAACCAACCTTCGTTGTCACCGTGCTTTGAAAACCCCAATATGTACTTGCTTTTGAAATGTAATGAAACCGCGTTGCCCCAATCCTTGATATCCGGCCGGTCGCTATAAAGCACGTTATAGGAAATTCCCGAGGGGATATACCATTCCTCTCGTGTCCAGTTATTGTATCCAACCACATCGAGCGACAGGACCGCCTGGGTTTGGTCACCGTCGGTGGCATCCGATACATTTTCGATGACGAGGCCTGGGTGCAACAAAATCCATTGACCGCTCGGCGGTCGTTTGAATCCCGCAGACTCCGAGTCTTTGTAAAGCCATCCGTTAAGCGCGAGCTCCCAGATCGTCTGCGACTTCGAGTGCTCGAGGAAGGCATCCCACCGAGTTTCGACGGTTTCGATCTGGCCCCGGGTTTTTATCGTTTGGTAGAGCGAATAAAAAGCCTGGCCATCATTATATATTTCGACAAATTCCTTGATTGCCTGGTCGCAGTCTCCGCCCGTAGTTAATGCACTGGCCCTGCTGTCACAATCAGGGATATCGCCTATGACTTGATAAGGCGCCTGGTTCATTTCAATTCGGCCGCGATTTTTGGCAACCATTTGCGGCATCCGGTTGTCCTGGAGGAATAATGCCAACGCTGCATTGATTGCTGATAAATCAGTGTCTTTGGCACCAATAGCTTTTAAATGATCTAAAGCTGAAACAAAAGAATCCGGGTAATCCGGAACGTTAAAGGGCGTTTTACTGCAGTAAAGAATCTTGGCGTTACGGATCTGAGTCGCAAAATCTTTAAAGTAACCGACCTCGTCCGGCGCGGAAATATTCTCGCAGCCCTCTATCAAACCGTCCTGTGCACTGACGGTAGCTGACATCAGCAGAAACGCAATCAATCCAGCTACAGCGAATATTCTAGCCATTGTATTGACCCCCGAGCTTTTCAATAAATTGTTCCAGAGCTTTGACGGCCTTAACAAAGTCAAACACAGTAGCGGTATCACTGATCGAAATGTCTTTAAATGCTCTTTCAGCTTTTTCCGCGACGCCTTGCAAGGAATGTGAAAGGTAGGCCATTTTCCCCTGCCTGATTTCCGTTTCGGGAATTTCGATTCCCCCAACGTCCTCGAAAATCTGCAGGTGCGTTTTCGGATTATACAGGTAGTGCTCGATACTGTGGGTATCACCATGCTCGTTTGTTACCGTAGTCAAAGGAATCAACCGGTAATACTCTTCTACCCAGGCGTAGTCACTGATCCAGCTACCGTTGCCGGAAGGATTAAACGGCTTGATGCGGGCGACAGGATCTAGCTGGTGACGGTATTCCCGGTAGCGATTGGTGCAGCCGTCGGGACCGGGTTTGACTGACGAGTTCTTCACCTTTTGAAATGACTGCAAGAGTCTGCTGGTGTTGGCAACAAAATGTAGACTGCCGAGTTTTTGCGTAATCACACTCAAGGGATCTGGAATATCGTCGGTTACTTCACCATAAGCCTTGGCAAGCGAATCGTGCATTACCGAGGTGCCAAGGGAATGACCAAGCACGTGAACACGCTGCGCGAAACCTTGCTCGTCTATGATAGCCTGCGCCACGGCCTTTGCCACGCGTAGCTGCACATTGGTGCCGAGCGTGCTAAAGCGGTAAATCAGCACATCCAGCCAGTGCGAATTGAAAAATTGGTCATCGGCGAGATTACCCTGCAAATTAAGGATTTTCTGAAACAATCTTTTTGAAGTTGAAGTCGGCAGGCTATCTAGCAGTCCGTTAAACCTATCCTTATTATCCTGTCCCTGCCGATAATCCTCGAACAGATCGTTGTAGCCAATCGATTTTACATCAACATAATCCCCGAATGTTTTCGTCGACAATGAAGGATATAGCTTGAAAACCTCCTCCATAGTTGTGTCGAATTGGGCTTTAAATGAATCCGGAGTATGGTTGCCCATCCCGTGGATTAATAGCAGTGTCGGTTTTGTCATATATCACTTCCCTTTAAATTTCACCATCGTTAGTGATGGCATGATTTGATGAGCTCTTCACGACAACGTTCGGATTCACGATGGGTTGCTACGAAATCCAAACTGGTGAAAAGCATGGAACTATTCTTCCTCGTTTATGGCTGGCAGAAAAAATTTAATTGCATTACTTGGTGAATTTCCCTTTATTCAGGTAAAGGCGATCAAAAATTGATAAATGAATCCAGGTGCCTGCCCAACCAACAATACTCAAGCCAATGCCCACCAGTATTTGGTGCGCCGTTTTGCGCAGATTCAGAGCCTTGAGAATCCAGGCCAGCCCGAACTTTCCTAGCAGAATACCTAGTGCCAATAGCGCAAGCGCGGCAATGATACCAGACAAGGAGTTCAGAGGCTGATCGCGCCAGAATACCAGCGCAAACAGCAGGGCAAAACCGATCAGCGCGCCGATGATAAATTTGAATAAGCGCAGACCTGCAGAGAGTTCCCAGACTTTGAAAAAACCACTACTTGCGACTTTGAGTAGACGTTCCAGCCGGGTATCGCTGCCGTCACGCAATGAACCTGCAATATCTAGAAATTTCCATTCGTGCGCCTGCTCGTTAATTGGAACGCCCTTAATAGAGGACTCCGCCTTTTTCCCGGTCATGTTATAACCTGAGGTCATCAACGCACGGGCTTCGGTTTCGTTGAACGAATCCAGGTCAGTGCGGATTCCGGCGATGAGTCGCTGGAGCTTTTTCAAAATCCCGTAACCAGTCAACACTGATTTCTGTTTGCGCAAATCCTCTCCAGATAACTGTTTAGGATTGGCGCAGTTAATCCAGTCTCGGTCCTCAACTTCGAGATCTTGCTTCAAATGCAGAAATAAAAGACTCTTGAGCCGTCCAGTACGCCGGCGTGATTCGATTTCGCGATACTCCGCGGCTCGCACCCGCGCCTGTAACATGCTGATTGTGCGCAGCAGCACACCCATCGGGTCATCGGGAGGATCGTCAACCGCCGTCATCTGCCCACTCGCATCGCTGACCATCATAACGTTACAATTTTGATCGAGTAGACCAAACACGCCCTGGTTGTCATGCACACCACCATCAACCAGCCGAACAGTTACGCCATCTTCATAAAGATTATGTAATTCTAGCGGTGAGAACAGTCCAGGCACACAGGACGAGGCGGCCACGGCGCTACCAATGCGAATGTTGCGGTGCGGCTTCGGAGCTTCGGATTCAAGATACATGCGGCGTAAACGGTAATTACCGTCAATTTCGCTGTCGATAAACGCCGGTGGCTCCCCCATCCAGGAAGCGGTAAATTGCCAGTTGTGGCCAGTGTTCATACTAGTTGCGTTCAAAATTAGAATCGGCACCTTGTTGGCGCGCCTCCAGTTGTCATACTTCGGTTTGAAGCTTTCCTGACCTTTCGGTCTGACAAATAGCTTTCGCAGTACACGTTGCTTATCGTCATCGATGCGATCATATAAATGCTGCTCGTAGAGCTCTGCAAGGCGGGTAGTCGTAGAATAGCCGGGTACGAATATCATACGAAGGTTGTCGAACAGATTACCACCGATTCGTGTCCGAATATTTTCTTGAACGCCTGCAAGAAAATCACCTGCGACGCGTTCGACCAGCTCAATGTAGTGCTCACGAGTGATTTCTTCATCTGCCTTGTCCTGCAATAGCTTGCGCAATTCCAGGTAGTAATATGCACCGAGGATAGAACCCCCGGATACGCAGGAGAGCACCTCGACATGACGCAGCAAGTCTCGTTCAGCCAGTGATGCAAGCACCCCGATATGAAACAATGATGCACGAAAGCCACCACCGGAGAGTGCCAGCCCGAACTTGCCGGCGAACAACGAACCGGCGCCAACATGACCGCCGTAAATCTCGCGCAATACATTCCAGGCTGGCGACTGCTCGAAGTCGTCTCTGGTTGTCAAACCAGGAGCCTGTAACCGCGCGAGCCAGGCAAATTGACGAGCCGCAGTTTCAAACTCCCAGGGTTCGACCGTTTCGTCTTCGTAGGCTTTTTTCAGAAAGTGGGTCGCGTTTTCATAGTCCTCGAGACCAAAACAAGCTTCAGCAATCGTTTCATTAAACCAGCGCAACTTCTGACGCGGCGGTCCGCCTTCCCAGGCAGGCTCATCCTTGAGGTCGAGCAATGTGTCGCGCACCCGTTCGCGAATCGACCTTGCTTCCGCCTTGCGTGCTATTCCTGCCAGACTATTCACATCGGCAAGCAAGTCGATGACGAATGCTGCATTAATCGCTGTATACCCATTGTCCACCGCAAACCCCTGCGCAGATCCGCGCTCGTAATAGTGCAGGCTACGCTCCAGATCTGCCTGATTTCCAGTTACCATCCATTTGCGTTTGCAGATGCCCCCGGCAATCCCCAGGCTTTCGCAGTCGCTGGTCGTGGCGAGGCTTTCCCCGGTCTCGGTTTCCTTGATGCTGTCGAGGATCTCGAGTGCCCGGTCATGCTTGGTGTCGTCTGGCGCGTCCGGGTTTTTGGAGGTCCAGAGCGCGAGTTTCTGATGTAGTCCAACATGATCGCCATCTGCAATGTTATCGGTTTCAACGAGGTGTTCCGCGAGGCGACGGGCCGCATCGAAGTACTGACATTTTGCAAGTTCCTTCGCAATCCTGAACGCTGCTTCGGGATTCTCACGCTCGCCACGGCGAATGTCATTGGCTTTTTGTACGAGTTCGTTTTCCAATTTTGACGCTGCTCCTGGTTTTTATAGATGCGCCGAATATGCCGTTCAATAGCTGTAACGGCCTGCTTTACTCGACGAGTTTATAAATTGCCTCAAATTTAGCCGCCGTTACCGCGTAGCCATCAAGTGCTTCTTCTTCGTTGAAAACGATATAGTCTCCGGCGTGATAATGCGTCACCCCCTCTTTTGTTGTGATCGTACCATCGCAATCGGCTTGCTCCGCCCATACTGGTGATATCTTCCGGTAAAGCCCTGGACTTACATTGCGATAGGTGCGCGCAAAGCTGTCGCCATCGACTGTATAAACATCACCCGCGTTGTCAACCACCCAGTCACCTGGTTTGCAGGTCTGTTTGCCACCCCATTTGTTATACTTGAATCCGTTTGTGTCGAGACTTAGCCGTATTGCAACCACCAGGGCTTGCTCCCGCTTTATATATTTTTGCTTCGAAGCCATTGAGTTATATGCCTATTGATTCAATTTTATATTCAGTCTTGCCGAAATATTTCTGAGAGCTTTAATCGGATAGTGAGCGACTATTAGCAAATGATACAGGGTGACGTAGCCCGGCAAAAGACAATAAGAAAACAGAACCGGAGAGGACCCCCTTACCTCATTCAACTTGAACGCCTTTCTCAACCCGGCCTTTCTCCAAACCGGCTGCCGGACTTCAGAACTCGGCTTCAAACCAGTAATGCTTACCATTGCCTGGAGTCGTTTATTAACCTGCCGGGCCTTACCCCAGAGAACTTTGTCTACGGCCGTCTTTACGTTTTCGTAGATCCCGTGTTCCGGGATGCCACCAGCACCGATAGCGCATGGTAGAGCGCAAAAAAAATGCATCTCGTGGGTTTGTAACAGGTAGGCTTGCACGAAAAAGACCCCGCTATGGCACAGTTTGAAGTGAATCCCCTGGAGCTTTGTGCGCGCCCCATCGATCATCAGCCGATCTTCGCTTCGGTCAAACGGGAAGGTCTCGCCGCGCGAGG
>JAOTTY010000074.1 GCA_029864185.1 Gammaproteobacteria bacterium
TTGGTGGCATAAAAAAAGCCGGCGATAATCGGCAATATATGCACCGCCGAGAAGTCATCCTGCCACGGGCTGAGTACGAAGGCGGCGCCGATGGCGCCGAGGATCAGCGCGCCGACTCGCCATGGACCCACCGCTTCGCCGAGCACCGGGCCCGCCAGCAACGACACGAACAGGGGGTAGGTGTAAAGCCCCGCCGCCATCTGCGGCACCGTCAGGAAGGGCGCCCCGGCGAAAAAACAGAACATGCAAATCACCAGGAAGCCGGCGCGCAGGCATACCGGGCGCCAGTTTTTCGGCATCGTCAAGCCGAGGCTGCCGCTCGCCAGCGCGAGAATGACGATAAAGCTGAGATTACCGATCGAGCGCAGGGTCTGAAATTGCCAGAAAGATGTCTCCGACGACATTAGCTTGACCAGCGAGTCCTGCAAGGCGATGACGAACACCCCCATCAGCAACATGGCCAGGGCGGGCAACGGGCGGTCGCCGCTCGGATGGTGAAACAGGCTGAATCTCATTCTACCGGGATTTGTTGTTATCGGGTTTTCAAGGTGCGGGAAGTGTAAGGCAATAGACATCGGCCTGGCCATTGTTCTTCACCCGACTTCCCGGCTTGCCGCGGTCGCGCCTGGCCTCGCAGTTCGGGGACAGTTTACTTATTTCGAAGATTAGTCAATCCAGTTATGTAGAGCATCCCCGTGTTTGCGAGAGTAAGTAGACTGCCCCCGAATATTGGAGAGAATTAAGTAAACTGTCCCCGAATATCCTGAAGTTATCCTTCGAAGCCGATGTCCCAGTGGCTGCCATCGCAAAACGGCTTGTTCTTCGATGCGCCGCAGCGGCAAAGCGTGTAGCGTGCCGACGTCGCGCCGTCACCGAGTTCATGGTCGCCGAGTTCAACCCCGCTGACCGCGTAGGGACCATTCTTCATGACCCTGATCCGAGGAGTTATATCCTGTTCGCCGGCCCCGGAATTCTCGAGCGTGTAACTGAGGGCGCCCGATGGGCACTGCCCGACCAGCGCGATTATTGCCTCGACGCTGGCGCCGTCGGGGTCGATCCAGGGCTCCGAACCCATTTTGAATACCGAACTCAACTGGTCGGTACAGTAACCGGCATGTGCGCAGATGCCGCGATTGTCGTGGATCGTGATGCTCGCGCCGGTGTAATCGACGCTGCGATTGGCCGCGGCGTCGGCTTCGTTGCGATCGCTGAAGCCGTTTTTGCGATGCGTGCCATCGCACAACGGCTTGTTGCCCGAAGCGCCGCAGCGGCACAGCGCGACCCCGCTGACGCTGGAGACGGTTTCCCCTTCGGGGCCGGAAACGTAAAGCTCGATCGGCGACGTTTCGTCGTTTTTCAGCAAATAGGGGCCATTGCCGGCGCAGGTGATGGTAGGTCTTGTTTTGTTCATGTCGACTCCGGTATGGATTAACAAATAGACTTTTACCTGCCGCTTATCGATCGCGAGGCAGGATCGCTCGTCGTTGCAACACAGAATACCTCCAGGTGACGAAAGTTCCCAGCATCGTGTATAGACCGAATTGCGTGAGTTTGAGATCGGGTCAAAATCCTGACAGCTGGAAACGTTTGTTCTGCCTGAAATGATCAAACCTGCAGGCGCCTGCTCCGTTATACAGGTTTGGCGATCACAGGCTATCAGCGCAGGGATTTGCCGATACGCAGAACGCTCGCGAGCAAACCCTCGATGTGCCTCGCGCGGGTGGCGTGGTTCATGACGCAAACCCGCAGCACCGGACGGCCGCGGACCAGGGTCGCCGACATCAGGTACTCTCCCTCGAGCTGAATCCGGTCGCGGATTTCGCTGTTGATGCGGTCAATTTCGTCGTCGCTCAGGCCCGCGGGCCTGAAGCGGAAACACAGTATCGACAGTTGCGGTGTAACGATCAGTTCCAGCTCATCCTGCTGGCGGATCAGGTCGGCCAGGTATTCGGCGCACTGCACGTTGTGCAGCGCGTTACGGCCCAGCCGCGGAATACCGTAGCAGCGCATCGCCATATAAAACGGCAGCGCGCGAAAGCGGCGCGACAGTTCCGGCGCAATGTGGAAAAACATGTACTGCTCGGGGGTCGGTTCTGCGCTGGAGCGCAGGTAATCCGAGGTCTCGAAGAATAACTGGCGCGCCCAGGTGGCGTCGCGATAAAGCAGCAGGCTGCCGTCGAGCGACTGGAAGAACCACTTGTGCAAATCCATGACGACCGAGTCGGCATGTTCGATACCGCGATAGCGCGGCTGCAACTCCGCCGACATCAGGCCACCGCCACCGTAGGCCGCATCGACGTGCAGCCAGGTGTCGTGGCTGGCGCAAAGCCCGGCGATTTGCTCGAGCGGGTCGATGGCGCCGGTGTTGGTGGTGCCCGCCGAGGCGACGACGCATACGACGTTACGATGACGTTGCAGGATTTCGGCCAGCCGGTCGATGCGCATACGGAACTGGTCGTCCGTCTCGACCGCGACGATATTGTCGGTACCGATGCCGAGCATGACCGCGGCGCGCCGAATCGAGAAATGCACGGCCTCGGAGCAAACGATAATCGGTTTCGAGGAGTCGCTGAATGCGGCCAGTCCCTGCTCGCGGTAACCGGGCCCGCAGCGCTTTGCCAGGGCCGCCGCAAGCCCCGACATGTTCGCCATGGAGCCGCCGCTAAGCAGCACGCCCTCGGACTGCTGCGGAAATTTTACCAGGTCGGCGAGCCAGCGGATCACGGTCTTTTCGATCGTGGTCCCTACCGGCGACGACCAGTAGCCGCCTACGTTCTCGTTCAATTCGCTGACCATCGCATGGGCGAGCGGGTCGCTCGGTAAACCGGATGGCGCGATCCAGCCGAAGAATCCCGGATGCGTGTTGCGGCGCGGGTAACGGTCTGTCGCGTTGGTTACCTGTGCGACCAGCTGTTCGAGCGAGTCGCCGCCCGCGGGGAAGCTGGTATCGATCAGCGCAGCGACGTCGGCCGCCAGGGATGGCCGCACGATCGGCGAGCGGTAGCGCTGCTCGTGTAACGGGGCTATGGCGGCGCTGATGTCCACGCCTGCCGCCGCCGTGAGGTCATCTTCGGGAGCGAGCGTGGGTCGGAGCGGCCGGGTCATGAGGGGATAGTTAATCCTGTTTGTTGAAAGCGCCTTTGTTCTGCATCTCCCATTGTCGCATGGGCATGGCGTCGATTAAATCGAAAACTGAGGCGGCGTCGACCGGCGCCGCATGCGTGAGTTTAACGCCCCCGTCCTTGCCGATCAGCAGCACGGCGAAGGCATCCTGCGCTACGCCGAATGCTCGATAAAGGTCTCCCGGACTGGCATCGGCGGCGGGAATCCTGTCGACGGTTACCGGCGTGTCGGATGCCAGCCGGATCGCGACGAGGTCGCGATCGACGAGGTCGGGTTCCAGGTGGTCGAGAATTTGGTTTTGCCGCTGCAGGCGCGGGTCGTCACTGCGTGGCGTGAACAGCAGCAGCAGTCGATTCTGCCAGGTGTAAGATTCGAGCATGGCCGGTCCGGCGGTGGCGTCCCCTGCAAATTCGGCGAGCAGGCAGATGGCAATGATGCCCGAGAAGTTGAGTCGCAGGGGACTGTTAGCCGGTTATGCCTTGCCAGCTTGGTCGGTTTCTGCACGAACCGCTGCCAGCATATAGTTGACCGTCAGGCGCCCGCTCAGACTGAAGCGCTTGCTGAGCGGATTGATACCCACGCCGGCAGAGTCTATTACGCGCATTGTTCCGAGTTCGAGCAGCCGTTTCAGCTCGCCGGGCCTGACGAGCTTGCGGTACGAGTGGGTTCCCCTCGGTAGCCAGCCGAGAACATATTCGGCGCCGAAGATCGCGATCAGCCAGGCAACAGGGTTGCGGTTGATCGTCGCGACAAACATCATGCCCCGGTCGGCTACCAGGCGGTTACAGGCGGCCATGAACAGCGCCAGGTCCTGCACGTGCTCGACGACCTCCATGTTGAGCACCACGTCGAAGCGCTCGCCGCTGTCGGCGAGGTCCTCGACGGTCAGGTGCCGGTACTCCAGCGCGAGGTCCTTGTTGAGGCTGTGCTGACGCGCGACGCTGATATTTTTTTCGACCACGTCGATACCGAGCACCCGCGCGCCGAGCGCGGCCATCGATTCCGACAGGATGCCGCCGCCGCAACCGATGTCGACGATAGCGATGCCGGCCAGCGGCATTGCGTCATCGGGATTCCTGCCGAAGTGATCGCAGATAGCGCGTTTCAGGTAATCTACGCGCAGCTCGTTGAGCCGGTGCAGCGGCCAGAACTTGCCCTGACGATCCCACCATTGCTCCGCTAGTCGCTCGTAGTAGGCGACTTCCTGTGGATCGATGGTGCTCGATTTCATCGTGGATCAGGCGAGAAATTCGGCGCGGGTCTTGTGACGGGCCTTGAAGGTACCGCCAAGCGCGGTGGTCTGCGTGCGCGAATTCGAATCCATGACGCCGCGCGCCTTGACACAGTAGTGGGTCGCGTCGATGGTTACGGCCACGTCGTCGGTTTCGAGCAGGGTTTGCAGCGCGACCAGCACCTGTTGCGTGAGTCTTTCCTGCACCTGCGGACGCTGCGCAAAGAAACGCACGATGCGGTTGATCTTGGACAGGCCAATGATCTTGCCCTTGGGGATGTAGGCCACCTTGGCGGTGCCGTCGATCGTCACGAAGTGGTGCTCGCAGGTGCTGGTGAGGCTGATATCGCTGACCTTGACCATTTCCTCCACGCCCATCTTGTTGTCGATGACGGTAATCTTGGGGAAGTTGAAGTAGTCGAGACCGGAAAACATTTCGTCGACGTACATCTTGGCGATGCGGTGCGGGGTTTCGCACAGGCTGTCGTCGCTGAGATCCAGCCCCAATGTTTTGGCGATGTCGGTAAAAGACTTCTTGATGCGCTGATATTTGTCGTCCCGCTCGTACTGATGCGGCAGCAGCGGGGTTTCCAGGCCGCGCTCGAGCAGGGCGTGACGCACCAGGTCGGCCTCCTGCGAAAACGGAGAAGGGATTTGTGTTGCTGATCGGGCGAGGTTGTTTTGCATGGTTAGATTCCTTTTCAGTTGATTCTTCGAAGATTAATGCTGCGAGAGCCTTGGTTAGCTGGCCTGGGCGAGATGGCGACCGCCGTCCAGCCCGATGGTTTTGCCGGTGAGGTAGCGGCTTTCAAGGACGTAGCGAATCGCGTTGACCCCTTCTGTCTCGCCGGGTGCGATGCCGAGCAACGATTTTTTGAGCGCCTTTTCCCGGTAGTCCGCATCGTCTTCCTGATTGAACATCAGCAGCGCGGGCGCAATGCTGTTGACCTTGACCAGGGGCGCGTACTTGCTCGCAAACGACAGCGTCAGATTGTCGAGGGCCGCCTTGCTGGCCGCGTAGGCGATGTGTTTCCTGCTGCCGGTGCCGGCGACGTAGTCGCTCATGTGAATAATGTCGGCATGCCCGCGCAGTTCTCCGTGGCGGCGCAGCATGTCGCCGCATTCCTGGTTGAGCAGGTAAGGCGCGGTCACGTGCACGTTCAGCATGCGCTCCAGGACGAGCGCGTCGGGTTGATCGCCGCCTTCCGGCACCCACTCTGACGCGTTGTGGATAATGGCCCTGAGCGAGCGGTAGCGAGCGCGTAGCTGTTGCGCAAAGCGCAGCGCGCCGCCGCTGGTCGAAAAATCGGCCTGGATGGTAATGATGCCTTTTTGCTCTAGTTGCTCGAGCAGCGGGCGCAGCTTGCGATAGGTGATGACGACCGGGTAATTTTCGGCTTTCAGCGCCAACGCCGCCGCGAGTCCGAGCCGCTGGGCGCCGCCGGTGATAACCACAGGTGATACGCTATCGGTCATGGTCACAGCCTCAGTCGTGACGAGCGCTCAGGGTGACCGATACCGAATCGGCGAAACGCAACGCGTGCGGCTTGTCGACGCGTACCTCGGCGTAGCTGACCCGCTCCGATTCGGATGCGATCGCGAGCAGGTCGGCGGTCAGCTTTTCGAGCAGCTGGAAACGACCGTGCTCGATATGCTCGATCATGCGCTTGGTGATGCTCTTGTAGTTGAGCGCATCGGCTTCGTCGTCGCTGGCGAAGGCGGCATCCGCGCGGTAGCGGATCTCGGCGTTGACGATCACGTCCTGCTGTTTGGTCTTTTCTTCGGGGTTGAAGCCGATGTAGGTGCGCAGCCGCAGGTTACTGATGTTGATGATTGCCTCGCTGATGCGCAGAGGCTTGCCGAGTGCATGTATGCTGGAAACTGATTTCATGACGCCTTGGATTCGTTGTGGACTGCCAGTGATACGGTCCGGCCGGGTGATTGGATCACCCGCGGTTAGCGCTATTAACCGGCAATTTGCAGCGTCAGCATCGCTGCGCTCGCTATCAGCGTCAGCCAGGTGCGCATGCCACGATAGCGATCGGGAAACGCCGGAAAGAACGAGCCACTGCGCTCCGCGACCAGTATCGTGAGCAATACCAGGGCGGCAGCCAGGGGCCACCAGTCTGGCGCAAAAACGAACACGAAAAAGCCGACCAGGAACAGTAGATTGCTGGAAACGAGCAAAGCGCGTGACCCGGTTGATAACGCCATTCCCCACCAGCTTCCGGTCAGGAAGCTGGTGATAGCGAAAGCGTAGATCCCGGCAAGCTGCAGCGACAGCTGCGAAAATTCCGATCCGGTAGCGACCAGGAGCGCCGGGAAGACGAATGGAACCAGCCCGGCATAGCCCAGCAGGCTGACGACGCGAGTTACGTTGGTCACTGGAGCCTACTGCTTTAAGGACTGCAGAATGTCCCGTTCCAGCGAGCTGTTCAACGGCTTGACCGACGAGCCATAGTGCTTCGCTGTCTTGCCGTCACGGTCGATCAGGTACTTGTTGAAGTTCCAGCCCGGGGCGCTGCCGGTCTTCTGCGCGAGCTGCCGATACAGCGGGTTTGCGTCGCTACCTCTGACCGCGCTGGGCGACAGCATCGTGAAGGTCACGCCGTAGTTGATGTAACAGACCTCCGCGGTCTCGCTTTCCTGACTCGCTTCCTGGAAAAAATCGTTCGATGGGAAGCCGACGATTTCCAGCCCCTGATCGCGATATTTCTGGTACAGCGACTCCAGGCCCTTGAACTGCGGCGTAAAACCGCAATGACTCGCGGTGTTGACGACCAGCAGTACCTTGTCCTCGAACTGGCTGCAGAAATTGACGGTCTCTTCGGAGCGAAGTTTGCGCGCTTCAAAGTCGAGTAGCGAGTTGCAGGCGGCATAAGCGCCGTTGGCGAACAGCAGCAGAGGCACCGCAACGAGATATCTGGAAAGTTTCATGTTTTCTCCGTGAGATGTTTACCAGGGGACAGGGGTCCCGTCCCAGGCCCAGAAGTTTCCACTGCGCGCAGGGTCGAGTTCCGACAGGAGGGTGACGAACATTTCCGCGGTGTAGACGGGATCGAACAGGTTCTCCGGCGGCACGTTGGCCTGAAAGGGTCTGGAGAGCGCGGTATCGTTGGTACCGGGGTGCAGCGCGGCCACGCAGCCTCGGGGATGGCTGTGTTTCCATTCGATGCTCAGCGTCTTCAGCGCCATGTTGAGTGCCGCCTTCGAAACACGATAACTATACCACCCGCCGAGGCGATTATCCTCGATGCTGCCGACCCGGGCGGAAACGCTGGCAAGAAGTGGAGCCGCGCTTTTTTTCAGCGCAGCCGACAAATGTTTCGCGAGCAGCATCGTAGGCAGGGTGTTGACTCGAATGTTTTCGAGCAGGAATTCCGCCTCCAGCGAGCGGATGGTCTTTTCCGGGCCGCCCGCGGGCCCGTGCAGGAATCCTGCACAGTTCACCACCCAGTCGACGCGGTCGAAGGTCGCGGCCCAGCCAGCAATGGCGCCGGGATCCCGTACATCCAGCAAGTGCCATTGGACGCGCTCATGCTGAACCGGCGCGGGGCTGCGAAAACGGGTAGCGGCTACGTTAGCGTCGCGGAAACGTTCGACCAGCGCGGCGAGCATTGCATGGCCGATTCCGCCGCTGGCGCCGATGAGAATAATGTTCCGCGGGCTAGCAGGCATCTTGATGTGCATTAGGAATTTCAGACATGGACGATAATACGCGGCGATCGCTGCCGCGGATCAGTCGCTTCGTCAGGGGCGCTAGTTAACTCGCGATGCCTACTTCGGCGAGTAGAACCTCGAAGCTCGCCGCGGTGACCGGCTTCGAAAAATAGTAGCCCTGGCCGTAGTCGCATCCCGCCGATTCCAATAACGCGCGTTGCTGCCTGGTTTCGATGCCCTCGGCAACCACGCGCAACCCCAGCTTGTGAGCCATCGCGATAATCGCGTGGCACAGCACCATGTCGTCGGAATCCATGCCGAGGTTTTTCACGAATGAACGGTCGATTTTCAGGTAGTCGATATCCAGTCTCTTCAGGTAAGCCAGCGACGAATAACCAGTGCCGAAGTCGTCTAGCGAAACCTGGATTCCGGCGTCCCTGAGTTTCAGTAGGTTGCGCGTGAATTTACCGACGTTTTCCATCAGCAGGCCCTCGGTGATCTCTATCGCGACAGCCTTCCCGGGCAGGTTCTGCTGCCGCAGACCATCTATCCAGTGGTCGATACTGGGGCTGGTCAGGTCGAACTGGACTGGCGACGCATTGATGCAAATCTGGAAATCCGGGTCGTAAGTCCGCCGCCAGCGATTTACCTGGCGCAGCGCCTGCTGGTAGACCCAGTCGCCGATCGGATTGATCAGCCTGGTTTCCTCGGCATAGCAGATAAAACTGTCCGGCATCATCAGTCCGTGCTCGGGATGCTGCCAGCGCAGCAAGGCCTCCCCCTTGCAGATAATTCCGCTCGTCAGATCGACGATGGGCTGATAATGGAGCTCGAATTCATTGTTGGCAACGGCGGCATGCAGGTCCTTGACCGTGGACATTCGCCTTAGCGCGGACTGCTGCATCGAAGGCGTAAAATACTGAAAACAGTTACGCCCCATATTTTTCGCGGCATACATGGCCTGGTCGGCATTTTTTAGCAGCTCGTCGATTTGCGTGCCGTCCTGGGGATAAAAAGTAATGCCTATACTGGCCGAGATATATGCGGTTTCCTGCGCCAGTTGAAACGGTTGCGACATTTGGTCGAGGATCCCACTGGCTACCCGTTCGACGCTGTTAACCTCGTCGAGGCCGCCCATGACGATCGTAAATTCGTCACCCCCGAGCCGCGCGACGGTATCTGCCTCGCGAATAAAGCCGGTCAGCCGGTGCGCGGCTTCCCGCAGCAGGCTGTCGCCGATCTGATGTCCCAGTGTATCGTTGATATCCTTGAACTGATCGAGATCCAGGTATAGCAATGCGACGCTCTGACCCGCGCGTTTCGCTTTTCTGATCTCCTGTTCGAGCCGGTCCTGCAGCAGTTTGCGATTGGCGAGACCGGTAAGGCCGTCGTAGTTGGCCTGCTGCCAGATAAGCTCCTCGGCTTTCTTTTTCGAGGTGATATCCTCGCCCAGCGAGGCGATCCCGATAGTTTCGCCATGCTCGTCGAATACCGGGGTGTTATACCATTCACAAACGATAATCTTGCCGTCCCTGGTCATGTTCTCGTTGACTTTCTGTGATCCGGTCCTGTTATTGATCAACTCCTGGTACTGGTTAAGGATGTCCTGCTTCAGGTGCTGCGGGATCAGCAAATCTGCGCCATGCCGACCCAGGGCTTCCGCGGCGCTATAGCCGAAGATCTTTTCGGCAGCCTTGTTCCATTGCGTGCAGCGAAAATCCTTGTCCCAGGTGATTGCGGCCAGTGGCGTGTTCTCGAGGTGATGTGACATCAGCGCCTGGCTTTCGATCAACGCAGACTCGGATTTGGCCCGTTTTTCGATATCGACCAGCAGCAGTCCGAGCATTGCGGTAGCCAGCGAAAAGATAAATACCATGGGCAGGCTGAGATAAGCCCATTGACCGGGTCTGGGCTCGCCCGCCACCAGGTTCAACAGCAGCCCGGCACAGGCGTGCACGACGAAGCCCAGCGCCATCAGCTGGAAAAAGCCGGGTTTTATCCAGTCTCGTGATACCGCCTGCCGGAACGTGAGACCGAGCAGGGTGCTGGCTAATAGAATGGCGATATCGGTGTAACTAACCGCACTCATACCGACGAGATACGCGGTCACCAGGCTTGCGCTAATCACGGCGACGATCGGTCCGCCGAAGAGTCCGCCGAGGCTCAGAATCAGGGCGCGAGCGTCGATGGTGCTGCCGTTCACCAGGTGGATTTGTATCGTCATCGCAAACAGGCAGGCGCCGGTAAACAACAGCCCTGACACCAGCTGCTGGAGGGCCGCGTCATTGCGGAACACGCGCGCGATAAAGCCCTGCAATAAGCTCAGTGCAAGCAACAGAACGCAGGTGTTTATTAAGTCCAGTGCCATGGGGAAATTGGGTCGAAGGTCGAATGGCCGCCGCGAATCAACGCAACCGGGCCACACTAAATTCTCGCACAAATATCGATAACTTCCTGAATCGGCCGCTTCGGCCTAATCTAAAGCAGCAACCGGATATATTAATTAGGGACAGAATGTTCTGCTATGCTTGATAAGCAAGGCAATACAGGGATAAAGGGCAATGAGAAACCCAGCTTACCCAAATCGTCGTTATGGCCTCGACTACTGGTTAATTCCAATCGTTCTCTTGTTGTCATCCGCACCGATATATGCCGATGACATCATTTCGTTTTGCTTTAATGACTGGCCTCCTTACGCGATAGTATCCGATGCGAATCCGAGCGGAATTTCGATAGAAATAATCGCGGAGGCAGGCCGCAGGCTCGGCAGGCCGGTTCTCTTTGTCGAATTGGCCTGGAACGAATGTCTCGAGCAGGTCCGTGAGGGGGAAATCGATGCCGTGATCGACGCTGCGCGGCGCGACGAGTACCTGCAGGGGCCGACAAGTTTTAGCGTTTTCACCGATACCTTCTGGGTCAAGAACGAGAGCGATATCAGCCGCTACGGAGATCTGCAGGGCGGCAAAATAGGGCTCGTGGACGGTTACAGTTACGACGACACACTACTTGCCCAGATCGAGGGACTCAACCTGAGAGTGTCTTATGCCAAGGACGATCCGGCAAATATTTTAAGCCTCGCTCGCGGGCAGGTCGATGTCATCATCGCCGATCTCGCCAGCACTTTTTTATTCGTGCGCCAGCAGAATCTGTCACTGCACCCTATATTGCCACCGTTTTCGGTGAATACGCTATACGTTTCGTTCAACGCGAAGCGAGTCGAGTTGCAGCCCGAATTCGATAGGGTGTTCAGGGTACTGATCGAAGAAGGTTTCGTGGATGATATTTACCAGAGATATATTGGCGTCTCTTACTCGAGTTTCGTAAACACCGAGTGAAACCCCGGATTATTGAGGCATGCTGGAATTCAGCGTTTTGTTGGTAATAAACAGGTGAACCTGCGGTTTTCTCTCAAGTATCGGATCGCGATAATCATTTTTGTGCTGGAAGCGATCATGATCTCGGCGGTACTGTTTTATACCCTTGACCAAACCGAGGAGGCTACTCGCATCCAGTTTGCGAGTAGCGAACGGGCAATTCTCGAAGTCATGAGCGGTATCAGCCATATCGCGTTGTCGACTCGCGAATACACACAGCTGCAACCCTATCTAGATAATCTGCTTGGTGACTCTCGCATTGCTCAGGTGATGCTGGTAGACGCACGCGGGATCGTCGTGGCCGGGACACGACCCGAATCGATCGGCAAGTTTCCGGCCGTCTTCTCGGGCGCAGTCAGCATTGACGAATCGACACAGGCGCGCAGAATCTGGAGAAGCACCGAAATCAGGGATCCAGACCGCTTGCTCGGAGTGCTCGCCATCGAAATTTCTGACGCCGCCCTGCTTGCGGCGACGTCGGATGCAAGACAGCTGGGAATCGGTATCGCCACGGCCGGTATGATCATTATTGCCATTGTCGGATTGGTGGCGGGCCAACTGCTGACGCGGAGACTGGCAATCGTGACCGACACCGCCAACCGTTTCGCGCAGGGCGATACGGATCTTCGCACCGGAATCCGTGGTGAAGACGAGATGGGAGACCTGGGGCGGACTTTTGACAAGATGGCCGACAGTCTTCAGGCCTCTAACGATGAGGCAAAAATACTGATCAACCAGCTTTCGGAAAAGAACGCGGAATTGGAGCAGTTCGCCTATACCGTTTCCCACGATCTGAAAAGTCCGCTGGTAACCGTAAAAGGGTATGTCGGCCTGTTGAAAAAAGATTTACAGGAAAATAACCGTGGCCGCATCGAGGAGGATTTCGAACATATCATGTCCGCCACGGATACCATGGCGCAATTGCTGGAGGATTTGCTGGAACTTTCCAGAGTCGGTCGTGTTGTCAATGAACCCGAGCGAATATCGCTTTCCGAGCCGTTTGCGCAGGCGGCAAAAAATCTGCAGATACAAATGGATCGTAAGGGCGTCAGGCTTGTCATCCAGGAACAAATGCCGCAGGTTCTCGTTGATCGCCAACGTATGACGGAAGTGGCTCAGAACCTGCTGGAGAACGCGCTCAAGTTCGGCGCCGAAGGCAATCCACCAGAGATCCGGATCAGCGCCGGTTTCAAGGAGGATGAGGTGGTTTGTTGCGTGGAGGACAACGGCATTGGTATCGAGCCAGAGTTCCAGGAACAAATATTCGGACTTTTCAATCGTCTAAATCATTCCTACGAAGGAACCGGAATCGGTCTGGCCCTGGTGAAACGCATCGTCGAGGTGCATCAGGGCCGGATCTGGGTGGAGTCTCCCGGTAGAGACGCCGGCGCCAGTTTTTGTTTTTCACTGCCCCGATGATAGTTGCCGTGTGAGGCATGAGGCTGTGCTCGGCCCGGAATCGCTGCGGGTCCCGTTGGGCAGCCCTGGTTCTGGTTGTTTCCAGTCTAACGATACAGCATGCCGAAGTTCCAGCATCTGGTGACCTTCCGATCGCCGAGCGCAAACGTCTGCACGGTCATATCCGGCAACTTCAGAATCATGCAGCTATGGTTGAACACAGAACTTCCCGGATTGACGACGAACGTGTCTCCGACATGCTCGGCGTAAACCTGGTGGGTATGGCCGACGATCAGCACGTCGTGCTCGAAGTCGCGCAGGTATTCCGCCCATTCCGCCTTCCTGTCATCGCGGATTTCGCCCTGCTGGTTCAGCAGCTTTATGCCGCCATGCTGTTCCGAAGGGGGATTCGCGTGCACTACGAACAGGCTTTTATCCTCCAGTGACAGCTCGAGTGTTTGCGGCAGGCCCTGCAGATAAGCACGCACCGCGGGTTCGCTGTTTTCGGGCGGCTGCTGCAGGTAGGACTGGTCATGGTTACCGACCACGGCCATGCAGTTGAATTGTCGCAGCAGCGCCACCGTCGGCGCCAAGGTGTCGAAGTACCCGGCGATATCGCCCGCGCAAATGATTTCATCGACCCTTTCAGCGGCGAAAATTTCCAGCGCCTGCCTGAGCGGAGCGGGGCTGGAGTGTACATCGCTGACAAGGCCGATTGTTACGGTCATTCGATTACCTGGAAATTGTTGGCTCGCGGCTACCGATATTAACGGGTCCGGGCATTCCTGACGTCATTCTCGACCAATTCTTTGAGCGCGTGAACCTCGGCCTGGGGTTTCCACGGATACCCTGGATCGTTGCTTGCCGGTGCCCAGTAAAGCCAGCCGGAATGACGCCAGGGATCGAGCACCAGGCCCCGCTGCATGGCTTCGCCGCGAGCGCTGATGACTACGGTGCTGTGTTCCAGCCGGAATGCCGATTCGTAGTTGGCGATTGCCCAGTGCAGGTCGAGGCTGCGAAACCGCTCCTGCGCGAGGCGGGCCAGCAAGTCGGCGGTCCAGTCGACGCACAGCCCCCGGGGCCTGAGACCGAGGTTGACCTTTAGGTTATGAACGATTGCGGAATCCGTGATCTCGTACTCGCGCGCCAGCTGCTGGCTGTATCTTATTGCTATCGTCGCCGCACGCCGCGCTTCGCCGGAATCGACGTCCGCCCGCAGCGACAGAATCGCGAGGTTCAGCTCCTCGATGCGCCGCGTTTCGACGATCGGCGGCAGATCGGGTACCGCAACCCTGCCGGCGCAACCGCCAGAAACAATCGGCAGCGCGACGAGAAAGCAGAAGATTAGAAGTATGCGCATTTCGAGGGTCATCAGGTTTTACCTGTTATCACCGGGCGAAAGGTATCTCAACGAACGGTAATTTGTCGAGCGAATGTCCGTTTATCTCTGGTACACTCGGAGCCAGCATTCCGATACATTGATACCGTTATGACGAGTCTGACCGAACGCCTGGACAACAATGAAATCCTGCTGCTCGATGGCGGCGTCAGTACCGAAATTCGCAGGCGTGGAGTTGCGCTGGACGAGAACGTCTGGAGCGGGCTAACCACCAAGACCCACCCGGACCAGGTGCGCGAAGTGCACGAGGATTACATCCGCGCCGGCGCGCAGGTTATCACCGCCAACACTTACTCCACCGCACGCCATGTCCTCGAAAGCATCAACCTCGGCCACGAATCCAAGCTGCTGAACTTGAAGTCGGTGCAGCTGGCGCAGCAGGCGCGCGACAACGTGGCCACCGGGGAAGTCTATATCGCCGGATCGATGTCGAGCATGCCGCCGCTGACCAGTCATCACGAAGTGGCCACGGGCGAGCACGTGGCCTCGAGCTACCGTGAACTTGCCGAGGTGTTGGCGGAAGCCGGGGTGGACCTTATCGTCGCCGAAATGATGCGCGACATCGAGAACGCGAGCATCGTCATCGAGGCCGCGGTTGCGACCGGGTTGCCGGTCTGGATCGGATTCAGCGCGATGATGGCAGACAATGGCGTCGACGTGCGCAGCCTGCGCTGGAAGAACAGGGACGATACCAACAGCGCCCATGATTTCGGGGAAATGGTCGAAGCGCTCAAACCGCTGGGCGGACAGGCTGCCGGCATCATGCATACAAGGGTCGAGGACACGGCGCCCGCGCTCAAAGTGCTGCGCGAGCACTGGTCGGGTCCGACGCTTGCCTATGCCGAAACCGGCAAGCTGGTATTGCCCGACTGGCGCTACGAGGAGGTCAGTTCGCCGGAGGAATATGCCACGGTTATCGCGGGCTGGATACGCGAGTATGGCGTTCAGATCGTCGGCGGTTGCTGCGGCACCGGTCCCGAACATATACGCGCGCTGCATGGCATGCTATCGGGCATCCGGTAACGCGCCTGTGCGGCGATCGCGAAGCCTGTCTATTTTACCCCGGCTCGTCAATGCGGAAGCACCGGTATCTTCGCTCGAAAACAGCCACTTGATACGCCAGGTACCCGGGTCGATTTTGCTCGATGAATCACGCCCGGGGCGCGGCCAGGATCGTCATTGAAGGCCAATTTCACTGGCCACACGGGTCAGCAGGTCCGCGTAAAATTTGACATCGGCAGGCTTCAAGCCCTGGTGGGTTTTCAAGAAATCGACTAACGGCATTTCCGAGTACTGACCGATCAACGCGCCGTTTCTGACCGTTAACGACTCGCGCACGAACTCGACCGCCTCTCCGTGGCATTGGCCACATTCGTCCTGGAATCTCGTCGCCGGGCTTGCGCTTGCCAGCTGCAGTCCGTCGGCGTGGTAGGACGAATCCTGCACTTCGTCGATCGGCGATGCGAGGTAGGCTGCAATCTTGCCGCTGCCTTCCCGCGGCAACTGAAGGTCACTACCGTTCGCAGCCGGCAGGGCGAATAACAGCATCAGTATGGTAGTATTGAAAGTTGCGAATCGCATCCGTTGTCACTCCAGACAGCCTTTATTTTACCCAATGAAGGATATCACCAACCCGAAAAACTGGCCAGGAAGCTGCCGCGTCCGGTATTCGCGGCGACCGGGTAACCTGGGTCCATAGTATGCCAGGGTCGCTGTTAACATGACTTTTTCGTTGGTGCGCTCAGCTGAGTAAAGGTGATGACAAGCTGATATGGATCATCAAAAAAAGAGCTCTTTTCGTTAGAATCTGGCACCGTGGACGCAATGCAGGGGGCGCGTATGCCCGGGTTGACAGACCTTGAAGCGAGGAATGTAACGCGCGCCGCTTTATTGGGGCGTGACTATCGTGGCGTTAATTTCGAAATGCTTTGTGCGGAGGGCGACCAGGTCCAGGCCGGCGCCGCGCTGATGCGCGATTCCCGCAGGCCGGAAATCCTTATTTGCGCGCCGCGGGCCGGCCGGATCGACCGCGTCGTGCGGGGCGCGCGCCGTCGCCTGGTTGCCGTGCAAATCGAGATCGACGATGGCCTCGGAGCGATCAGCCACGCAGCCCCGTCGAACCGGGAGCCCGGTACGCTGCGGCGCTTCCTGCTCGAAACCGGATCCTGGAGTAGCCTGCGCACGCGTCCTTTCGGCAATATCCCGCACCCGCACGCGGAGCCCGCCGCCATTTTCGTTACCGCACTCGACACCGAGCCAATGGCGCCCGAGGCGCAACCGATCATCGACGCATACCTCGACGAATTTCGGGCCGCGGTGGTGCTGCTGTCCGCGATCAGCGCCGCGCCGCTCTATGTCTGTCACGCTCCGGGTCACGAACTGGCCTTTGCGGAGTCCAGGAAAATCCGTTGCGTCCCGTTCAGTGGTGGCTACTCCGCGGGTCTTCCCGGAACACACATCCATGCGCTATGCCCGATCGGCTTTGCCGGCG
>JAOTTY010000323.1 GCA_029864185.1 Gammaproteobacteria bacterium
CGCGGCATCGTACTGGTCGCAGATGTTGTCCACCATGATGCAAAATTCGTCACCGCTCAGGCGCGCCAGGAAATCCGTATCCCTGAGCACGTTCTGCAGGCGCTGGGCGATCTGTTTGAGCAACAGATCGCCGACATCGTGTCCCAGGGTATCGTTCACGTCCTTGAATCCATCCAGGTCCAGGAACAGCAGTGCAAAGCGTTCGCCGCGGCGATGCGCCGCTTTCAGGACGTCTTCGAGATGCTTGTGGAAATAAGCGCGACTGGCGAGTCCGGTCAGCTCATCGGAATAGGCGAGCTGGCGTATTCTTTTCTCCGATTCGCGTTGCCGGGTGATGTCCTGTACGGTACCCAGCACGATATCGCCGGAATCCCGCGGGCGGGCCAGCTCCTGGTGAACGACCAGGATTTCGTTCTGCAGGGTGCACAAACGATAATCGTAGGACCCGGTCTCGCCATCCTCGCCGGCGCACAGGATTTTGTTACGTATGAATTCCTGGTCCTGCGGGTGAACCATGTCCATAAAGTCGTCCAGGTTGCGCAGGCTCGAGGCATCGGGCAGGGCGAGCATTTCTGCCAGTTGTTCGGACACCACCAGGTTGTCGATGCCGGAATCCCATTGCCAGTAGCCGATTCCGGCGATACGCTGCGCGCCGGCCAGCCATTCCTGGCTGATATGCAGTTCCCTGAGATCGCGCGCGACGCGCAGCTGGAAGCGGATACGGGAACTCAATACCGTGTAATTGATCGGTTTGACGGCAAAGTCGGTTGCCCCCGATTCGAATCCCCGATTTACCGATTCCATGTCACCGAGCCCGGTCAGAAGCATTACCGGAATGGCGCGCGTGTCGCGTCTTTGCCGCATCCGGCGGCAAACTTCGAATCCATCGATGCCCGACATGATCGCATCGAGCAATACCAGGTCGGGTAGCGCTTCCTCGAGCCTGGACAGGGCGTCCTCACCGCTGGACGCCTCGATCACGTTAAACCCGGCGCCCTTGAGCGCTTCGCTGGTGGTCAGTCGAAATCCGTCGTCATCGTCGACCACCAGAATGGCGGGCGCCGAAATCACCCGGGAGGATTCGCTGACATCGGGTTCATCCTGCTCGCTTTCGGCCGCGCAGATTTCCGCCTCCTGCCGCAGCGCCTGCAGCACCCCCGGCAACAGCGCCTCGAGCGCGCGCAATAGTTCGGCGACGGGTTCGATGTGTCCTTCACGGGCCGAATCCTCGAGCTGGAAACACAGTTTCGAAAATCCCGTTGCGCCGAGGTTGGCGCTTGACGATTTCAGGCTATGGGCGGTAAGTTGAAGCTTCTCCAGATCGTTGTCGGATGCCGCCAGACGCAGCGCGGCGACGTCATCGGGCGTTTGTTTCAGGAAAAACCGCACCGACTTGCCGAGGATATCGCGCCCGGTGGTTTCCGACAGCGTTCTCAGTTCCTCCAGGATATCCGGATCGAGTATCTTGGTGTCGGGGTCGGTAATCGCGGTGGACCGCCCGGTACTCGAGGCCTTTTCCGGTTCTACGGATGCAAGCCACCGGTCCAGCAGCTCGGCGAGCCTGTTCTGGGAGAACGGTTTGCTCAGATAACCGTCCATGCCGGCCTCGGCACATTCTGCCTCGATGCCTTTTTTGATATCCGCGGTCAGGGCCACGATCGGGGTGCGGGGCAGCCCCTGTTGTTTTTCGTATTCGCGTATCCGCTTACAGGCGGTAAAGCCGCTCATTTCGGGCATATGGCAATCCATCAAAATCAGGTCGTAGCGCTTTTCCGTTGCAGCCGCCACGGCGACCTTGCCATTTTCCGCGAGATCGGCATCGCAGCCGAGAACCATGAGCATCCCCAGGGCCACTTCCTGGTTCACCTCGTTATCCTCGGCGAGCAGAATTTCGCCGTCGAACCGGGGAACCTGCTTCGCCGTATTTTTTTTGCCGGAGCGCCTGTCTCCAATCACCTCGCACAGGCAATCCAGCAACGACTGTTGCCGCACCGGCTTCTGCAGATATCGGCTAATCGACGCTTTTTTGGCAATCGTGGAATGGGTGTCGAATCCGGTCGAACTGAGCAGCACCAGCTGGGGAGTGTGGATGGAGGGATCCGCGGTCAGGGTTTTGGCTAACTCGAGGCCATCCATATCGGGCATGTGCCAGTCGAGCAGGACGACCTGGTATGGGTCGTTCTCCGCCTGCGCGTTGCGGATCTGCTCGATGGCCCTCGATCCCGAATCCACGTTATCGTTGCGCATGCCCCAGGAAACCACCTGGTTATGCAATATTTCGCGGTTGACCGCATGATCGTCGACGATCAGCACCCGCAGGCCGACCAGGGCCTCGGGCAATTGCGGCGGCGCCAGGTCGTTCTCGCCTGCGGCGAGCGCAACCTTCAGCCGAAACAGCGAGCCGTTTCCAGGCGTGCTTTCCAGTTCGATCTTACCCTTCATCAGGTCGATCAGCCGGCAGGTAATTGCCAGCCCCAAGCCGGTACCGCCGTAGCGACGGCTGGCCGAACTGTCGAGCTGGCTGAACGCCTCGAAAATGCTGTGCTGGCGCTCCAGCGGTATGCCGGGGCCGGTATCGGAAACCTCGAATATCATCCGAAACCTGTCGACGCTGCGCTCGGTTACCCTTACCGATAGCCTGACTTCGCCACGTTCGGTAAACTTGACCGCGTTACCGAGCAGATTAACCATCACCTGGCGCAGTCGAGCCGCGTCGCCCCTGACCAGGCGTGGCAGCTCGGGCGGCAAATCGGCAATGCATTCGAGGCCTTTTTGATGCGCCTGCCCGGCAATCATTTCGAGCACGTCTTCGAGCGCTTCCCTGAGGTCGAAATCCTCGTCGACGAGTTCCATTTTGTCGGCTTCGATCTTCGAGAAATCGAGAATATCGTTGATGATATCGAGTAAGGATTCGGCCGATCGATGGGCCGTGGTCGCAAGTCGCCGGGCGCGTATGTCGAGATCGGAATCCTTCAGCAGTTCCGTCATCCCGAGAACGCCATTCATCGGCGTGCGGATTTCATGGCTCATGGTGGCCAGGAATTCGCTCTTGGCCTTGCTCGCCTGCTCGGCGGCCTCCTTGGCCGCGATCAGGGCGATCTCGTTCCGTTTACGTTCGGTAACATCCTCGACGATCGTCAGAATTCTTTCCCAGGTATGTTCGTCACCCTCGACCACGCTGGTTATCAGGCGGGTTTCAAATTTGGAACCGTCGATCCGGGTTTCTTCGAGTTCCTGGAAATGTATCTTTTCGGGACCGGCCAGCGACGCAATTTCAGAGGCGTAAAGATTCGACCATTCTTCGTCCAGCCAGTCGGTAGTATTCTCTTCGTCCTCGATAAACTCTTCTGCCGTCCGGGCACCGTATATCTTTAGCAGGGCTTCGTTGACGCTGGTGATCCTGATGGTCTTTAACAATTCCTGAAGAACGAGGGTATTGTCCTTGAAATATGCCTTTAAGTCCTCGACGCCCTCGGACCGCAGTTTATCGACCGCCTTCTTGATCGAGGACCAGTCCTGTTCCTGCACGCCCAGCGGCAGCTGTGCAAACAGGGAACTGTAGCGTTGTTCGCTGTTTCTGAGCGCGAGCGTTGACTTCCTCAGGTCGGTGAGATCCAGGATTGCGCCATAGCTGCGGGTAACGACGCCGTCTTCTTCCCGGGTTCCGTACTCGAGCTCGCGCACGTATCGCAATTCGCCACTGGGCCTGATGATGCGGTAATCGAAGCTGTGGGCGAGTCCACGGGGATAGGCGGGATCCAGCACGGCACCGAGGTTTGCGATATAGTGCTCGAGGTCGTCGGGATATATGAATGGATAAAAATCCTCCTCGCACTGGTATCGCTCGTATAATTCCTCCTGGCTCATCCCGATAATGTTCGCCATTTCCTCGGAGAAATAAGCGGGTCGCTTGGTTATCTCGTCCCATTCCCAGTACCCGATATTGATCGCGCGTGACAGTGTCCGGTGTATTTCCTTGGTATGTTCGAGCGCCGCGCGGGTCGAGGCCAGTTCCTCGCGCAGGGATTCGTTTGCATCGATGAGCTGCCGCTGCGGCGGTGCCAGTTCAGACGGGTTCGAGTTATCGGGCATTATGATCGGCTCGTTAATTTACGTTGT
>JAOTTY010000075.1 GCA_029864185.1 Gammaproteobacteria bacterium
AACGACCTCGAGGTTACGCAATCGGCGCAGGACAAGTTGCACGAAATCGTGACCCAGACCGACGAGGACGTATCCGCAATCCGTATCTATATCAGCGGCGGTGGCTGCGGTGGAATGTCGTACGGCATGACATTCACCGACGAGCAGACCGATTTCGACACCGTGCTGCAATTCGACGGTTTCCGTATACTGGTCGACGTTGTCGCGCTGAATTACCTGAAGGGCGCGCAGATCGACTACATCCAGGAAGTCGGCCGTGAGCGTTTCGTCTTCAACAACGTTTTTGCCGAAACCGGCGGCTCCGGTGTCTGCGGCGGCTGCGGCTCGGCCGGCGGCGGCTGCGCCTGATCACAGATCGAAATCGGCAGACAAAACCACGCAAAGCCTGACAATACGTCGGGCTTTGTCGTTTTAGTAGCCCCGTCGGGCAGTTATCGCATTGCTGCCTACTGCGCCGCCGCGCGGGCCCTCCACCGCTCCGTGATGGTGGTATCCAACAGCGCACATTCGCTGGTGCCCGATGTCGCGAAAGGCATCACGGTCGATTTCGATCGTCCGGGAGCGGCGCTCGAGACCATTCTCGCCTCCCTTGAAAAGCGGCGGGTCGCGTGCGTACTCGCCACCGACGACAGTTGCGTCGAATTATGCAGTCGGCTTGCCGCCAGACTCGGGCTGCCGCACAACAAGCCTGGCGCGGCCCAGCTCACCCAGCGCAAGGATCTGGGTCGCGCGGCCCTTGCGGCGGCAGGTTGTAACACGCCTCGCTACCAGGTCATCGAACTCGCTGGCATGCATCCGTCCGCGTTACAGCTACCCTACCCGGTCGTGATCAAGCCGCTGGGGCTGTCCGCGAGCCGCGGCGTAATCCGGGCCGACAACGGGGCCGAATTCGTGACGGCCTGTCGGCGCATCGATGCGATTCTCGAGACCGCCGGGCTGACCGGATTTGCGCGCGAACATTTACTGGTTGAATCCTACCTCGACGGTCCCGAATACGCGGTCGAGGGATTCATGGTCGACAGCGAGTTCAGGTTGTTGACCATCTTCGACAAGCCCGAGCCATTGACCGGCCCGTTTTTCGAAGAAACCTATTACCTGACCCCTAGCCGTCTGGATCGGGGCAGCCGGCAGGCGCTGCTCGCCGAAATCGCCAAATGCTGCGCCGCTTACGGGCTCGAACAGGGGCCAGTGCACGCCGAGGCGCGCCTTACGACGTCGGGCCCGGTATTGCTGGAACTCGCGGCGCGCACCATTGGCGGGCAATGCGGGCAACTGATCGAATTTTCGCTACAGCAGAAACTGGAAGAACTTGTCATCGAGGGCATGTGCGGCTTTCCGCCCCGTCCTCCCGATAGCGCCGAAGCGGCCGGAGTGCTGATGATTCCGATCACGACCGCCGGCATTCTGAAACGTATCGAAGGGCTTACCGACGCGATGCGCACCGAATTCATCGAGGATATCGAAATCCATATCAGCCCCGGATACGAACTGGTCCCGCTACCCGAGGGTGCGAGCTACCTGGGATTTATCTTCGCGCAGGGGCCGGATTTTGACAGAACTTACGGTGCGTTGAAATCGGCCTACCAAAAGCTGCGTTTCGTCACCCAGCCAAAATGGGAGCTCGGAAAACTGGCGGGTTAATTACTTCTTGGCGCCGGGAGGGCGAAAACCTTCGGGTTGTTGACCGAGATCCCCCTCCTTGAAGATAAAGCCAACCATATGCTGTTCGAGCACGGCGAGGCTTGCCGGATCTATCGTCGATAAACCGTTTTCATTGATGATCATGGTCTGGCGTTCGATCCATCGCCGCCAGCCCTCGGCCGACACGTTTTCGAAGATACGCTGTCCGAGTTCGCCGGGATACGGAACCCGGTCCAGCCCGGGCGCCTCTTCTCCCAGCACCACGCAATTCACTAATCTCGTCACTTAATCACCCAAAAAAAAGCAGCCGGTTACCGGCTGCTTGCAATCATAACAAATTTATCCAGAATCAAAATGCGTAATTGAGGCCAAAGGAGAGGATTGGCCACATTTCGAGCTCCGATAAGTCGTTGTTGGCTGCACTTTCCGCATCATCGACATTGGCGTCCAGTGTCGCCTGGTTTGCCGGGTTGGTGGCTGTCGGCGCACGCAGATCGACCTCGGGAGACATCAACATCACTCCTAGCTCCACCGATAACGCAAGCCCGGGATCATCTCCTGCCTTGCGCCCCCAGCCGACTCCCAGATAAGGTTCAAATGACTCGCCCGCACTGATCGAGCCAGACAAATTGGGATCTGAGAAATCCGCGGCCACGTTGTAGGTGGTGCCGCCAAAAGTAACCTGCGCATCGGTAATCCTGCCGTTGAAATCGATCTTGGAATCGTTGCGCATCATTCCAGCAGTCAAGTGAAAAGTGCCGTCAAATACATACCAATCCAGCAAAAGCCCGGTCGCACCGAAGCCCAGATCCATCGTCGCGTCGACGTTTGCGCTGTTATCGGCATCTGAAATTTCAATTGCCTCATCCAGTGTCTCGTCGACGTTTGTCAGACTTAGCCGAGCATTAACGGTCTTTGACAGTGCCACGCTGAGATCCACGCCCACGCCCGCGGTACCTGCTTTGACTCCGACCCCAAGATCGAGCGCGCCAGCACTCGAAGTAAAAAATAAAAGACACAAGCCCAGGCCAGTAATTTTATTCATTATGGATTTCCCTGAAGTTACATGTATATCCAGCGATTATAGAGCAATCTGAGCATATCGCTTGTTCAAAATTTTCGTCGGGTTATGCGGAGTTCCTTAGTTAAAACATATCAATTTGGTGTAATTTTACTATTATAATTAACAATGTCAGAATAATCCTTGTCACGAATCAGGAGCTGCGTTGTCCAGCTATACAGCACATAACGATCAACCATCCTCAATCAGCTTTCAAATTTCCAGCCACGGCGTTACCGATACCGGTCACGTCAGAACCAAGAATGAAGATTCGATACTGGTGCATGATGATGAGAACGTCTGGATCGTTGCCGACGGCATGGGTGGCCATCATGCCGGCGATTTTGCGAGCCAGACCATCACCAATAATCTTAGCCTGTTCAGGCAGCATGCCTCGCTGGACGACAGTATTTTATTGCTCGAAGAAAATATTCTGAATTCGAACTCAATCATCCGCAAAAAATCCTATAAACTAGGCCGCAACGCAACTATCGGCAGCACCGTTGTCTGCGTTTATGTCTGGCATAATTTGCTGTTCACCTTCTGGGCCGGCGACAGCCGCCTCTACCGCTACAGGGATTTCGAGCTGCAACGCCTGACAGAAGATCATAGTTACGTCGAGGAACTGGTCAGGATGGGGAAGATAGAGGCCCGGGACGCCGAGGAACATCCCGCTGCCAACGTGGTTCTCAAGGCGGTGGGTATAGATGATAATTTGTGTATGGACTTTGACTATTTCGAGATGCAGGATGGCGATGTTTACATTATCTGTTCCGATGGTCTATATAAGGATCTGGATGAAAAGAAACTGATTCCGATCATCGAGACTCACGTCGGGGATATGACGGACCTCTCGGAGGCCCTGCTCGCATCATCGCTGGAGGCAGGTGGTACCGACAATACTTCCATAATCACCATGAAAGTCTGCAAAAAGGAAGCCGATGTCTGAAGTCTGCGAATCGCTGATCAACGACTATATCGAAGGGGCGCTGAATATCAACGACCTGGAACAGGGGCTGGCAAGCATCTTCGATGCGATGCCAAGCGGACATGTGGATGCACAAAGCTACCTGCAAGCCTTGTACAGCAAAGATCGAATCGACTCCGACGGTTTTACCCAGCTGTCGCAGGTCATTTCCAAGGTTAATATACAGTCGACGCTGAAGAACAGCCCGGAAACGGATATCTCTTATTTCAGCGACGACAGAACCATGCACCTGACCGACCTGTCGGATCTCGATTCCGACACCGAGGGCGAGGACGCTGGTGATAAGACCGTTATCGTCAGCGTCAAGAAAGGCGGCGACGACTTTGAAATTTCCGAGATTTCGATCAGCGGAGGCGGTGATGTTTCACCAATAGATCCTCATATCGTCGAAAAACCTCACAAGGCCAGTCGTTACGAAAACCTCGGTCCCGGGGTGACGCTGAAAGATCGCTTCGTACTGCTCGAAAAACTCGGCCAGGGCGGCATGGGCGTCGTGTTCAAGGCCAAGGATTTGCTCAAGGTAGAAGCCCAGGACAAGGATCCCTATGTTGCAATCAAGGTACTGACCGACGCGTTCAAAAAGTACTCGGGCTCGTTCATCGCGCTGCAACGCGAGGCCAGCAAGGCGCAGCGCCTCGCCCACCCCAACATCGCAACGGTTTACGACTTCGACCGCGATGGTAATACCGTTTTCATGACGATGGAGTTCTTGCAGGGCAAACCGCTAAATCAGTTGATCAAGGAAATCGCCAAGAAACCTCTCAAGCTGGATCACGCGTTACACATCATCGAGGAACTTTGTAGCGGACTATCCTACGCCCATGAGAAGAAGTTGATTCACTCCGACTTCAAGCCCGGTAACTGCTTTCTGTTGAACGACGGCCACGTCAAGCTGCTCGATTTTGGAATCGCCCGCGCCAGTACGCAAACCGACGAGGAGAGAGAGGCGACGATGTTCGATCCGGCCAAACTGAGCGCTGTGACGCCGGCCTATGCAACCCCGGAAATGTTTGCGGGGATGAACCCGGATCCCCGGGATGATATTTATGGCCTTGCCTGTGTCGCTTACCAGCTGCTTGCCGGCGGTAAACATCCTTATAACAAGGTTGCGTCCCCCAAAATCAAGGAACTGGGAATAAAACCGAAGCCGATCAAAGGCCTGAATCGGCGCCAGCAGAAAACCCTGATGAAGGCGCTCACGGTGGTGCGAGAGGAGCGCATCGCCGATGTCGAAAAATTCGCCGAAGGCATGCGTTCCAAGAAGTCGCATTCCAAGACGATCCTGCTGGTGACGCTATTCCTGGCGGTCATCGGGGCCGGTATCGGTTACAAGCCGTTTCTTGCATTTCAGGCCGAGCAGGAACTTTACGACAAGATCCATTTGATCAAAAATGGCGACAAGGCGCTGATGATCGAGACGATCTGGTCGCTGGAGCAACTCGACCCGGAGCAGCAAAAAATCATATCCGTCGGCCTGCGCCGCGAAATCATCACTTTTTATCGCGACCGCATTCGATCAGTGTTTCGACCTTCCGAGGGTCTTTACGATTATCCGCAGGCGCAGACCCTGCTCGCGCAGGCCAAAAAGCACTATCCGGATTCGGTCGCGCTATCAACCATCGATGACCAGATAAAGGAACAGCGCGACCGTCTGATGAATAGCCTGGTGTCGCTTTATAAACGCTATTTCAAGGCCAAGAAACTGGTTAAAACCGAAAGCGGGGAAGACCTTACCACGGTTATGCCGTTGATCAAACGCGTCGATCCCAAGCATTACCTGCTGAAGGACAAGGCGCTATCGGATCTTTATCTTTCCGAGGCCGAGAAGCTGATCTCCGCCCGCAAGTTCCCCGAGGCATCGAACTATATCGTGACGGGACTGAAACTGTTTCCCGAGGACAAGCGACTGCAAAACCTCAGCAAGATTATCAACGCGCAACCCCAGAATTGATGGAACGCCGGCTTTCCCCATTGCGCTTACTTGCCAAGACTTATGCCAACGACATGATTTCGCGGCAACAGTACGTCGAGATTCGTGCCCAGTTACTCAAGCGACTCGAGAGCAAGGGAAAAATCGATGAATCCGATCTAAAAAACTTCACCGCGCTGACGCAGGGCGCAGAAATACCCAAATCACATAAATCCTATACACCTTCGGACTGGATCATCATCGCCCTGGGGCTTGCCGCCTCCGCGGTACTCGCCTTCGTTCTATACGGCTGACACCCGATACCTCCCCTTTTACCCGCCCGGAAATTTAAATAGGTCACAAAAGCGGCCTTAATCAACCTGGCACATCCCATTTTCTGGTTGAATACCCTTTAAAATAGTTTATTATCATCAATGACTTAACTCATAAACTTAACTTCATTTGTTAATAGTTAACCGTATCAGTCTGAATCTTTGCAAAGTGTTAGGCATGTCTCTGCCGGAAAAAGCGGCGATGGCTATGCTCGGTTTTTGCAAGTCCTTCTCTTTATCCCGGAATTTCGCACGACTCCCAAGGCATGGAAAACATATGAATACGACCAAAAACCGGGGCCACCGCTCGGCGATCGTCTTGACGGCTGGACTACTGTCGATGCTGTTCGGCACCCCGTTGCACGCGCTTGAAATGTCCGACATGGTCGTCGATTCGATCAGCGCGCATCCGGAAGTCAAAGAAAAAATCCACGTATACCTCCAGGTTGCCAGCGACCGCGATGTCGCCGAGAGCGGCTGGCGTCCGAGCGTCGATCTGGAAGCTTCAACGGGTATTTACGACACTCAGTCACCCGCTACCGGTAACCAGTCCGTGGACTACGACAGCACGACACTCGAACTATCCGTAACACAGAACCTGTTCAATGGATACGATACGACCTATCAGCTCGAGCAAACCGAGGCGAGGATTCGAGCGGCACTCTACGACGTATACGATACCGCCGACAATATCGCGTTGCGCGCCATACAAATTTACCTGGAATTGCTCAAGCAGCAACGCCTTCACCAGCTCGCGCTCGAGAATGTCCGCGCCCACGAAGAGATCCTGGCCCAGATCAGGGATCGTAACCTGTCCGGGGTCGGCCGCCGCTCCCAGCTGCAGCAGACCGAGGGCCGACTCGCGCGGGCACAGGCAAGCCTGATCGCCCAGCAGAATAACCTCGAAGACACCGCGACCCAGTTCCATCAGATCCTGGGGCGCTACGTCGATCCGCAATCCCTGTCCGAACCTAAGATACCGCCATTACCGCGCGATGATCTTGACAGGCTCATCGACCAGGCGCTGGCCGACCACCCGGCAATGCGGGTCGCGGAGAGCAACGTCGCCGCGGCCCAGGCGGATCATCGACGATCCTTGCGCGGTCGTTATCCCAATCTCGACCTCCGGCTCGCGACGGAGTACGGTAACGATATCGGCGGGCTCCCGGGCGATACCGAGGAAACCAGCCTGGTACTCAACCTGTCCTACAATTTCTACAGCGGTGGGCGAGAGCAGGCCGAACGGCAAAAGAAGATCAGCGCGGTCTACGAGCAAAAGGAATTCGCCGCCCGTGTACGGCGCCAGGTTATCAACACCTTGCGCCTGTCCTGGACCGCCGACGACCTGCTGGTAAAGCAGCTGAAGTTTCTCGAGGCACATGTAATCAAGGCGAGCCAGACGGTCGAATCCTACAAGGAGGAGTTTTTTATCGGGCAACGCGACCTGGTCGATCTGCTCGATGCCGAGAACGAGGTTAATAGCGCCAAGAATCAGTACACGGAGGCGAGGTTCGACGCCCTGAGTGCTCGCTACCGGATTTACGAAGGCATCGGCCGATTATTCGAAGCAACCGAGATCGAATTCGAACTCAAACAGGGAAATCTGAAGATCGCGCGGCTGACAACCGACATGGTCGACAGGCTGCCGATACCCAACGATGAAGACGCCGACCGCGAACTCGACCCGCTGGATCACTGTGACAATTCGCAGACCGGGCTGACCGTCAATCCCTATGGTTGTCACGAGATCCCCTTCGCAGCGAGGATCGAACCGGAAGCGCCGAAGCAAAATTCGGCGCCCGTTCTGCAGGACGACGAATTCGAAATCGAAACCAATGGCATATTGATAATTACTCCCGCCCAGTTGCTCGACAACGATAGCGATGCCGATGCCGACCCGCTGGAAGTCGTGGACGTTAGCCAACCCGAGGTCGGGCGGCTGGCATTCAGTCAAAATAACAGCCTGGTGTACCGCCCTCTCGAGGGATTCGTGGGCGTCGACATCTTCAAGTATACCGTGACCGATAATAATGGCGCCTCCGCAACCGCAACCGCGTCGGTCATAATCAAGGTGCGCGAACCCGAGATCGTAAGCCTGTCAAAAGTGCAGCTGGTTAATTTTGTTTACGACGAGGCAGAGCTAACCGAGATTTCCAAAACCAAGGTTCAGGCCATCATCGAGCAGATTAAGCTCGCCAAAGATATCACGGTCGAGATTTATACCTATACCGACAACATCGGTTCCGATGCCTACAACCTGCGCCTGTCCGAACGCCGGGCACAGGCTCTCAGGGACCTGCTCATTCGCAACGGCATCGATAGCGTCGACATCAGGGCTGTCGGCATGGGCGAGCAGAAACCCATCGCCGATAATTCGACCGAGGCCGGCCAGGCGATCAATCGCCGTGGCGAATTCATATTCAAGGCAAAAACCGCTATCGAGTAAAGCTGGCTCTGACTCGCGGCAATTGGTCTACACTTGGAGGCATTAGTACGAGTTTGGAAGTCTCCCCTGAATACCCTGACGCAATCTCCAGATAAATTCTGCTGTCCGTTCCGGTATTGCCGTGCAGTTGATGTGCCTGTTACCGAACGCCGGTGGTTAGCGCGGTGACAAGGGGTCTGCTCTGTTTCGCCGCCGTGTTGTTGATGATCTTCCCGGCTCGACAATCGGCAGGTCCATTGGTGAGCGATGAGATGTTGAATCAATTGAGGACACAGTACTCGGAACAGGCCTTCCGCCGCGGCAAGGCTATCAACAGGCTTCTGGCCGAGCTCGAGGGACAGGAGATAAACCGTCAACTGGCCGAGGTTAACCGGTTTTTTAACCAGTTCGAGTACCAGGAAGACCATGTACACTGGGGCGAACAAGACTACTGGGCCACGCCCAACGAGTTTCTCGGCACACGAAAAGGCGATTGCGAGGATTTCGTCATTGCCAAGTACTTTGCGCTACGAAAACTGGGGGTACCCGACGAGCGTCTCTACCTGACTTACGTCAAGGCATTGAAACAGAACGTTGCGCACATGGTGCTGAGCTATTTTCCGACGCCTTCCAGCATCCCGCAGATTCTGGACAATTATGATCCCAGAATCGTCAGGGCCGACAAGCGCAGGGATTTGTTGCCGGTCTACAGTTTTAACGCAAGATCGCTATTTCTCAGCAACGCGTCGGCCGGACTCGGGAAATCGCTACCCACCAGCAAAATCAAGAATAGCAAGTGGAAAAAACTGCTGGCCGATATTCAAAAGGAAAAGCAATGACCTTATTCAAGCAAATCGCGCTACTGGTATCGACGGTATTCCTGATCCTGCTGTTGATAATCGTGTTCAATGACTTATCGCGTACCGGTCACTTTCAACAGGGGCAGTTGCGCACCACCGCCCAGGACATGGCGACTACCCTGGGTATCGCCATCAGCAACCTGCCCGAAGGTGACGATCAGGCCACGCTCGAGGTTTTATTCAACGCGGTGTTCGACAGCGGTTATTACACGAGTATCGAACTTGTCGGGGCCGACGGGCAAACCATCCATCAGAAAAGCCAGAATCTCGATGTCGAAGGCGTACCCGCGTGGTTTATCGCGATGGTTCAGCTGGAATCCGCGCAAGGCTCGACCCAGGTCATGAAAGGCTGGACCCAGCTCGGCCAACTGAACCTGGAAGTACATCCCGGGTTCGCATACAGCAATATGTACCAGGCCCTGGTATCGGCGCTGCGCTGGTTCGCGCTGATTTTCGTGGTTTCGATGCTGCTGCTGTGGATCGTGCTGCGCTACCTGCTCGAACCCCTGCAGCGTGTCAAGGACCAGGCCGACGCAATTCATAACAACCAGTTTGTCCAGCAGCAGAAGATTCCCGCCACGCTAGAACTTAAGCGCGTGGTCGAAGCCATGAACCTGATGGTCTCCAAGGTTCAGGGCATATTCGACGACCAGGAAAAGACCCTGTCCCGTTACCAGCAACTCCTTTATCGTGACAAGCTTACCAATCTCGGCAACCGCCTCTACCTGCTCGATCAGCTACAACAGTCGATGTCCGAGGAATCGGGCCTGCACGGCTGCATGGCGATCATCAAAATCGTCGATTTCGAACAGTTTCGAGACCAGTATGGCTACGAGGTTTCAGATAACCTGATCAGGACCCTGGCGGATATGCTGGGCCAGGAACACGCCGGCCAGCGTGCAGATCGAGTGTCTCGCTTCAACGAGGACGAGTTTGCTTTTTTGAGCGCGGCCGGCGTAAACGAGGTAACTTGCTTTATCCGCAACCTGTTCGATGCGTTCCAGGATCTTGCGGAACGCGAACCCGACTTGAACGACATAAGCTTGCTTGCCGGAATCTGCGATGTAGAAATCGGTGGTGAAATCGGCAATATCCTGTCCAGCATCGATTATTGCCTGTCCAGGGCAAACACCAGCGGCCCATTTTCGATCGAACACCAAATGTCGAGCAACCTCGATTTGCCCCGGGGCAAGATGCAGTGGCGTAGCTGGCTCGAATCCCTGCTGCAATCGAGGCAATTGTTCCTGGTCGGCCAGCTTGCGATCAGCAACGAACGCGTCCCGATCCAGCGCGAGTTATTTATCAGGGCCCGTAACGAGCAGGGTCAGATCGTGCCGGCCTCCGCGTTTATGCCGATGGCAGCCAGCCTCGGCATGTCGCTCGATATCGACAAGGAAGTGTTCCGGCTGGTCTCGACGAACCAGGAGCTCGATCGCAAGATACCGCTGGCGCTGAATCTTAGCGCGGCATTCTTCGAGCTGGCGGAGGCCCAGGAGGAATTCAACCAGTTGCTCAATGATTGCGAGCAAACGCGAACGAAACTTTGTATCGAGGCCAGCCACCACGTGCTGAACCAGCATCCCGTCATGTGCACTAACCTCTCCGATCGCGTGCGACAGCACCAGCATCAATTCGGAATCGATAACCTCGACCTCGGCCAGTCCCTGCAGCTGCTTCAGTCAGGGCAGTTCGATTACGTCAAGGTCAACGCCAAGACCCTGCACGAAATGAGCCGTAATGACATGTCGGCCGGCTACCAGGCATTGCGCACGATTACCGACACGCTGGACATTCGCATCATCGCGGTCGCGGTAGATTCGCAGGAAGTTTGCGACGAGTTAAAATCGCTCGGCATCGAAACCATGCAGGGCAATTTCCTTGGCTCGGCAGAGCCGATATAGCGTGAGTTTCCACACAGGAGCGAGTAAAGTTATAATCCGTCGATCTTGACACCAGACGCATTTTCATCGAGGCAGAATCTGCACCTCCTTTGCCGGGCCCTGCCGTGTTAGAGACGGACCAGAATCAAAAAAAAATCCCATATGATCGATCCACATCATCAATACGATCCTCTGCTCGAATGCCTGGTAATATTCGCAAAGGTACATAATCGCCCGATCAGCGTCGAAGCCCTGATCGCGGGTTTGCCCGTCGAGCCCGGCGCGGATGGCCCGGAACTTTTCAGCATCGAAAAACCGAAAGGGCTGTTTTCCCGAGTCGCCGCGCGGGCGGGCTTCGCCAGCCGGCTGATCCATCGGGAACTGGATAAGCTGTCACGTCTATTGCTGCCCTGTATCCTGGTGTTGAAGAACGGCAACGCCTGCATCCTCGAAAGCATCGATCGCAAGAACCGACGCGCCAAGGTTATCTTTCCCGAGATAGGCGAAGGCGAGGAATGGCTGGAACTCGAGCGACTGAAAAAGGAATATCTCGGATATGCCTTCCTGCTAAAGCGCGAATTTCAGCAAGACAGCGAAGTAAATAAAAAATCGGTGGTCAAGGATTCCACCCACTGGTTCTGGGGTACCCTGGCGAAGTCGAGGGATATCTTTGCCAGCGTATTGCTATCTTCGATACTGATCAATATGTTCATCCTCGCGACGCCGATGTTTACGATGAACGTCTACGACAAGGTCGTGCCCAACGACGCGATCGCAACGCTCTGGGTACTCGCAACCGGTATTGTCATCGTGTACCTCTTCGATACCCTGCTACGCTTCGTGCGCAACTACCTGCTCGAGGTAGCCGGCAAGAAAAGTGACATCATCATGTCGTCGATTATTTTCTCACAGGTGCTGAACCTGAAAATGGACCAGTGGCCAACAAGCATCGGCGCCTTCGCCAGTCAACTGCGCGAATTCGAGAGCATCCGCAATTTTTTTACCGCGTCGACCCTGGCAACGCTGGTCGACCTGCCCTTCGCGGTTATCTTTCTGCTGGTGATTTATTATATCGGCGGGCCGATGATAGCGGTTCCGTTTATAGTCATCGGCCTGTTGTTGCTCTACAGTTTCATCCTCGTCAAACCGCTAAAGGCAACCGTGGAGGCGACCTATGAAGCAACCGCCAACAAAAATGCCCACCTGATCGAAACCCTGCATTCGATCAAAACCGTCAAGGCGCTGGGCGCGTCGAATTACTCGCAGTGGGTATGGGAAGAATCGTCGGGTACGATTGCCGACAAATCGATGCGCGCGCGCATGCTATCGACGTCGATTTCCGTGGTTACCAATCTGCTGGTACAGTTCAATACCATCGGCCTGATCGTGTTTGGCATCTACCGTATAAGCAACCTGGAACTGAGCCTTGGCGGACTGATCGCTATCGTCATGCTATCGTCGAGAGCCGTCGCGCCAATGGGCCAGATAGCCGCGCTGATTACCAGTTTCGAGCAAACCAAAACCGCCTTTCGCTCGCTCGACGAATTGATGCACAAGGCGGTCGAACGTCCCGAGGGCAAGTCCTACGTGCGCCGCTCCGGGTTCGACGGATCGATCAGCTTCCGGAATATCGATTTCAGTTATCCCGGGTCGACCAAGAAATCCCTCTCGGATATCAGTTTTCGAATCAACGCCGGCGAACACGTCGGTATTATCGGCAAGGTGGGTTCTGGCAAAACCACGTTACTCAAACTGATTATCGGCCTCTACCAGCCTGAAAGCGGCTCGATCGCGATCGACAATATCGACATCAACCAGATCGACCCTGCCGACCTGCGCAAAAATATCGGCTACCTGTCACAGGATATCGAGCTGCTACGCGGCACCATCCGCGAAAATATCGCCTACAAGAACCTGCACGTGAATGACGAAAGGCTGATCGAAGCGGCGAGCGTTTGCGGGGTAGACCTGTTCGTAAACCAGCTTCCGCAGGGCTTTGATACACAGGTCGGCGAAGCCGGTGGATTTCTGTCGGGCGGACAGCGCCAGGCGATTGCACTGGGTCGCGCGGTATTGTTGAACGAGCCGATGCTAATACTTGACGAACCCACCAACAGCTTCGACAACACCACCGAGTCAGTTGTCAAGAAGCGTCTGTACGATTACAGCCGCGACAAAACGCTGTTGCTGGTAACTCACAAGGCTCCTATGCTTGAACTGGTGGAGCGTCTTATCGTGGTGGACGAGGGAAGAATCGTGATGGACGGCCCCAAGGAAGAGGTACTAAAGGCACTCAAAGGCACACCGAATGCGTAGCGACGACGATACCAGTTTTGAAGACTCGACCCAGATGGGCGTGCATGGCAAGCAGGACCTGCAATATATGCGCAGCCTGTCGGCCGCGGCCGTGCACCGAACGCCGCGTTACATGATCACCGTGGTGATGATTATCGCCCTGTTTGTAATCGCTGCCATCCTGTGGATGAACTGGGCCAGAATCGATGTCGTTATTCGTGGCACCGGCAAGGTCTCCCCGGCAAGCCAGGTGCAGAATATCCAGAGCCTGGAGGGAGGCATCATCGAGGAAATTCTGGTGGTCGAGGGACAGGCGGTCAGCGCCGGCCAGTCGCTGATAAAAATCAGCGACATCGCGTTCACGAGCTCCTTCGAGGAGAACCGCCTGCTGTACCTCGAACTGCTGGCGAAGTCCAGCCGCCTCGAAGCCGAGGCTTTCGGACGGGATTTCGAACCCGATGCCGAGGTCAGCACGGATGCCCCGCAATTGATCAAATCCGAAAAGAGCCTGTTCGACAGCAACCGCCAGCAACTGAAGGAGACCCTGGGTATCCTGGAAGAAAGGATCAACCAGCAGCTAAGCGCATTGCGCGAAGCAAAGTCTAAAGAAAAACAACTGAAGAAATCGCTTGAGCTGGTTAAAAAAGAGATCGAAATCAAGAAGCCCCTGAAAGACCGAGGCATCATCAGCGAGGTCGAGTTCCTGCAGTTGCAGCAGAGAGAAGCCGAGTTCGACGGCGAAATCGAGGCCGTCAGGCTGTCAGTTCCCCGTATCCAGTCGACCATCGAGGAGGCCCGTTACAGCAAGGAAAAAGAAAAACTCGATTTCCAGAATAAGGCCAAGAAGGAGCTGAACGAGGTCAACGCCGAAATCGGACGCATCAGGGAAACCCAGACCGCACTGCAGGATCGAGTCAAGCGCACCACCCTGCGCTCGCCGGTGAACGGTATCGTGCAGCGTCTCTACACCAACACGATTGGCGGCGTGATCAGCCCGGGCAGCAATATACTCGATATCGTTCCGCAGGAGGATTCGCTGCTGGTCGAATTGAAAATAAAACCAGCCGATATCGCCTACGTGAATGTCGGTCAATTCGCCAGGCTAAAGTTCTCCGCGTACGATTTTGCTATCCACGGCAGCCTGCAGGGAATTGTCACCTTTATCAGCGCCGATACAATCACCAATGACGAGGGCGAAAGCTTTTTTCTGGTGAGGGTCAAGCCGAGCAAACCCTTTCTCGGCGTAAAAAGCGGCGAATTGCCGATCAAGATCGGAATGACCGCCGAGGCGGATATCCTGACCGATAAGAAAACCATCCTGTCGTACCTGACCGAACCGGTCCATCGCGGCATCGACAAGGCGCTGCGGGAGCGCTGATGAAACTGGTGATCTATTCGGCGTCGCGCCCTTTCGAGCAATTCCTGGGCAAGCACCTGACGAGCGCCTTCGAATTCCGGTCGCGTCTGCAGGCGCCTTCCAACGATCCTGAGCAACTGTATCTGCTGCATATATCCAGTATGGAGCTAGACTGCTACGAATGGCTGCTCAGGCATGTGTCCGGTAAGCCGATCCGCGTGGGCGTCTGTTCCGATTTGCCCAATATCCGAGAAATGCTCGAATGCGTGCGTCTCGGCGCCAAGGGCTATTGCAACAGCTACATGGCGGAGCAGCATTACCAGCAAATGCTGCAACTCCTTGCCAACGATCAGAGCTGGTTCCCGCCACATATGCTGGAAGAAACATTCAGGCTCGCGCAACAGGCAAACAAGCCTGATCCTGCACAAAAACCGCTGCAAATGTTGACCCCGCGGGAAAAGGAAATCGCGCTCGCGGTCGCCGAAGGTAAATCGAACCGGCAAATAGCCGATCTGTATGACATTTCCGAACCCACCGTCAAAACGCATTTGACCAGCATTTTCAGAAAACTCGATCTCAAGGATCGCGTTGGACTGGTGTTATATTTAAAGCAGACCTGAGTCGTTCGTCGGAATCGGTCGCGTTCGGTGTGACCTGGCTCTCAAACCGTAAAATTTGCCCCACTCACCTACGACTTTGGTATGAGATGAGGCTATGAATCCCACCTATATATACTGCTCGAATATTATTTTTGCAGAAATATGGCTACTAAAAGTATCGGTTATGTCGCCGAGTTAATCGGTGACGCGCAGGTTCGCAGCGTCGACGGCGTTATCAGAATTCTCAGCATCGGCGACCAGATAAACGAGGGCGATATCCTCACGACCGGCGTCAATACCGAGATCGTGCTCGAGTTTCATGACGGCCGCAAGTTACAGCTTGGTGAAAACACCGAGATATTGCTCGATGAGTCGGTTTTTGCCAGCCTTACGGACTACCCGGATGAACGCGCCGACCAGCTGGCCGAACTGCAGAGTCTAATCGTCGAAGGCATAGACCTGGCCGAACTGGAGGCAACCGCTGCCGGTGAAGCCGGCAATGCCAATGACGCGTTACATCAGGCGTCGATATACTCGCGCGATGGTGACGAGGGAATTGTCGAAACCCGCGGCACGCCCCTTGGTTTCGATTCGTCTGCTATCGACATCCTGCCAACCCTCGACGAAGACCCGCTGCTGGCGGAGACAGGGACAAGCGGGGAAATTTCGGCGCCTTCTAGCTCTTTGGATCCCACGCCGACAGCGTCGATTTCCATTGACGATATTACCGCCGACGACATAGTCAATCTCACCGAGGCAGCCGGAACGATTGACGTTACTGGCACCGTTAGCGGCGTTGCCGGGCCTGGCGATAGCGTGGAATTTACCATCAACGGCAATCCCTATTCCGGCCTTGTTGCGGCTGGCAATACCTTTACTGTTACCGTTGCCGGCTCCGATCTTGCGGCGCAGACCAGTTTCGTGGCGACCGTTACCGGAATCGACACGGCAGGTAATCCTTTTGTCGCGAGCACGACCTCGACGCATACGTATAATAGCGCTCCGCCGAATTCCGCGCCGGTCGCCAACGATGACTCCGTTACGGCAACCGAAGATACTCCTTTAAATTCCGTCATCGAACTCGATGCCAATGATACGGATCTCGATGGAGATACCCTGTCGGTGGTCGCCGGTACCTTTGCAACGGCCCAGGGCGGTAGCATCACCATCGCGACTGATGGCAGCTATACCTACACCCCGGCCGCCAATTTCAACGGGATCGATACCGTCGATTACACCGTCACCGACGGTAACCTGACTGACATC
>JAOTTY010000001.1 GCA_029864185.1 Gammaproteobacteria bacterium
GCAGCAGCTGGTCAGGGCCAAGCCAAGGGTCGTCGGTTTTACGACTCCGTTCGATACCGGGCAATACGAGGCGGGCATTGCCTCGTTGGCGGACCTGCGCAAGATTCTGAAAAGCGAAAAGAAGCTGAGTAGGCGCGTCAACCAGGCACTGCGCGTCACCGAGTCGACCCTGCATGGCGATAACAATCTCGCCGCCACCTTCAAATCGGGTGGTCGCATCGTGCTCTCGATGCAGTATATCCCGACCACCGAGCCTCCCTCCGGGCTGTCTCCGACGCTGCCGAAGTACATGCAGAAGTTTGCTCTGCCCAAGGTCAGCATCAACGGCAGCGGCAGCCGTGGATTTGGCTGGCCCTCGCCAAAGGTACCGCGGGCTTCGGAGATATTTCCACCCATCGAGAAGCTGGCGAATCAGGTCGGCGGCATAGGCGTGTTCAGCTTTGCCGAGCATTTCAATAACGAACCGGTGATCATACAGTACGGTAGCGATTACCTGCCGTCTTTTGCGCTGATGCTCGCTACCCGCAGCAAGGGCCTGTCGATGCAGCATATCGAATCCCGTGCCGGCACCAGCCCGATGCTCGGCGGCAAGGATCTGGGTGCCGATAACGAGTTCAGGATCTACCCGCGCTTCTACGAGGGCAAGGACGGGAAATCGGCCTTCAAGGTTTTCTCGCTGATCGACGTGCTGGACGAAACCGTTTCGAAAAATGCATTCCACAACAAGATTGTCATCATCGGAATTACCTCGCCGCGCCTGGCGCAACCGAGGATGACGCCATCCGGGCATCCGATATCCCCGACCCTTGCGACAGCGCATACCGTATCGAGCCTGCTGAACGGCGAGTCGTATCAGCTACCCGAGTGGTCTGGCTGGGCCCTGCGCGGAATCATCGCTGCGCTCGGAATCTACCTGATGTTCGTACTGTGCCGCTTCCGCGCCAATACCGCTTTTTTCCTGAGCCTGTTCCTGCTGCTGGTGATTTTCAACGCCCACTTCGTATTGATGAGTTCGCAGGCGCTGTGGTTACCCATGATGTCTGCCGTGGTGATGCTCATAGTCGGCCATCTGATACTCGGTACCAGGCAGTCATTCAACGCCAGGCTGGGGCTGGTACGGGCAAATCTTTCGGCCGCCAACCGTCAGCTCGGCCAGTCGTTGCACGCCCAGGGTAACCTCGACCAGGCCTTCGAGAAGCTGCGCAGCTGTAACGTCGATGACCCGCTGCTCGGGCAGATTTACAACATCGGTCTCGATTACGAGCGCAAGAGGCAGTTCAACAAGGCGGTTGCGGTGTTCAAGTTCATACTGCAGCATGATCCGAAGTACGGCGATGTCGAAGAACGCGTCCAGCAAAACGAACAGGCGTCGAAGACCGTTGTGCTGGGTGGCGGCAATACCAAGGGCCCGGGTCCGACCCTGATTTCGAGCAAGGGAGGGATTTCGAAGCCAAAACTCGGGCGCTACCAGATCGATAGCGAAATCGGTCGCGGCGCGATGGGCATGGTTTACCTCGGGCATGACGACAAGATCGGACGCACCGTTGCCATCAAGACCATGGTGCTGTCGGACGAGTTCGAGGAAGACATGCGCGATGAAATAAAAAGCCGCTTTTTCCGCGAGGCCGAGGCCGCCGGTCGCCTCAACCATCCGAATATCGTCACCGTCTACGATGTCGGCGACGAACAGGACCTGGCCTATATCGCAATGGATTACCTGAAAGGCAAGGACCTGACCGCCTACGCGAGCCCGAAGACGCTGCTGCCGGTAAGCCAGGTCTGGGAAATCATCATCAGCATCGCGCTTGCGCTCGACTATGCCCATCAGCAGCACGTGGTGCACCGGGATATCAAGCCCGCCAACATTATTTACGATAAAATCAAGCGCGTGGCAAAGATTACCGATTTCGGCGTTGCCTGCCTGACCGATGCCAGCAAAACCAAAACCGGCACCGTGCTCGGCAGTCCCTACTACATGTCGCCTGAACAGCTTGCCGGCAAGAAGGTCGACGGGCGAGCGGACCTGTTCTCGCTCGGCGTAACGATGTACCAGATGCTCGCCGGCGAGCTGCCGTTCAAGGGCGAGTCGATCGCCAACCTGATGTACAACATCGCCAACGAGAAACATCCCGATATTCGCCGCTACCGCTCCGACTTACCTAATTGCGTCAACAATATCATTAACAAGTCGCTACAGAAGGATGCCGGTTCGCGTTACGAGACCGGCAAGCAAATGGCGGCCGCGATGAAACGCTGCCAGGAGCATATCAACGAGATGGACGCAGCCTAGTATCCCGCCGATTCAGGCGAGCGCCTTGAAGCGGGCGAGCGCGCGCGCGCGCGTTGTTTTCAGATCAAGAACCGGCCTGGGGTAGTCTATCCCAAGCTCGATGCCAGCCTTTCGCAGAACCTCGTCGCTGGCCTCCCATGGCTTATGCCTGAATCTTGCCGGCAGCGGCGCGAGTTCGGGACAGTAGCGGATCAGGTATTCTCCGTCGGGGTCGAATTTCTCGCTCTGCAACACCGGGTTGAAGATACGGAAGTAGGGCGCGGCATCGGCGCCCGAGCCGGCGCACCATTGCCAGCTGGCGCTATTGCTAGCCAGGTCGGCGTCGACCAGGCAATCCCAGAACCATTCCTCGCCGGCGCGCCAGTGAATCAGCATGTTTTTGATCAGAAACGATGCGACGATCATCCTGACCCGATTGTGCATGTAGCCGGTTTGCCAGAGTTCGCGCATCCCGGCATCGACGATCGGGAAGCCGGTCTTGCCCTGTTGCCAGGTTTTCAGGGCCGCGTCGTCGTCAAGCCACTGGAAGCTGTCGAAGCGGGTGTTGAAATTTGCCTCGGGTAATCGAGGGAAGTGATATAGCAGGTGATAAGAGAATTCACGCCACGCGATTTCGCGCAGGTAATGCGGAGGGCCATCGCCGGTGACGTTCATCGCTGCGTTCTCGATGCGATGCCAGACCTGGTGCGGCGAGACTTCACCGAAGTGCAAATGCGGCGACAACCGCGAAGTCGCATCCAGCGCCGGAAAATCGCGGCCTTCACGATAGCTTGCGAGGCTATCCTCGCAAAATGCTTCGAGCCTGTGCTGCGCGGCGATTTCGCCGATCTGCCAGTGGGCGAGCAGCGAGCGGTGCCAGTCGTGACGCGGCAGCAGCCCGAGCTGTTCGAGGGCCAGGCCGGGTTCGGCGGTTGCATCCGCGTACCTCAATCTGGCGGGCGCAGGCAGGGGGCTTCTCGGCGCCGGTCGTGACAGGCAGCCTTTCTGGTAAAACGGCGTGAAAACCCGGTACGGGGAACCATCGCCCTTGCAAACCGTCCAGGGTTCCCACAGCAGAGAGGCATTGAAACTCTCGATCCGGATATTCCGCGACGTCAGCACGGTCCTGATTCTTGCATCGCGCTCGATACGCCAGGGTTCGTAACAGCGATTCCAGAAAACCGCATCGACCTGAAATACCTCGATCAGATGCGCAATAATCGCGGTCGCGTCACCGCTGAAGAAAAGCAGGCTGCCGTTGAGCGATTCGTCTAGCGCCGCCAGCGACTGATGCAGCCAGCTGCGGCTCGCCGCACCCGCAGACCAGTCACCGGCGTTGACGTCATCGAGGATATAGATCGGCAGTACGCAACCCGATTCGGCCGCGGCATTAAGCGCCGGGTTATCGGCAACTCTCAGGTCCTGGCGAAACCAGACGATGGAAACTGCATCATTTTTCATATTGATTTGTGAAGTATCGGTATTAAAGCGAGTTCAGCAGCATCAGCTCGTCGGGATGCGGCCGCATGTAATACGAGCGTTCGATATATTCATTTGGATTCTTACGGAAATGGTGCCGCAGCAGCGTGATCGGAACGATCAGCGGTAACAGGCCGAGCCGGTAATTTTCGATGCTTTCGGTCAATTCTCGCTTGTCGTCCTGGTCGAGATCATGCTTGAGATAGCCGCGCACGTGCTCGAGCACGTTGACGTGATTCGATCGTTTGGCGTAGATCCTGAGAATCCGCATCAGTTCGACAAGATAACGGTCGGCATATTCTTCGACGGGTTCGCGGTGAGCCTCGGACAATTCGCGCCCGAGTCGGCGGCCGAGCGCCTGGTCGTGGCTGTACAGGATCAGTTTATGACGGGCGTGGAAATCCGTCAGCGCGGCCCAGTCCAGGCCTCGGGCCAGCATTTCGTGCCAGCGCCTGTAAATGAAAACCCGCTTGACGAAGCTCTCGCGCAGCACCGGATCGCCGAGACGTCCCTCTTCTTCCACCGGCAATGTCGGGAAGTTCTGCATCATGGTTGCGGTGTACAAACCCGCACCGCTGCGCTGCGGGTGGTCCCCGCGGTAAACCTTGACGCGCTCCATACCGCAGCTTGGCGAATCTTTCTTGACGATATAACCGAAAACCTGCCGCTGCCAGCACCGCTGGTCGTGCGCGCTCTGGATGAGCGCGTCGGTCACGTTCAAATCCTCGCGCCTGCTGCCGACCGCGTTTATCGCGCCGCCGTCATCGACGAGGCGAATCGATTCACGCGGCACGCCGAGCCCGATGGCCAGTTCGGGGCAAAAGGGGCGGAAGCTGAAGTAGTGTCCGAGCGTATCGAGGATGTAACGGTTTTGCTTATGGCCACCGTCGAAGCGAACCTTTTCCCCGATCAGACAGCTGCTGATGCCTATGAGAATCTTGGTGTGCCCGTTATTCACGGGCACGCGTTATGGACCTCGGGCAGGGGCTACTCTCACGCATAGCTGCGACGGATTAACGGATTCAACAACCTGCTGATCGGGCCGGTAAACTGTATCGGCCCCTCGGTAACCGCGAGGCAGATGCACTCGCTGTCACGAGTGGCTACCGGCGTATGCTTGTCATTCTTGTCCTTGACCACGAAATCACCCTTGCGGTACAGCCCGGACTCGTCCGAGAAACTGCCTTCGAGAATGACCGTGTACTCGTCGCCGAGATGGGTATGCGTCGTCGCGGAACCGCCTGGCTTTATCTTCAGCAGCTCGACCTTGGCTCCATTGCTGTCGCGGCATAGCTCGACGCTGTGAATGTCGGCGGAAATCCGCTTCCAGCGCAGGCCGCCATAGCTGCTGTCGACGAACTGGCGCAGGCAGCGCGGAATAGACGAATCGACCCTGGCCGACTCATGTCTCGGAGTTTCGGCCTCGAGCGAATCGAGTCGTTCGAGCAACCGATTTTTAAGTTCGTCCGAAGCCTTCGATGGCGTCAGCTGCTGCATCAGTTCCGTACCGACACGGTTCAAGTGTTGCAGCTGGCGCGCGCAGGAATCGCAATGCTCCAGGTGCGCGGAGATGCATAACGCCTGGCTCAGCGGCAGGCTGCCGGCCGAATAAGCTGCCAGCAATTCGCCGAAGGGATGATTTTGTGGTTTATCCATGATTACCTCTCGACCAGTACTTCGAGCTTTTTCAGCGCCAGGCGTACGCGTGATTTCACGGTGCCCAGCGGTAACTTAAGCTCTTCGCTGGCTTGTTGGTGGCTTTTACCCTCCAGATAGACCTTGGTTAAGATTTCACATTGTTCTCTTGGCAGCTCTTCCAGACCTGCTCTTATACTTTCCTCGGCACGGGTTTGCTGCGCCAGCTGAAAGGGGCCCGGTCCGTCGTCTTCCATGTCGTTGAAGATGTCGGTCGGGTCGATTTCGGTAACGTAGCGGCTATTGCGCCTCAGGTAGTCGATGCGGCAGTTTCGTGCCAACGTAAAAATCCAGGTATTCAGATTAGCAAGACGCGGGTTGTACTTGGCAGCTTTCAGCCACACCCGCGTCATGACTTCCTGTACCAGTTCGTCAGCGACGAGATCGGATCCGGGTTCGCGCGCGAGACTGTAGGCCCGAATCAGCGGCGCGTAATGGTCGAAAAGGCTGGCGAACGCGGTTTTGTCGCGATCCACGGCGACTTTTTTCATCAGTTCGCCAAGGGCGATCAGCTTGTCGCTGGGCAGTTTTCTATTGGTCATGGCGGGCATTATAAGCGCTCGTCGGCTAAAAGTTGATCTGTATACGGTTCCAGGTGGATTGTGGATCACCCAGTTGATCCGAAGGTGAGTGCCCGGCGTATAAAGCTTCCATTGAACGCATGCAAGATGAGAGATACCACGACAAATGAACGCCAATAAACCGTTGATCGAGCAATTTAAGAATTATTTCAGAGTGCTGCACGATTCCGATCTGACCCAGTTGCGCGAGATTTACGCCCCGAATATCGTATTCAAGGATCCGGTGCATGAAATTCGCGGGCTGGTCGAACTCGAAGATTATTTCACGTCGATGTGCAGCGACTTGACCGACTGCCGTTTCGAGTATCTCGACGAGCTGATCGGCGAAGGTGCCGCGTACGTCAAGTGGATGATGCACTTCAAGCACCCGAAGCTGGGCAACCGGCTGATCAGCGTGCGCGGCGTCAGCCATCTCAAGATTGGCGACAGGGTAGAGTTCCACGAGGACTTCTACGATATGGGCGCGATGCTTTACGAACAACTGCCGGTGCTGGGTAACGTCACGCGCTGGCTTCGACTGCGGCTGGCGAGTTGATAGCATGGCCAGAAAACCCAACAAAATGATCTGGATTACCGGTGCCAGTAGCGGGCTGGGTCGGAGCCTGGCGATTGCGCTGGCCGCGAGGGGGAATCGGGTGATCGCCTCGGCACGCGGCGCAGACGAACTGGAAAAGCTCGTAGCGTTGAACGCAAACATCACCGCGCTGCCCTGCGACATTACAGATGTGGGGTCGCTCGAGGCGGCCGGCGCGAGGATGGCGGGAATCACTCCGCACCTGGATCAGGTAATTTTGAACGCGGGTAGCTGCGAATACCTGGATTTCCCCGATCCCGACTGGCTGGCGATACGCCGCGTCATGGAAATCAACTTCTTCGGAACCGTGAACTGCGTAAGACTGGCGCTGCCTTTGCTGCGTAAGAGCCCCGGAGGCCGGCCTCACATCGTCGGCGTCGCCTCCCAGGTAACCGCGGCGCCTTTTCCACGGGCCGAAGCCTATGGTGCATCGAAGGCTGCGCTGCAGTATTTTTTCGACAGCCTGCGCATCGATCTTGCCAGCGAGAACATTGACGTGACCGTGGTCAATCCAGGTTTCGTCGATACCCCGCTGACGCGCAAGAATGACTTTCCGATGCCCTTCCTGATGGATGTCGACGAGGCGGCCTCGCGCATCGTCAAGAATATCGAAGCCAGGCCACGCAGCTACAGCTTCCCGCTGCGCCTGTCGGCTATGCTTTTCGTATCGAAACTGATGCCGGGGCTGTGGCAAAAAATGGTCGCACCCGAGAAACAACAGGTGGACGCTCGGTCAAACCAGGGGATTGGTAAATGAATATTGCAATAATCGGCGCCGGAATTTCCGGACTCACTGCAGCTTATTATCTTCGCCGCGGGCACGACATTACGATTTACGAATCGGCCCCCCGTATCGGCGGTCACACCGCGACCGTCGATGTTCGTTACGCAGGACGCGATTACGCCATAGACACAGGGTTCATCGTCTACAACGACTGGACGTATCCAAAGTTTATCGAACTGATAGCGGAGCTTGGCGTGGAAACCCGGCCCACCGAGATGAGTTTCAGCGTGCGCTGCGACGACAACGGGCTGGAGTACGGCGGCAATAACCTGAATACCCTGTTCGCGCAGCGTATCAACCTGATGCGGCCATCGTTTCATCGTATGCTGCGGGACATTTTGCGCTTCAACCGCGAAGCGGTCAAAGACCTCGACAGTGGCCGCATCTCCGCGACGACGACGCTGGGTGATTACCTGGCGGCGAACCGTTACTGCGAGGAGTTCACCTATCGGTACCTGCTACCGATGGGTTGCGCGATCTGGTCGGCGTCGACATCGCGCATGATCGATTTCCCGGTACTGTTCTTCACGCGGTTTTTCAAGAATCATGGGCTGCTGAGCGTCAACGACCGGCCGCAGTGGCACGTCATCAAGGGCGGCTCGAGAAGCTACCTCGAGCCATTGACGCGTGAATTCAGCGACTCGATTTGCGTCAATGCACAAATTGTCTCGGTGCGGAGACGTCCTGGAGGGGTGGAACTGGTTATGGCCAACGGGCATACCGCGCAATACGATCAGGTTATCTTCGCCTGCCATAGCGACCAGGCACTCGGATTGCTGGCCGATGCCACGATGGCCGAGCGCGACGCGCTGACGGCGATCCCCTACCAGTCGAACGAGGTAGTGCTGCACACGGACGAAAGCCTGTTGCCGCGACGCCGACTTGCCTGGTCGAGCTGGAATTACTGGTTGCGCGAGCGCTACCAGCAGCGTGCTATCCTGACCTATAACATGAATATCCTGCAGGGCATCGAATCGGATACAAACTTCTGCGTTACGCTAAATGCCACCGAATCGATTGCGGCAGACAAGATTATCGAAACTTTCAACTACAGTCACCCGGTGTTCTCCCTGGAGTCGGTCGTAGCTGCCGCGAAAATCGATGATTTCAACGGGCTCAATCGCACCTGGTTTGCCGGTGCTTACCTCGGCAACGGTTTCCATGAAGACGGCGTGGTCAGCGGACGCCGGGTCGCCGATGCGATCAATCGCCTCGCTCCGTCGGCGCCCCGGGATAGTCTGGCAGCCGCAGAAACGTCCCATGCATAGCGCGATTTACCGTGGCTACCTGCGCCATCGCCGCTTCACCCCGAACGCGCACAGGTTCAGTTACCAGGTATTCATGATGTACCTGGACCTGGACGAGCTCGATGCCGTGCTGGGAATATCGCCTTTCTGGTCGCGCAAGGCATGGCGGCCGGCCCGTTTCGATCGCGCCGATTTTCTCGGAGATCCCGCGATCCCGCTGAAACAGGCGGTACGTGAGCGTATTCATGATGAAACCGGAGACTGGCATAAGGGGCCGGTGCGGATGCTCGCAAACCTGAGGTACTTCGGCTTCAACATCAATCCGATTTGCTGCTACTACTGTTTCGACGACCAGGAAGCCCTGCAGTATATCGTGGTCGAGGTGACCAACACGCCGTGGAAAGAGCGCCAGAGCTACGTGCTGCGCTGTGATCCGGGGAAACGCTTCCAACGTATCAAGTTTGCGAAATTAATGCATGTCTCGCCGTTCAACCCGATGAATATTGGCTACCGGTGGGCCAGCAACAATCCTTCCAGGATCCTGAGCCTGAACCTGGAGACCGAATGTGATGACGAAATTCACATGGATGCCACGATGGCGCTGAAGCGACGCGACATAAGCGCCTCAAGCCTTGCGTGGATCTTGCTGCAACATCCTTGGATGACTGCCAAGGTGGCGGCGGCGATATACTGGCAAGCCCTGAAACTCTGGATCAAGCGTAATCCATTCTACGATCATCCTGGCAATCGGGGCCTGGCCGAGCTGGATCAACCGACAATAACGAGACTGAAGACGAAGACATGAATACCGTAAATACATCCGCAGTCAAGACTTCCGACAATCCCGGCTGGCTGGGCAACTTTGCCAAGAGCCAGTTGTTAAAACGCTTGCAGCAATTGCCGCGCGGTTACCTGTTGATCGAAGATGGCGATGATTTGTTCAGCTTCGGCGATCCCGAGAATCATGCCGGAATCAAGGCCAAGATAGTCATCAAGGATACGAGCGCCTACCGTGATATTGCATTCGGTGGTTCGATCGGCGGGGCGGAGGCCTACATGCTCGACAAGTGGACTACGCCGAACCTGGTCGAAGTGGTGCGCCTGATGTCGATCAATATCGATTTTCTGAACGAGATGGACGATGCCAAGCCGTTGCTGCAGCGTATCGGCGATAAGCTGTTCCACTGGCTGAACCGCAATACCGAAAAGCAGGCGCGGCAGAATATCGCGAGCCATTACGATTTGAGCAATGATTTCTTCGCGCTGTTCCTGGACCCGGAAATGATGTACTCGGCGGCGATCTTCCCCCATCCCGATGCCGACCTCGACGAAGCCGCAATCCATAAGCTGGACGTCATTTGCCGTAAGCTCGATCTGCAACCCGGCGACCACCTGCTCGAAATCGGCACCGGCTGGGGCGGACTCGCCATATACGCGGCGAAGCACTACGGCTGCAGAGTGACGACGACGACCATATCGAAGGAACAGTTCGACACAGCGCGCGATCGCGTCCAGGCCGAGAGGCTGGAGCAACAGGTAGAGGTGCTGTTCGAGGATTACCGTAACCTGACGGGCCGTTTCGACAAGCTGGTTTCGATCGAAATGATCGAGGCGGTGGGGCACGAGTACTACAAACAGTATTTCAGCGGCTGCGCTGCCCTGTTGAAAGACGACGGGCTCATGCTGCTGCAGGCGATTACGGTTCCGGACCAGCGTTTCGAATATGCCCAGAAATCGGTCGATTTCATCCAGCGATACATTTTCCCTGGCGGTTCGTTGCCGAGCCACGAAGCGATCCTCTCGTCGGTCAAGAAAAACACCGACATGCTAATGATCGAAATGCAGGAAATTGGCGAGGATTACGCCAGAACTATCGAAATCTGGCGCGAACGCTTCATGTCGAAACTCGACCAGGTCAGGGCGCTGGGATTCGACGACTACTTCATTCGCATGTGGAATTACTACCTTTGTTATTGCCAGGGTGGTTTCGAAGAACGTGTCATCGGTACGTCGCAAATGCTGTTCGCAAAGCCTGACTGGCGCAAGACCAGCTGTTCCTGATCGCGCGCAAATCCTGCGATGAAAAAAAATCTGATAAACCTGGCCCTGTTCCAGGTCGGCTGGCTAGTCTGCGTTATCGGCGGCAATATCTATGCCGTTGTATTCACCGCGGCCGCGCTGATTCTGCATGGCTGGCTGGTACTTAGCAGCCAGGCAGAGTGGAAGCTCATCGGGCTCGTGGCTGTAATTGGTAGTCTCTGGGACATTGCAATGGCCAATACCGGTGTTATCAGTTACGGCGACGCGACCCTGCTGGGAATTCCGCCGTGGCTGGTGTGCCTGTGGCTGTTGTTCGCGACCACGTTCATGCATGGATTATTCTGGTTGAAGCGATACCTCTGGCTTGCCGTCATCTTCGCCGCGGTGATGGGACCGGCAAGCTACTGGGCCGGCACCAATCTTACGGAGGCCCGGCTGGGCGTGCCGATAATAACCTCGCTTGCGATCATGGCGGCTGGTTGGGCGGTGCTTTTTCCATGCGGTATTTACTATGCGGGAAGATTGAAAACATGACTTACATTAACCTTAGCAAGAATGTCGTGCTGCTGTTGTTGGCGAGCGCCGGGTTGACGGCTGGCGCCAGTGAGGCCAGCGACACTGTCCAGACGATAGGCGAAGCCTACGATCTGAAAAGCGACAAGCTCCTCTATCGTGAAACGCATTGTGTCGACGAAGGCAGTAATGCGCGTAAAGTTGTTTACCAAAGTGAAGCAGGCGATTTGATCGCACGCAAAGCACTCGATTACAACAGCGGTCGTACGACACCGTCATTCGTACAGCAAAACCTTTATTCTGATGAGAGGATCGAGGTCAGCCTGAAACAGGGCAAGGTCACGATGTCGGTGTTCGATGCCGAAAATGCCGAACCGAAAAAAAGTACTTCCACCGAGCCGGATGGCAGGATACCGGTGGTAATCGATGCCGGCTTCGACGAGTTTGTCAGGGAGAACTGGGACGGCCTGGTCGCGGGCCAGACGAGGAGATTCATGTTCCCGTTCGCGGCGCGTTCCAGCCTGATGGAATTGCGCATCATGGCGACTGCCTGTAGCTACGAAACCACAACTGATCAATGCTTCAGGCTGGAGTTGTCGAACTGGTTTCTGCGCATGGTCGCGGACCCGATAGAGCTCGGCTATGACGGCGGGCTGCGTCGACTGACCCGGTACCGCGGATTGTCGAATATCGGTGACGAAAACGGGAACGGCCTGGTGGTCGACATCAAGTATGATTACCAGAATATCCCGGAAATTGCCTGTCGCCTCGATCAGCAGACTTCATCCGTCGAATCCCATGATCTCGATGTCTCGATGCTCAATGTCGAATCCCGATGAAGACGTTTACCAAATCAGTATTGATCATCGCTGGCATGATTACGCTCGTTGCCTGTTCGTCTGTTTCTGTCGACGACTATGCCGATAACAAACCGAAGCTGGTCGCAGAGGAATTTTTCGATGGCAAGCTTGCCGCACATGGCATTGTCAAGAACCGTGGTGGGCAGGTCATCCGTTACTTCAGCGCCACTATCAATGCCTCCTGGAGCGATGGTGTCGGTACGCTTGACGAGCAGTTTGTATTCGATGATGGCGAGCAACAGACCAGGGTCTGGAAACTGAAGCCCATGGGAGGTGGCAGCTATATCGCGACCGCGGGAGATGTGATTGGCGAAGGCTCGATGAAGGTCGCCGGCAACAGTGTTTTCCTGGATTACGTGCTGCGTATCCCCTACGGTGAGAGCACTATTGATCTGCACATCGATGATCGCATGTACCTGGTAACCGAGCGCATTTTGCTGAACGAGTCGATTATGACCAAGTTCGGCTTCGAGGTCGGCGAGATTACCCTCGTTATCGAAAAAATCTAGCTCGCTACTCGCGCGGCGGCAACCCGGTGTGCTGTGTAAGCAACCGGCCCTGGCCCGGGCGTTTCTGCCGGTTGCTGTTCTTGCGCCGCGGGCTCTTGTAATCGGACCTGTCGCGCGGCTGGGACGCCGGCACCAGTTGCTGTTTACCGTTTCCGATCAGGTCTTCGCGTCCCATCACCTTTAGCGCCTCGCGCAGCAATGGCCAGTTTGCCGGGTCGTGGTAGCGCAGAAACGCCTTGTGCAGCCGGCGTTGCCTTTCACCTTTGGCGGTATCGACCGTTTCGCTATCGCGGCGCACCCGCTTGAGCGGGTTCTTGCCGCTGTGATACATCGCGGTCGCGGTCGCCATTGGCGACGGGTAGAAATTCTGCACCTGGTCAGCGCGAAATCCGTTCTGCTTCAGCCAGATCGCGAGATTCATCATGTCTTCGTCGGTGGTACCCGGATGCGCGGCGATAAAGTAGGGAATCAGGTACTGCTTCTTGCCGGCCTTGCGCGAGTATTTCTCGAACAGTGCCTTGAAGCGATCATAGCTGCCCATGCCCGGTTTCATCATCTTCGATAACGGGCCCTGCTCGGTATGCTCGGGCGCAATCTTGAGGTAGCCACCAACGTGATGGCTGACCAGTTCTTCGACGTAAGCGGGCGATTCGACCGCAAGGTCATAGCGCAAACCCGAGCTGATCAGGACTTTCTTCACGCCATCGGTGTTGCGCGCGTTACGATACAACTCGATCAACGCCGAATGATCGGTGTTCAGGTTTTCGCAAATTCCCGGGTACACGCAAGAAGGGCGTCGGCACGCGGTTTCGATGGCCTTAGACTTGCAGGCGATGCGGTACATGTTCGCGGTCGGCCCGCCGAGATCCGATATGACGCCGGTGAAACCTGGCACCCGGTCGCGAATGGTCTCGATCTCGCGCAGGATCGAAGCCTGCGAGCGGTTCTGAATGATGCGTCCCTCGTGCTCGGTAATCGAGCAAAAGGTGCAGCCACCAAAACAGCCGCGCATGATGTTGATCGAAAAGCGGATCATTTCGTAGGCCGGGATGCGGGCACCGCCGTAGGCGGGGTGCGGTATGCGCGCGTAGTCGAAGCCGAACACGTAATCCATTTCCTCGGTGGTCAGCGGGATTGGTGGCGGGTTGAGCCAGATCTTTTTCCCACCCTGGTTTTGTACCAGCGCGCGCGCGTTACCCGGGTTGGTTTCGAGATGCAGCACACGGCTTGCATGCGCGTAGAGAACCGGGTCGCGGCTGACGTCGTTGAACGACGGCAGGCGCACCACGGTGTTGAGACGCTGCGCCAGTTTTTGCTGCACCCTGGCGAGCTTGCCGTCGAGCCGAATATCGGCGCTCGGCGCCTGGTCGTTGTCGGGACTCGCAGCGCAGACCGTTTCGTCGATGATCGCGTAAGGGCTTAGCGGTTTTTCGACGCGGCCGGGCTTGTCGACGTTGGTCGAATCGATAACGGTCCAGTCGGCTGGCAGATCCTTGATGAAAAACGCGCTGCCGCGGACATCGGTGATTTGATCCACGGCTTCACCGCTGGCCAGGCGATGCGCGATTTCGACCAGCGCGCGCTCGGCGTTGCCGTACAGCAGCAGGTCTGCCTTCGCATCGGCCAGGATCGAACGCCGCACCTTGTCCTGCCAGTAATCGTAATGCGCGATGCGGCGCAGCGAGGCCTCGATACCGCCGATGATGACAGGGACGTCTTTATAGGCCTCGCGGCAGCGCTGCGAGTAAACGATCGAACAGCGGTCGGGGCGTTTACCGCCTATATCATCAGGTGAATAGGCGTCGTCGCTGCGGATCTTTCGATCGGCGGTATAGCGGTTGATCATCGAATCCATGTTGCCAGCGGTGACGCCGAAGAACAGATTGGGTTTACCCAGCACTCTGAATGGGTCGGCCGAGTGCCAATCGGGCTGAGCGATGATGCCGACGCGAAATCCCTGTGCCTCGAGCAGCCTCCCGACGATCGCCATACCGAAACTCGGGTGGTCGACGTAGGCGTCGCCGGTGACGACGATGATGTCGCAGCTGTCCCAGCCGAGCAGCTCCATTTCGGCGCGCGACATCGGCAGGAACGGAGCCGTGCCAAAGCATTCCGCCCAGTAAAGCGGATACTGGTTCAATGGCCTGGCTTTTGCTGACAGTTCGATTTGCATGGCGGATTCCGGTAGGGGCGCGATTCTACCCGATATCGCCAGTTATTGTTCGGGATTCTGTGCGCGGTGCAGATGGCTTGATGATCGGCTCAGGTGCTCGAGTTCAGCCCCTTATTCAGGGTATACGGTATACGGGGACAGTTTACTTATATCGCGCAAAATGGATTGAATTAAGTAAACTGTCCCCTTAAATCCAACGTGAAAAATGGACCGTGGTCTTCGATCAGCGCTTACCCTGTGATTCTAGAATTTATTATTTTCTACCAGGGTCTGTAGCCGGTCGGCGAAATCGTCGGGATTCGCCCGGTAGATTTCGAGCATCTGACTGGCCAGCGCGCTCCAGTGGGCTTCGCTCGCAGATACCAGTTCAGCGATGGCTGCGCGCCTGCCCTGCGATACCCAGGTTTCGTAACCGTGCATGATCGCGGGAAACAGGTACTTTCGCGTGTTCGTCAGATTCGCAAAAAAGAAATGCAATGAGGCGTCGCTCCCGCTGGCGAGCAGGCCGGGAAGCGTCGTCAGCGAGTCGGCCAGCAGATCACGTACTGCGCGGATCATGATCTCGGACTTCGACCGTGGCAGACTGGCGAGCATCTGTTCCCATTCCGGCCCCAGTAATTTTCCCGCGAGTACCTCTCCCTTCTCGTGCAACAGAACGGAGTCGAACAGCATATCGGTCATATGACCCAGCGCGGTCTCGGTATTGCTTGCGAAATCAAAGTCCCGAATCGCTCGCCCCATGGCATTGTCCTTTTTGTGCCAGCGCCATTCCTCGATCTTTTCCCAGATCATCCGCCGCAGCGACTCGCGCCGAACAAAGATCGTGTTGTCCAGTGCCATTGCCGGCGGGGCTGTCAGGTCGCGTGCATATTCGTTTTCCGAGACGAAGACCGTAAATTCCGGTTGCCTCTCCTGATGATCGAGCCGACCCAGAAAAAAATGCGGCGTGCACTGGTTGCCGAGCCCGCCGCTGTAAACCAGGCCGTGCGGATTAAGCGCCGCGTTTACCGCCTCGTTATCGAATGGGTCGAAACAGTTGCCGTCAACCGGCAGCGTGGTAAAGGACTCGTCTTCGATGGTTTGCCAGAAGTTCTCCCGCTCCCTGAGCCAGTCACCGACATCGCCCTCGGGAAGCTTGTCCTGAAAGGCGTAGCCCTTTTCCCAGCGAAAGTACTCGCGCATTTTCAGCAGGTAGACGCACAGGGTATAGTCTCCGGCGTAGCGCGCATCGGCAATATGGCAATTGCGCTGGACGGCTGTCAGAAGTGGCTGCAAATTGTCATGCATCGATTCAATTAGCGGTGGATATATATTCTTCGGAGTTTCTTCCCCGTTACGATCCTACCACGTGGCGCGACAACACTACCAGGCAGGGATTTTTTTAGGACAAACTTACAATACGGGGACAGTTTACCCATATCGCAGAAAATGGATTGAACCAAGTAAACTGTCGCCGGATTTCAGCTCACCAGGTTGAACAGCGAAAGCGCCAGCAGCGTCGCGATCGCGGCACGGCGAAACAGCTTTTCGCTGGATTTGCGGAATCCGTGCGAACCCATCCAGGTGCCCAGAAGGTAGGTGGCCGCGCCCGGCAACGCGGTGATCACGTCATCGACGCCGGTGGTGCCGCTGACTGCGGATATCAGCGCGAAGCCCAGCACCGTGAAAAACGACCAGGAAATGATCAGCGTTCGCCCCTCATCCTTGTCGTAGGGACCGAGCAGGATAAAGACGACTGCCACCAGCGCGATATAGGTGCCGCCGAAAACAACACCAGCGCAGATGCCGACGAAAACCAGCCAGCTCCGGGTCATCGGGTGCCGGTAGCGAAATCCGACCAGCATCATCACGCAGGCGGCCGCGATGATCATCGCTATCGCGCGTTTCATCCACACGGGATCGAGTTCGATGAGCAGCCAGTGACCAAGGGGCATGAACACCAGCGTCGGCACCAGCATGGTAATTGTTGCACGCCAGTCGATCTGCCGATAACAGAGCTTGAACAGGTAGAGGCTCGCGAAAAAATCGACCACGAGTATTTTCGATACGATACTGACCGGGGTAAAGAACAGGGTCAGAATCGCGAGCATGAATGCCGGGCCGCCGAAACCGGTGAAGCCCCGGATCAGCCCGGCGCCGAAGGCGACCAGTGCGACAACCAGTATACCTGGTTCGTCACCAGTCAAAATAATCTCGCAGCCGGTAAACGCTCAAACCGACACGGAGGTACTGCCGGCGCAATCCGGCCAGCGGAAATCTTGGCGGCCTGCCGCGTACGATGGCGGGCAGGTGTCCTGGCAGAATACTATTGCCCGATTCTTTTCCGGCCAGCCATTTAGCCAGCTCGCGGCCGCTCCAGGTCGCACTGTTGACGCCGTTGCCATGGTAGCCGTAGGCGAAGTAAATCGATCTGTCCTCGGGCATGCGGCCGATCGAGGGCCGCAGGTTCATCGCGAAACAGACCAGCCCGCGCCACTGGTGGGTGTATTCGAGATCGGCGAACTGCGGCCACATGCAGGCGATCGACCGTTTCATTCCGGCATATGTTTTCTCGGCGCCTGCCGGAGCTCCGCTATGATCGGCGCGTGCTCCGAGCAGGAAGCGCCTGTCGCTGAGCAGGCGGTAGTAGAAAAACATGTGTTTCGAGTTGATGATCGGACTCTCGGTGTGCCAGCCCTTTTGCCGCAGCTCGTCATCGCTCATCGGCCTGGTGACGACGATCGCGCTTTGCAACGGCAGCGGCCGGCCCTGCACGCCGCGGTGCAGGTGCTCGGGCATGAAGCCGTTACCGGTCAGGATCACCTGTTTCGCGGTCAGGCTGCCGCCTGCGGTTTCGAGACGATGGCTATCGCCGTCTTTATGCCAGCGAATGACCTCGCTACGCGGATGAATTCTCGCACCACGCCGTTCCGCGGCTGCGGCAAGACCCTGTGCGTAGCGCAGCGGGTGCAGCGCGAAAGAGGGTCTGAGCGCCATCGCGCCGTGCTGATGCGGTGAGTCGTAACCGATCTCGCGAAATTCATCCTGGCCATGGATGGTGACATCGAGGCCCAGTAGCGTGCGTTTCATGTCGGCGCTTTTCTGCATTTTGGCGAAATGCGCATCGCTGTCGGCGACGACGAATTCGCAATCGCCCTGCGCGAGAAAATCGATGCCTTCGTCCTCGCCGATCCGGCGCACCAGGTTGACCGCATCGGCCTGGCTCTGGTGAAACTGCCGGGTCTGCTCGACGCCGAATTTTCTGAGCTGCGCCTCGAGCGAGACCTTGGTCATGCCCATCGTGCAAAAGCCGCCGTTGCGACCGGAAGCGCCCCAGCCGATGTGACCCGCTTCCAGCAGGCAGACATCGATGTCGTAATCACGCGCGAGGTGCAGCGCCGCCGATAGCCCGGTGTAGCCACCGCCGATAATCGCAACGTCGCAGCTTTGCGATTCGACTAGCGGTTCGTTCTTCAGGTTGTTCGCGCCTGCGGTCGCCTCCCAGTAGGACGGCTGCGGTTTATCGAATTCATACAGGCTTGAATGGAATAGAGGTTTCATGCTCGTCAGGTCTTGTTTTTAAATGCCTGGGTCGCAATCACGCCCGCGACCAGTCCCCAGAATGCGGAGCCAATGCCGGAAGCGGTGACTGCGAAGGTGATGAACGCGGCCGCGCGCGCAGTGCTGTCGGCTAGCGCAGTATAGAGGCTGTTGGCGATCGTGGATAGCCGCGCGAGCCCGACCAGCGCGAACCCGAATCTGGCGCATTGTTTCGCAGCACGAAATGCCAGAATAACGCCGCTCGCTTTGGGCCCGCGCAAAACTTCGAAGGCATTCGGGCTCTAATACAGGTACTGGATTTCTGCGAGAACCCGGGCAAGCTGCTGGCGCAGCCCGGCGGCGAGCGTTTCATCGTAGGACCAGGGTGGCGATTCCTGCATGTAGCGACGCTGTGCCAGCTCCATCTGGATCGCGTGACAGCCCTGTTCAGGAGTGCCGTAATGGCGGGTGGTCCAGCCGCCCTTGAAGCGGCCGTTGGTCACCGCGGTATATCCGTCGGCGGCAGCGCAGATCTGCTGCACCGCGGCTTCGAGCGAGGCATCGCAGCTGCTTCCCCCGTTTGTGCCGATATTGAAATCGGGCAGCCTGCCGTCGAATAAGTAGGGCACGAGTGAGCGGATGGAATGGCAATCGTAGAGAATGACGTAGCCGTGTTTTTGCCGGATACGCTCGAGTTCGTCTCGCAGTGCATCATGGTAGGGCTGGTGATACTGGTGCTGGCGTTGCCGGATCTCGTCGGTTGAGGGCGCCTGCCCGGGGAGGTATATTTCGGTGCCATCGAAGGTCGTGGTCGGGCACAGGCTGGTGGTATTCTGCCCGGGGTAAAGCGACTGGTCCGCCGGATCGCGATTCGCGTCGATGACGTAGCGATGGATAGGCGTGCTGACGATACTGACGTCGTCGACCAGGTCCGCGTAGAGCCGGCCGATATGCCAGTCGGTATCGGCGCGCTCCAGCCCATGACTGTTGAGCCGCGCAAGTATTGCTTCGGGAATGTCGGTGCCGCCGTGCGGTTGCGCCAGCAACAGCGGGCTGTCGCCGCGAACGATGCCCGGTTTCATGATTCGAGCTGCGGTAGCAGGCCGGGCTCACCGAGCGAGGTGATAATGCCGCGTTCCATCACCAGCTGTTTGATCGCGGCGATATCGTCGGCCAGGTAACGATCGTCGCCGAGCGGCGCTACCTGCGCGCGCACCGCTGCCATGATCAGGGCGAGACGCCCGCTGGTCTTGACCGGGGCGCGGAACTCGATTCCCTGTACCGCGATCAGCAGTTCGATCGCGATGATGAAGGCGAGGTTGTGATTCATCTCGCCGAGGCGTCGTGCCGCGTGACAGGCCATAGAAACGTGATCCTCCTGGTTGGCGCTGGTCGGCGTCGAATCGATCGAGCAGGGCATTGCGCGCTGCTTGTTCTCGGCCATCAGCGCCGCCGCGGTGACCTCGGCGATCATGAACCCGGAGTTGAGCCCCGGGTCGGGCGAGATAAACGCCGGCAGGCCGAAGTTCTGCACCGGGTCCACCGCGGTGGCGATACGGCGCTCGGCGATCGAACCGATCTCCGCGATCGCTAGCGCACACTGGTCGGCGCCGAAGGCGACGGGCTCGGCGTGGAAATTTCCGCCCGACAGTATCGAGCCGTCCTCGACGACGACGATCGGGTTGTCGGTGACGGCGTTGGCTTCGATTTCGAGCATTTGCGCGACCTGCCGAAATTGATCGAGGCAGGCTCCCATAACCTGGGGCTGGCAGCGGAAACTGTAGGGATCCTGCACGCGTTCGTCGTTTTCGAGGTGGGATTCGCGAATTTCGGAACCCTCGAGCAGCGTGCGCAGGCACTGCGCGGCGTCGATCTGACCCCTGAGCCCGCGCAGGGCATGAATTTCGGGGCGAAATGGCCGCGTCGAGCCCATCAGCGCGTCGGTCGTCATCGCGCCCGATATCAGCGCGGTCTGCGCCAGGTTCCACGCGTCGAACAGGCCCGCGAGCGCGAGCGCGGTCGACACCTGGGTGCCGTTGATCATGCCCAGACCTTCCTTGGGCCCGAGTTCCAGCGGCTCGAGGTTTTCCATGCGCAGGGCTTCGCTTGCCGATATTTTAGCGCCTTCGTAAAACACGTGACCTTCGCCGATCATCGCCGCTGTCAGGTGCGCCAGCGGCGCGAGGTCGCCCGAGGCGCCAACCGAACCCTGCGCCGGGATCAACGGGATCATTTCGAGCCGCAACAGGGTCTGCAGCCTTTCGATAATTTCCCAGCGCACCCCGGAAGCACCGCGGCCCAGCGACAGCATCTTCAGCGTGATGACCAGCCGCACCACCGCGGCGGGCAGGGGATCGCCGACCCCGCAACAGTGCGACAGGATCAGGTTGCGTTGCAGCTGGGAGGTCTGGTCGGCCGGAATCCGGGTCGACGCCAGCTTGCCGAAGCCGGTGTTGATGCCGTAGACCGGCGCCTCGCCGCACGCCGCCTCGGCGACGATTCTGGCGGCGGCTTCGACGCGGGGTCTGCAGGCGAGATCGATCTCGGCGCAGAGTTCTTCGCGGTAAATACGGCGCAGCTCGGCGAGGCGCGTTTTGCCAGGTGTCAGCGTTAATGCCTTTGCCACGGTTTTCTCCTAAGCGGCCAGTTGATCGAGCGTAGCACGATAATTTCGCGCAATCGCATCTTCATCGGCATGGTGACCGTTCTCGATCAGCTTGCGCCCGCCGATATAGACGTCGCGCACGAGGTTATCGTTGCCGGAAAAGATCCAGCTGTCGATCAACTCGTCGCGATTGCGCCCGTAGAGGCGCGGATGATCGCAATCGAGCACGACGAAGTCGGCGCGGTATCCCGGCTGGATGCTGCCGATGCTGCGGCCGCAGGCCCGCGCCCCGCCGGCGAGCGCGGCTGCGAACAGATTACGGCCGGTGTTAGCGGTCGTCGGCGAGGCCAGCACGTTGCGCCGCCGGGTCTGCAGGCGCACGCCGTATTCGAGCCAGCGCAGCTCCTCGACCGGGTCGATCGAGATATGACTATCGGAACCGATTGCCCAGCTGCCGTGCCGCTCGAAATAGTCGACCGCGTTGAAAAAACCGTCACCGAGATTGGCCTCGGTAGTCGGGCACAGTCCCGCGATACAGCCGCTTGCAGCCATGCGTGCGGTTTCCGTATCATCCAGGTGCGTCGCATGGACCAGGCACCAGTCCGGGCCGACATCGAAATGCTCGAACAGCCATTCCACCGGGCGCAGACCGCTCCACGCGATGCAGTCGTCGACCTCTCTGGTTTGCTCGGCGATATGGATATGGATTGCCGCGAGGTCGTCGAGACCGGCGATAACCTCTGCCAGTAAACCCTGGTCGATAGCCCGCAGCGAATGCGGTGCGATGCCGACCGCGCAATTGGCGTCGCCGGCGCTGGCCTGTTGCAGGGTCTCGACGATATCGATGAATCCCCCGGTCTCGTTGAGAAAGCGCTTTTGCCCGTCGAGCGGGGGTGCCGCGCCGAAACCGCCGTAACGGTAAAGCACCGGCAGCGCGGTAAAGCCGAGACCGACGTCGCGCGCCGCGCTCATGCACTGCAGGCTCATCTCGGCGCGGCTCTGGTAGGCGCTACCGTCGATGTCGTGATGCAGGTACTGGAATTCGCCGACACAACCATAGCCGGCCTTGAGCATTTCGACGTAGAGCTGCGCCGCGATGTGGTAGAGGTGTTGCGGCTGGATGCGTTCCAGGTAGTGATACATGACCTTGCGCCAGGTCCAGAAGCTATCGGCGCTCGCACTGGCACGTTCGCCGAGGCCCGCCATCGCGCGTTGATGCGCGTGCGAATGCACGTTCGGCATCGCCGGAAGCAGCAGTTCGACCCGTTCCCCCGATACCCGGACCGTGTCCGGCGCGATGCCGTCGATATTGCCGTCATCGTCGATGGTGATTTCGACCGAGTCGGCCCAGCCGCCGGTCAGCAGGGCGGAGGCAGCCCAGATTTTAGTGGTCATACCCGATTACCGATGATCCGTGTTGCGTTTGTTGTGGAATCAGCGTAACATACTTGTATATACAAGTATAGTGTGCGGCCTGAAATAATGTCTCAAACTCTTTTCGTCAATGCAACCCTGGCCTCGATGCAGGGCAACAGCGGCTACGGGCTGCAACAGCAGGCTGCGCTGCTGGTAGACGGCGATCGTATAGCCTGGATCGGGGACATGACCGCACGGCCGAGGGATGACAGCATCGAAATCGTCGACTGCGAGCAGCGCCTGCTGACCCCGGGGCTGGTCGATTGCCATACCCACCTGATTTACGGTGGTGACCGCGCCGACGAATTCGAAATGCGCCTGGAGGGAGCGAGTTACGCAGAGATTGCTGCGCGCGGCGGTGGCATTCTTGCCACCGTCCATGCCACTCGGCAGGCAAGTGAAGAAGAGTTGTTTGCCGAGGCGTTGCCGCGCATTCGGGCGTTGCTTGGTGAAGGGGTTACCACGCTCGAGATAAAATCGGGTTACGGGCTCGACAGCGCAACCGAGATCAAGATGCTGCGTGTCGCGGCCAGACTCGAGCGCGACCTCGGCGTTCGCATCCAGAAGACATTTCTCGGCGCGCACGCGTTGCCGCCGGAATACGAGGGACACGCCGATGCCTACATCGACCTGGTGTGCGAGGAAATGTTGCCGCAGGCGCAGCACGAGGGTCTCGTCGACGCGGTCGACGTGTTCATCGAATCGATCGCCTTCAGCCTCGAGCAGGGCGAAAGAGTGCTCGCCCGTGCGCAGGACCTCGGGCTGCCGGTCAAGGCACACGTCGAGCAGCTCAGCGATCTTGGCGGCGCCGCGATGGCGGCCGCGCGCGGCGCGCTGTCGGTAGATCATCTGGAGTATCTGGCGCCTGCCGATGTAGCCCACCTGGCAGACAACGGCACGGTGGCGGTGTTGCTGCCGGGCGCATTCTACGTGCTGCGCGAGACGCAGCTGCCGCCGATCGCGGCGTTGCGCGAGCGGCGGGTTCCGATGGCGCTCGCGACCGACGCCAACCCGGGCAGCTCGCCGCTGCACTCGTTGCTGTTGATCATGAACATGGCCTGCACGCTGTTTCGCATGACTCCGGCAGAAGCGCTGCGCGGCGTGACCGTCAACGCGGCCCGGGCGCTCGGCATGGACAGGGAAATCGGCACGCTGGAAACCGGCAAAAAGGCGGATATCGTCGTCTGGAACCTGCAGCGGCCGGCGATGCTGAGCTATCGTGTCGGGGTCAACCCCTGTCGGGCCGTGATGCAGGCCGGCCGCTGGCGGTCATGACGATGAGGGAAGGGACAAAATGAGCGCAATCCTCGACAGTTTCGATGACGTCAGCAAGGCCGCCCCCGAGCCGATATACCAGCAGATCAAGCGCGTCATCCAGCAGCGCATCGCCAGCGGAGAATGGCAGCCGGGGCAGAAACTGCCGTCCGAAAACGACCTGGTCGTGGCGCTCGATGTCAGCCGCATGACGATCAACCGCGCCCTGCGCGAACTAACGCAGCAGGGCCTGATCAAGCGCATTCACGGGCTGGGTTCGTTCGTCGCCGAAACGCCACGCCATGCCAGCTTGATCGAACTGCAGGATATCGCACTCGAAATCGAGCAGGACGGCAGGCGCCACGGTTCGAAGATACTGCAGCTTGCATCGGTAGCGGCGCCGGCCGATATCGCGGCGCAGATGGGGCTCCCTGCGGCCAACCAGGTATACCTGCTGCGCGCCGTCCATTACCAGGACGAGTTGCCGATCCAGCTCGAGACGCGCTATGTCAATCCGGCCGCGATGCCCGATTTTCTGCAGCAGGATTTTACCCGCATGACCGCGACCGCCTACCTGCTCGGCCGCTTCAAGCCGGACGAAATGGAGCACCGCGTGCGCGCCGTGATGCCGGACCGGGAATGCCGCGAGTTGCTGCAGATGCCGGCGGATCAACCCTGCCTGCAGCTGACCCGGCGCACCTGGAAGGACAACCGGGTCGTGACTCATGTAACCCTGACATATCCGGGGGACCGTTACCAACTCGGTGCGCGTTACGCCACCAACGAATATCAACTGCGCTAGCAGAGCTTAACGAGGAAACCAATATGCCTTTAGACAGAACCGACACAAGCCGCAAGATCCGCGCCCCGCGCGGCAGCGAACTGAGCTGCAAGAGCTGGCTCACCGAAGCCCCTTATCGCATGATTCAGAACAACCTCGATCCCGAGGTTGCCGAGAAGCCGGAGCAATTGATCGTCTACGGCGGCATCGGCCGCGCGGCGCGCAACTGGGAGTGCTTCGACAAGATTCTCGAATGCCTGCGCCAACTCGACGATGACGAGAGCCTGTTGATCCAGTCCGGCAAGCCCGTCGGCGTTTTCAAGACGCACGCCGATGCGCCGCGGGTGTTGATCGCCAACTCCAACCTGGTGCCGCACTGGGCCACCTGGGAGCACTTCAACGAACTCGACCGCAAGGGATTGATGATGTTCGGACAGATGACCGCGGGTTCGTGGATATATATCGGTAGCCAGGGCATTGTGCAGGGCACCTACGAAACCTTCGTCGAGGCGGGCCGGCAGCATTTCGGTGGCGATACCCGCGGTAAGTGGATCCTGACCTCGGGCCTTGGCGGCATGGGCGGGGCGCAGCCGCTCGCCGCGACCATGGCGGGCTACAGCATGCTCTGTGTCGAATGCGACGAGGCGCGTATCGATTTCCGACTGCGCACGAAGTACCTGGACCGGCGCGCGGGTTCGCTCGACGAGGCGCTGCAGATGATCGATAGCGCCTGCGCGAAGGGCGAGGCGCTGTCGGTCGGGCTGCTTGGCAACGGTGGTGAAATTCTGCCCGAGCTGGTACGGCGCGGCGTCAAGCCCGACATCGTCACCGACCAGACCTCGGCGCACGACCCGGTCAACGGATACCTGCCGATCGGCTGGACCATGGAACAATGGGAAATGAAACGCGCAACAGATCCCGAGCTGGTCGCGGCCGAGGCGCGCAAGTCGATGGCGGTGCACGTGCAGGCGATGCTCGATTTTTACGGCCAGGGCATTCCGACCGTCGACTATGGCAACAACATCCGCCAGGAAGCCTTCGACCAGGGTGTCAAGCACGCCTTCGATTTCCCCGGATTCGTTCCCGCCTATATAAGACCGCTGTTCTGCAAGGGCATCGGTCCGTTCCGCTGGGTCGCGTTGTCCGGAGACCCCGAGGACATCTACAGGACCGATGCCAAGGTCAAGGAACTGATTCCCGACGATCCCCATTTGCACAACTGGCTCGACATGGCGCAAAGCCGCATCAGTTTCCAGGGCCTGCCGGCACGAATCTGCTGGGTCGGACTCGGCGACCGCGACCGCCTCGGGCTCGCCTTCAACGAGATGGTTGCATCGGGAGAACTGAAGGCGCCGGTGGTGATCGGGCGCGATCATCTCGACTCCGGCTCGGTGGCAAGCCCCAACCGCGAAACCGAAGCGATGCTCGATGGCTCCGACGCGGTTTCCGACTGGGCGCTGCTGAACCTGCTGCTTTCCACCTCGGGTGGCGCGACCTGGGTCTCGTTCCATCACGGCGGCGGCGTCGGCATGGGCTATGCGCAACACGCAGGGCTGGTTATCTGCTGCGACGGGACCGCTGCGGCTGCGGCGCGCATCAGGCGCGTGTTGTGGAACGATCCCGCTAGCGGCGTGATGCGCCATGCCGACGCCGGATACGAGATTGCCAAGCAGTGCGCGCGCGAGCACGGGCTGAATCTGGGCGCGATCGAGTTGTGATTTAGAGGGATCCGTTGGGACATTAAGAGGACACAATACTCGACTCCTTTGGGGTCAGGTATTGTGCCCCCGAGACAGGTGTTTATTGATGGCGTGCGCGGCGGCGATAAAGCCGAAGCAGGCGGTAACGCCGACGAACGAACCGAGACCGGTCGCGCAGTCGAGCGTGGTGCGTTCCGGCATTACCGGTTTTTCGTGACTGACCCTGCCGTCACCGACCGGATACAGCGGCTGTTCGCCCGAAAATACGCAATCCATCCCGTAGCGGCGCTTGGGGTTGCGGCTGTAGCCGAGCTGCTGGCGCAGCGTGGATCGAACCTTGGCGAGCAGCGGGTCATTGAAGCTCTGCGTCAGGTCCTTGACCATAATCTGGGTAGGGTCGGTCTGACCGCCGGCGCCACCGGTCGAGACGCAGCGAATCTTATGGCGCCTGCAGTAATGCATCAGCGACAGCTTGTGGCTGACGTGATCGATGGCCTCGATCACGTAATCGAATTGCCCGAAGTTGAATTTCTCGATGCTGGCGCGCGTCACCAGGTCATCGACCGCGCTGCAGTGACACTCGGGATTAATCGACAGGATACGCTCGCGCAGCACCTCGACCTTGGAGCGCCCGATACTATCGATCGTCGTATGCAGTTGACGGTTGGTATTGCCGATATCGATATCGTCGTGATCGATCAGTGTGATGCTGCCGATTCCGCTACGCGCGCAGGCCTCGGCCGCCCAGGACCCGACCCCGCCGATGCCGACGATACAGAAATGTGCCCGCTGCAGCGGTGCCAGCGCGGCCTCGCCGTAAACCCGCGCTACGCCTTCGAAGCGTTGACGATAAGATGGACTGAGCAACTGTTTATGCAGGGTTTTTCTGAATGTGGGCTTATCCTAACCCATCAATCGTGAAACTGTAACCGGCTTGTCAAAAGCCGCCACAGGACGAACCAGGTTGCATTAATATTTCTAAAACGAGAAACCGGTTTGGTCTCGACGCTAACTGTCATTACAATAGGTCGCCCCGACCAGTCGAAGCTGAGCAAACCCGGAACCCTGTGAGTAGCGCCTGCCTGTTTACCATCTCGGCCCCTTCGGGCGCCGGCAAGACCAGCCTGGTCAAGGCGCTGCTGGAAAAGCGCGCCGGATCGCTCGCGGTTTGCGTGTCGCATTCGACGCGCACGAAGCGGCCCGGGGAGATCGATGGCGACGCTTATCACTTCGTCTCGCCGGAGCGCTTTCGGCGAATGGTCGACAACGATGAGTTTCTCGAGCACGCGCAGGTATTCGATAATTACTACGGCACCGCGCGCGCGTCAGTTGAAAAGCTGCTCGCCAGCGGTAAAGACGTCATTCTCGAAATCGACTGGCAGGGCGCGCGCCAGGTCAAGGCCGGAAACCCGGAGACGGTGGCTATTTTTATTTTGCCGCCTTCGCGCGAGGAGCTCGAGCAGCGCCTGCGCGCCCGCGGCACCGACGACGAGGCTACCATCGCGCGGCGCATGCGCGACGCCGATCGCGAAATGTCGCATTTTAATGACGCCGAGTACCTGGTAATCAACGATACCTTCGAACAGGCGCTGTTCGACCTCGACGCGATCATTCACTGTCAGGGTTTGACGCTGGCGCGGCAATCGCTTAAATACAGGGCGCTGATCGACTCGATTCCGCCGGAAATCTAACAGTTCTTTTTACCAATTAAGCCTTTAGGTTTAAGGCTTTTTTAGCTATGATTGCGCCCCGTTTTTGGATCAAGAGCACAAGCATGGCGCGAATCACCGTAGAAGACTGTCTCGAGCACGTAGAAAACCGTTTCGACCTGGTACTGCTGGCGGCGCGGCGCGCACGGCAGATTGCCCAGGGCGCCGATCCGCTAGTCCCCCCCGAAAACGACAAGCCCACCGTGCTGGCGTTGCGTGAAATCGCCGAAAACCTGATTACCGATTCGTCCATGGACGAAATGGAAGCCAAGGCCGAAATTGAAAAGATCGCGACCGATGACGACCTGATACGGCAGATCGCACAGGCCAGTATGCAGGCCGACGACAACGACCAGGCCTGACGACAACGACCAGGCGCCTTACCTCCTGAAAGCTCCTTCGAGCGGGCCCTGTGAAAGGTTCGTGCAAGACGCGCCTGCGTCTTGTAAATGTGTTATAAAACCCCATTGTGATATCGTGAAAAGGCTTATTGAAACGTAATGGGGGCGAACTACGCCAATCTCTTCGAAGTTATCGCCGGGGACGTCGGTGCCAATGATGCCGAAACCCGCATTGCGGAACTTTGCAGCGAACTCGAGTCGTATCTCGAGCCCGTGCAGGTTGAAGAGATTTACAAGGCATACCTGGTAGGCGCGGAGGCGCACGACGGGCAGAACCGCATATCGGGCGAGCCCTATATCAGCCACCCGGTAGCGGTCGCCCGCATCCTCGCGGAAATGCACATGGATAGCAAAAGCATTATCGCCGCAATCCTGCATGACGTTATCGAAGACACGCCCACGGCCAAGGAGCAGATCGCCGAGCGGTTCGGCGCGGAAGTGGCCGAGCTCGTCGACGGCGTCAGCAAGCTGACGCAGATCGATTTTCGCAGCAAAGCCGAGGCACAGGCCGAAAACTTTCGCAAGATGATGCTGGCGATGGTCAAGGACATCCGCGTGATCATCATCAAGCTTGCCGATCGCCTGCACAACATGCGTACCCTCGACGCGATGCGCCCGGACAAGCGCCGCCGTATCGCGCACGAAACCATGGACATCTACGCACCGATCGCAAATCGGCTCGGTATCTTCAAGATGCGCCACGAGCTGCTCGACCTTTCGATCAAGGCGGCTTACCCGATGCGCTACCGCGCGCTGGAAAGCGCCTGCAGGGAAGTGGTCGGCTACCGCAAGGAAATTTTCAACACGATCGAAGCCGCGATCAAGCAGCGCCTCAAGGAAACCAATATCGAGGCCACCGTCAAGTACCGGCAGAAAAACATCCACAGTATCTACCGCAAAATGAAAGAGAAAAAGCTCAGCTTCAAGGAGCTTACCGACGTATTCGGCGTGCGCATCCTAACCCGGTCGGTGGATGATTGTTACCGCGTGCTCGGCGTCATGCACAACCTGTACAAGCCGCTGCCGGGCCGCTTCAAGGATTACCTCGCGATTCCGAAAACCAATGGCTACCAGTCGCTTCACAGCAGCCTGTTCGGCCCCCACGGCGTCGCCATCGAGGTGCAGATCCGCACCGAGGAAATGGATCATTTCGCCGAGTCGGGCATCGCCGCGCACTGGATATACAAGGAAGGCGAAAGTGGCGGCAGCAGCGCGCAGGGGCGGGCGCTCGAATGGCTCAAGAGCCTGCTCGAAATGCAGCAGAAATCGGGCAGCTCCCAGGAGTTCCTGGAAAGTGTCAAGGTCGACCTGTTCCCGGACGAAATTTATGTATTCACACCCAAGGGCGACATCAAGAAACTGCCGCGGGGTGCGACCGTGGTCGATTTTGCCTACGCGGTGCATACCGATGTCGGTAATACCTGCGTCGCCGCGCGTATTGACCATCACATGTCGCCGCTCGGCAGCAGGCTTTATAACGGGCAGACTATCGAAATCATTTGTTCCGAATCCAGCCGACCGCATCCAAGCTGGCTCGATTTCGTCAATACCGCCAAGGCGCGAACCAATATCCGCCATTTTCTGAAGTCGCTGCAGAAAACCGAGGCGATTTCGCTGGGACGGCGCCTGTTGCAGCAATCGGTCAGCCAGATCAAGGGAGGCGACGTCAACATTTCGAAAGGCAAGTTCAAGAAAGTGCTCGACCAGTACCATATGTCGGATCCGGAAGAGTTACTCGCCGAAATTGGCCTCGGCAACCGCAACTCCAGCCTGGTGGCGAAAGCCATGTACGATGTCGAGGACGACACCACCGTTTTCGATGACTCCGGCAAGCCGCTCGCGATCAAGGGCACCGAGGGCATGGTCGTTTCCTTTGCCAGGTGTTGCCGGCCAGTGCCGGGCGACGCAATCTCGGGTTTCGTGTCGTCGGGAAAGGGTATCGTGATTCACCAGCGCGGCTGTCCCAATATTACCGAGCGTAGCAAGGAGGACCGCCAGCTGTCGGTGCAGTGGTCCGATCATGTCGAAGGCGAATTCCTGGCCTACATGAGAGTCCAGGTCGCCAACCAGCGCGGCGTCCTCGCAACCCTGGCCGCGACCATCGCCAACATGTCCTCCAATATCGAGAACGTCAACCTGACCGAGAAAGACGGCCGTATTTCGACGATCGAGTTTGTCGTCACCGTAACGGATCGCATCCACCTGGCGCGTATCATGAAGAAACTGCGCTCGCTGCCGGTGGTAAACCGCATCTGGCGCAGATAGCTGTTGCGAGCGCGGGGAATACCCGCATAATCCGGAATCTTTGAGCTGGAGGAACGAAATGGCAAAAACCATAATCCACACCGATGACGCGCCACAGGCCATCGGCACCTACTCGCAGGCGGTAAAATCCGGCGACACGGTTTACATCTCCGGCCAGATCCCGCTCGACCCGGTCAGCATGGAAGTCGTATCCGGTGGCGTCGAGGCCGAGATAACCCGGGTTTTCGACAACCTGCAGGCGGTAGCGAGGGCATCCGGCGGCAGTCTTGCCGACGTGGTCAAGCTCAATATCTTCTTGACCGATCTCGGTAATTTTTCGACCGTCAACGAAATCATGGCGCGCTATTTTCAACAGCCTTACCCGGCGCGTGCCGCCATCGGCGTCGCCGCGCTGCCCAAGGGAGTGGGCGTCGAAATGGATGCGATACTGGTCATCGACTAGCCTGGTACCGCCCGCCGGCAACCATCCCGGACGCGCTGCCCTGCAGGTGCGGGAAGCGCGCCTGTGGCGGTTGCTCGAGGCGCGCTCGGGACCCGGGCCCGCGCGAAACGATATGCCTGAGTACCTTAGCGATCCCCTGACCCCTGTTGCCAATGCCGGCATCGTGCGACATGCCTGTCGACAATAAACCTGCGCACTGGTCCGAGCAGGGCCTGCGCTACCTGAAAGGCGTCGGTCCAAAAGTCGCCGAAAAACTGCAAAAGCTCGGCCTCAAGACCCAGCGCGACCTATTGTTCCACCTGCCGCTGCGTTACGAGGATCGCACCTTCGTCTCGCCGCTCGGTTCGCTGCAGGCAGGACAGCGCGGCCAGATCGAGGCCGAGGTCCTGCACGCGGGGATTCACTTTCGTCGTCAGGGACGATCGCGCCGGATGCTGGTGGCCAAGCTTGCCGATAACACCGGCGTGATTACGGTGCGCCTGTTTTACTTCAACGCCAACCAGCAAAAGCAGTTCGAAAAAGGAAACTGGCTGCGCTGTTATGGCGAGGTCAGGTCGGCGCTGGGCGAGCTCGAAATGATTCACCCGGAAACCGAGGTGATCGATATCGATGACCCGCCGCCACTACCGCAGACGCTGACGCCGGTTTACCCAACCACGGAAGGATTACACCAGATTTCGATGAAGCGTGTGCTGCGGCAGGTGATCGAGAAACTGAAAACCGACGGAATCGCCGAAACCCTGCCGCAGGAATGGCTCGATAGCAACGGATTTCCCGATATCACTTCGGCGATGATCGACCTGCACCTCCCCGGGAGCAGGCAAGACAGCGACCTGATCGCACATAACCGGCATCCGGCGCAGTATCGATTCATCGTCGAGGAGCTGGCCGCGCATCGGCTTGCGCTGCTCGAGCGCCGGCGCGAGATCCGCAGCCGCAAAACCCCCGCGATCAATGCGAACGGCGGCTTGTCGCGAAAGCTGAAGCTAGCGTTACCGTTCGCGCTGACCGGCGCGCAACTGCGCGTGCTGACGGAGCTTACCGCCGACTTCGCCGCCGCAAAACCGATGATACGGCTGGTACAGGGCGACGTCGGCTCTGGTAAAACCGTGGTCGCCGCGCTGGCTTGCCTGCCGGTGATCGAATCGGGCTACCAGGCGGCGCTGATGGCGCCGACCGAAATCCTCGCGGAGCAGCACTATCAGAATTTCGCGCTGTGGCTCGAACCGCTAGGCGTGGGCGTGGTCAACCTGGTGGGCGCGGACAAGGGCAGGAAGCGCGCGCTCAAGCTTTCGATGATCGCCTCTGGCGAAGCGCAGGTCGTCATCGGAACCCACGCGTTATTCCAGGCCAGCGTCGAGTTCAACCGCCTCGGTTTTATCATCTTCGACGAGCAGCATCGTTTCGGCGTCGATCAGCGCCTGGCGCTGCAGCGCAAGACCCGTGACGACGAGATGCCGCACCAGCTGATCATGACCGCAACTCCGATCCCGCGCACCATGGCGATGTCGATATACGCCGATCTCGACTATTCGCAGATCGATGAATTGCCGCCTGGGCGCAAGCCGGTAACCACGTCGATCGTCTCGGAACAGCAGCGCGACAGCCTGATCCAGCGGGTTGCGAGATCCTGCCGCGAGGGCGGGCAGGTTTACTGGGTTTGCACCCTGATAGAGGAATCCGAGGCGCTACAATGCGAAGCCGCGGAGTTGACCTACGAATCGCTATGCCGGCAGCTGCCGCAACTGTCGGTGGGCCTGGTGCACGGGCGCATGAAACCGGCGCAAAAGGAAGCCATTGTTGCTGCCTTCAAAAACGGAGATACGCACATCCTGGTAGCGACCACCGTAATCGAGGTCGGCGTAGACGTGCCCAACGCAAATATCATGATTATCGAAAACCCGGAACGGCTCGGTCTGGCTCAAATCCACCAGCTACGCGGGCGGGTAGGGCGAGGTGCACGCGAGAGCTTCTGCATACTGCTGGTCAGGAACAGCCTGTCCGAGCTGGCGCGCAAACGGCTCGAAATCATTCGTAGCACGCAGGATGGTTTCACGATTGCCGAGAAGGACCTGGAAATACGCGGCGCCGGCGAAGTGCTCGGCACTCGCCAGACCGGCGATATGAGCTTTCGGATAGCCGACCTGATGCGTGATCAGAAATGGTTTGCCCAGGTCGAGGATCTGGCCGAGCTGATGCAGCGGCCGGAGTATGCGGCGGTGCGAGTCGAGTTGCTGCGCAACTGGATTGGCGACCGCCAGGATTACACCGATGTCGGATGAGGCGAACGGCAGGGCCGGGTTGCCTGATCCAGCCCCGTGGGTTCTAATGATGCACTATGAACAGCTGTGACACGACACCGCTACTGCCCTACGACGAGGCGCTGCTGCAATTGACCGGCGCCATCACACCGGTCGCGAGAATTGTCGAGACCGAATTGCGCCAGGCGCTGGGTTCGGTGCTGGCGCGAAGCATAGAATCCGAAATCGATGTTCCCGGATGCGCAATGTCGGCGATGGATGGCTATGCAGTCAACACCGCGGACCTGGCGGCCGAAGGTCTGACTCGGCTGCCGCTGTCGCAGCGTATTCCAGCTGGTGGTGTCGCCGCGGCGCTGGCCGCGGGCAGCGCCGCGCGGATATTCACCGGCGCGCCGGTTCCGCAGGGCGCCGATGCGGTCATCATGCAGGAACAGGTCGAGGTCGACGAGCAGGGCATCCGTTTCGAATCGCGACCGTCCGGCGGCAGCAATATTCGACCCGCCGGCAACGATATTCGACGCGGCACTACGATACTCGAAAAAGGTTGTCGACTGCGTGCCCAGGACATTGGACTGGCGGCATCGGTGGGCCTCAATAGCCTGCCGGTATTCGAAGCGGTAAAGGTCGGCATGTTTTTTACCGGCGACGAACTGGTCGAGCCGGGCCAGGCGCTGGCGCCCGGCAAGATTTACGATTCCAATCGATATACCCTGCACGGGCTGCTCGCATCGATGGGTTGCGAAATTGTCGACCTCGGTCTGGTCGGCGATACCCTGGAGGCGACCGTGGAGGCGATGTCGCGGGCCTGCGCGGAGGCAGACCTGGTCGTGACCTGCGGCGGGGTTTCGGTGGGCGAAGAGGATTACGTGCGCGCCGCGATCGAGCGGCTGGGTGAGCTGCGCATGTGGCGTATCGGTATCAAACCGGGCAAGCCGCTTGCCTATGGGCAAATCGAGGGTACCGCGTTTATGGGCCTGCCCGGCAACCCGGTTTCGGTATTTGCGACCTTTTGCCTGTTCGTGGTTCCGGTGATCCAGGTGATGCAGGGCCGTGCCTGGCGCAAGCCGGTGTCACTGCCGGTAGTGGCCGATTTCGACTGGCCGACACCCGATAGCAGGCGCGAATTCCTGCGCGCCCGGCTGGTTAGGCAGGGGAGCGACGAGGCGGTCGTGCAGATATATCCGAACCAGGACTCCGGGGTATTGACGTCGACGGTCTGGGCCGACGGATTTGTCGAAATTGCGGAAAACAAGACGGTGCGCGCGGGTGACCTGGTCAGCTATCTTCCATTTGCGCAGTTTTTCGGCTGAATCGACGCATGATTATCAGGGTTCAAAACGAGGATTTCGACAGCGTCGCGGTGCAGCGGGAGCTGGTGACCGGGCGTAGCGATATCGGCGCCATTGCCAGTTTTATCGGTCTGGTGCGGGACCTCGCAGACGACCCTTTGCTGCAAATGACGCTGCAACACTACCCGGGCATGACCGAAAAGGCGCTCGAGCGGATTGCCGACCTGGCCTGCCAGCGCTGGCAGGTACTGGACCTGGCGATCATACACCGGGTCGGGGCGCTGCGGCCGGCCGACCAGATCGTGCTCGTCATGGTCGCGAGCGCCCATCGCGGCGACGCGTTTGCCGCCTGCGAATTCATTATGGATTACCTCAAGAACGAGGCGCCATTCTGGAAAAAGGAAGCCAGTCGCGGAGGCGAAAAATGGGTCGAGGCGCGAAAAAGCGACCAATCAGCGCAAAAAAAATGGAATAAGTGACCGCAACCGACAAAAATTTGACGCTTTATTCATATAATTTTGCGAGAATCGTCATTTGAGCTATAAGCTGCGAGCATGAACCGTGAATTACATTTTCACAGCTAGACCCATGCATCTCCCGTCCGTGCTGGAGCGGCCGATAACGCGGCCCGTGACGTCCGTTTCGGATAGCGCCGCGGGTTTTCGCGACGCCAGCAGGCAGCAACCGTCTACCCGTGTTTACCGGGGAGAATTGCTCGACACGGTGACCGACCGATCGTATCGGCCCGAACCCAATCTGCAGATCAGCCCGCAAAACCGGCGCGCGATCAGTACTTATCGAAATACCGCGAATCCGCAGCCGATCATCGGCAGGATCCTGAACGGATATATTTGAGATATTCGGGGACAGTTTACTTAATTCGGCCTGTCGAATTAAGTAAACTGTCCCCTTTATGGCGCCGAATTAAGTAAACTGTCCCCTTTATGGACGTATCCCACTTAATCGATCCTCTGAACGAACCTCAGCGCGAAGCGGTGAGCGCCGAACCGGGCCCGATACTGGTGCTCGCCGGCGCCGGCAGCGGCAAGACGCGGGTATTGACCCATCGCGTCGCCTGGGTTTGCGAAGTCAACGGCCTGTCTCCTTATAGCGTGCTCGCGGTTACCTTTACCAACAAGGCGGCCAGCGAGATGCGCTCGCGGGTCGAATCCCTGCTCGGCATATCGGCGGCAGCAATGTGGGTCGGAACTTTTCACGGGCTCACGCATCGCATGCTGCGCCTGCACTACGAGGCCGCCGGTCTGCCGCAGGGGTTTCAAATCCTCGACAGCGACGACCAGTTGCGCATGGTCAAGCGCGTCATACGGCAACTCGACCTCGACGAGGCGCGCTGGCCGCCCAAGCAGGCGCAGTGGTTTATCAATCACAACAAGGATGAAGGCCTGCGCCCGGCGCATATCGATCCCGGTCAGGATCCTATCCAGCAGCAAATGCTCGAAATTTACCGGCTCTACCAGGACCTGTGCGACCGCGCCGGGGTCGTCGATTTCGCCGAGTTACTGCTGCGGGTGCTCGAATTGATCCGTGACAACGACGACATTCGCGAGCACTATCAGCGCCGGTTTCGGCACATCCTGGTCGACGAGTTTCAGGACACCAACGCGATCCAATACGCCTGGCTGCGGCTCATGGCGGGCGCCGAAACCCCGGTGTTCGTGGTTGGCGACGATGACCAGTCGATCTACGGCTGGCGCGGCGCGCGCATCGAGAATATCCATCATTTCGAAAAAGACTTCGCCGCGACCAGGGTGATCAGGCTGGAGCAGAACTATCGCTCCACCGGCACCATCCTGAAGGCCGCCAACGCGTTGATCGACAACAATAATTCGCGTCTCGGCAAGGAATTATGGACGCAGAGCGATGCCGGCGAACCGATCCTGTTCTACTCGGCCTACAACGAGAAAGACGAGGCGCGTTTCGTCGTCGATCGCATCGAAAGCTGGGTTGAACAGGGGCGTAGCCGCAAAGAAATCGCGGTGCTTTACCGTTCCAACGCGCAGTCGCGCCAGTTTGAAGAAAGCCTGGTGACGCGTGGCGTGCCCTATCGCGTCTACGGCGGGTTACGCTTTTTCGAGCGCGCCGAGATCAAGGATACGCTCGCCTACCTGCGCATGATATCGAGCCCGACCGCGGACAACGCCTTCGAGCGCACGGTCAATCACCCGCCGCGCGGCATCGGGCAAAAAACCATCGACGAAATCCGTAACTATGCGCGCGAACAATCGGCGTCGCTGTGGACCGCGGCGCGCGAACTGGTGAAATCGCCCGATCGGCTGACCTCGCGCGCGCGCGGCGCGCTGCAGGCATACCTCGACCTGGTACAGCGCATGACAGACCAGCTGGCCGAACTGCCGCTCGGCGAGCAGATAAAATCGAGCATCGAAATGAGCGGGCTGGACGCTCATTTCAAGAAAGACAGCAGCGAAAAAGGCCAGTCTCGAATCGAAAACCTGCAGGAACTGGTCGGTGCCGGCAAGAGCTACGAATACGACGCGGTGATCGAAGAAAGCATGACGACGCTCGACGCCTTCCTGGCGCATGCCGCGCTTGAAGCAGGGGAAGGCCAGGCCGACGCCTGGGAAGATTGTGTGCAATTGATGACCATGCATTCGGTCAAGGGGCTGGAGTTTCCGCTGGTGTTTCTGGTCGGCATGGAGGAGGGACTGTTCCCGCACCAGCGGTCCAGCGAGGAGCCCGGCCGCATGGAGGAAGAGCGCCGCCTTTGTTATGTCGGAATCACGCGCGCGCGCGAACAGCTGGTGGTAACCAGTGCCGAAGTACGGCGCCTGTTCGGTGGCGAAAGCTATAATATGCTGTCACGATTCGTGCGCGAAATTCCGCACGAACTGATCCAGGAAATCCGCCCCAGGGCGCAGTTCACGCGTCCCGGGTTGCAGGCGACGCCCGCGGTGCACCGCGAGCTGGCCGAGCAGGATACGGGCCTCTTCGTCGGACAGCGCGTCAACCATGCGCGCTTCGGCGACGGGGTCGTGCTGAATCTCGAGGGGCAGGGATCGCAGTCGCGGGTCCAGGTCAATTTCGAAGCCGCCGGCAGCAAATGGCTGATCGCGAGCATGGCAAATCTGCAGCCCGCCTGACCGGGCAATGCGCATCCTGGCAGGCTCGTGTAGAATCGTCGCAGCCAAAATCAACAGGAGCAAAAATGAGCAAGCAAAAAGTTGCCTTTATCGGGCTCGGGGTCATGGGTTATCCGATGGCCGGTCATCTCGCCAAGGCCGGTTACCCGACCCGGGTATACAATCGCACCAGCGCGAAAGCCGAAAAATGGTGCCAGGAATACGGCGGTGATTTCGCGACAACCCCGCGCGAGGCCGCCGAGGGCGCCGACTTCGTCTTCATGTGCGTCGGTAACGACGATGACCTGCGTTCGGTCGTATTCGGTAACGATGGAGTACTGGCCGGGTGCAAGGACGGCTCGATCCTGATCGATCACACGACGGCATCGGCTAATGTCGCGCGCGAGATCGCCGAAAAATCCGAGGTGCCATTTCTGGATGCGCCCGTGTCGGGCGGGCAGGCCGGCGCCGAGAACGGCGTGCTTACCGTCATGATTGGCGGCGAGCAGGCCGCTTTCGACGCTGCACGACCGGTCATCATGAGTTACGCGCGCGCCGCGGAACTGATGGGCGGTGCCGGTGCCGGGCAGTTGACCAAGATGGTCAACCAGATCTGTATCGCCGGGCTGGTCCAGGGGCTGTCGGAAGGTCTCAATTTTGCACAGCGCGCCGGGCTCGACGGTCACAAGGTGGTCGAAGTCATCTCCAAGGGCGCCGCGGGGTCCTGGCAAATGGAAAATCGTGGCGACACGATGCTCGACGATAAATTCGATTTTGGTTTCGCGGTCGACTGGATGCGCAAGGACCTCGCGATTTGCCTCGAGGAAGCCGAGAAAAACGGCGCGCAATTGCCGGTTACCCGTATCGTCAACGATTTTTACGGTGAAATTCAGCAAATGGGCGGTGGTCGCTGGGATACTTCGAGCCTGATTCGGCGACTGACCCGGAAATAAAAAAATTGCAAATATTTCTAATCTGTTCAAATCGCGAATATCGAACAATTAATATATATAAATCAAAAACTTAAGAGAGGTAAATGATAAAAAAGATCACAAAGTGCGCCCATATACACTGTTTTTTATACCGTTTATCGTAAAAAAACTGGATTTTCTGAAATTATGTCCTATAAAGTTAATCGTGTTAAAGGTTAAGAACACCTAACCTCTCTCACGATGTCCTCCTTTGGTTATAATTGTCGATTACGACTTTATGGCTGGTCTTACGACCAGCCATTTTTTTTGGTTTCGAGCTGCTGCGCCTGCAATGGTCGCGGTGGAATTCCGGGGACACATTACTTAACTTAATTCGCGATTTAATCAGGACTGGTCGAAGTTCCTGAATTAAGTAATGTGTCCCCGGAATTGTTGCTTGACCGCGGACGACATTTTGTCAATATGACAGGTCGACACCTGGTAACGTGCGGTCAAGCCCGGGAGGAAAGATGTACGCCTGGAAATGTGTGACCTGGGGTGATCCGAGGCACCTGCAATTGGGCCGTATGCCGGATCCCGTCTGCGAGGCCGGGCAGGTCGAAATCACGGTCAAGGCATGCGGCGTAAACTTCGCCGATCTGCTGCTGATTTCAGGACGTTACCAGTTACGGCCCGAACTCCCGTTCATACCGGGAATGGAAGTTGCGGGATGGGTTACTGCCGTCGGACCCGGCGTTACGGTGCCTCGCGTCGGAGAACATGTTGCTGCTTACGTCAAATACGGCGGTTACGCCGACAAGGTCGTCGCGCCGACCGCCCAGGTCGCCGTCATTCCGGATTCGATTTCATCGGCGACAGCGGCCGCCTTCCCGGTATCCTACGGCTCTGCAGAACTGGCACTTGACCGCGCGCATCTGAGCGCAGGAGAAGTGGTGGTCATAGGTGGTGCCGCGGGCGCGGTGGGCAGCGCGTGCATCGAGCTTGCGAAGCAGCGCGGCGCGACCGTAATCGCCTGCGTTGGCGACGACGCCAAGGAGCAGGTCGCGCGTGCCTGTGGCGCGGATGAAATCGTGTCGTCGCGTTCGCGGGCCCTGCAGCAAGACCTGCAAGCGGCCACTGCCGACGGTGTCGACGTGATTATCGACCCGGTAGGCGGAAGCTTCTTCGACGAGTCCCTGCGCGCGCTGAGATTTGGAGGCCGCGTCGTCGTGCTTGGATTCGCGTCTGGCAAGATCCCTTCGCTACGCCTGAATCAGTTGCTCATCAGGCAGCAGAGCGTCATCGGCGCTTCCTTCGGTCTCACCTGCATCAAGGACCCCGCGCGTATTTCCGATAAGTGGCCGGAGCTGGTTGCAATGCTCGAGCGCGGCGCTATCAAGCCCAGGATCAGCAAGACATTGCCTTTCACCGATCTGCCCAGGGCGCTTAATCTGCTGAAGGAGCGCAAGCTCGCCGGAAGGGCGGTTTTAGGCGGCTGAGGCCGCGTCGAAACTCTATCTCCGCGGGATGTCGCCCGTGGTGTTACTTGACCGGTATATAGAGCGCGGTGCTGATCTCGTTGGAATCGGTCACCCGGTTCGGTTCGTCATGGTAGATCTCGAGCCACGGGCGCGCCCGATCGAGTTTTATTTTATGCATGCGGCAATGGCAGAACAGCGCGTACCAGCCCAGCGGGATGAAGCGATGGTCACCGCGTAGCGTCATCCTGAAATATCGTCCGCCCCGGAATTCACGCCGCGTATAGTTGGATTGCGGGGTGCTGTCGGTGACCGGAATCGCGACTTCGGCGCGGAAAAGCGATGCCATCGGGTCGAACTGCCGGTAAAGGGTAAGCGCCAGGCCGGTTTTCCCCGCGGCGGCGGCCCTGAGCGCCTCGATACTGGACTGGCGGCTCGCCTCGAGCTGGCGCAGATTGCCGTTGCAGGGAATCGCCCAGTAGCTGAAATCTTCGAGCTCCTGCGTGCCGACAAAAGCGAGCTTCGGATGCGGCGTGGCGTCGTTTACGTATCCATTGAGCAGCGCCAGCCCGAGATCATAGTCGCGAACGATCATCGACTCCGTCCGCCTCGTCATAAAACGAAACAGAAACGGCATGCCGCCTTCCATCTGCCAGTGCACCAGCGTCTTTCCATTCCGCGATTCGAAGTCCCAGCCAACCTCGCTGACCGACTTGAACGGTCGCGTGAACTCGATTCTTTGGCGTATGTTCGTATTTGGCCTGATCGAGACGTGGGTCAGCTTGCCGGCGCCGACTACCTTGCCATCCCAGCTGTAGTAACCGCCTTCACGCTGGTAATCGTCGCCGTAATCGATGCGGGTGTCGGGTTCGTGCATCAGCCACGGGCTCCAGTGAGGCCAGGACTTGAAATCGACGATCGCTGCAAAAACCACTTCTACCGGCGCCGCGATCTCGAGGCTACGCCTGACGCGAAACACGCCATCGAGGCTGGCGAGGTAAATCACCGCGACCAGCGGCATGCTGGTAACGATGGCCAGCGCTATCCACATCTGTCTGCACCCGCCTGATCGACTTCCTTGTTGCGTTGCGCGCGCAGCAGCCACAGGAACAGCGCGGCCGAAATACCGGCCGAGCTGAAAATCATGCACATCACGATAATCTGGTAGCGCGCCGCGATTAACGGCGAAGTGCCGGCGAGGATTTGCCCCGTCATCATACCGGGCAGCGAGACCAGGCCGACCGCGAGCAACGAATTGGTAATCGGTATCAGCGCCGCCTGGAAGGCGGTATTCCTGGCGCGCGCGTAATCGTTGTGGTGCCCCAGCTCGCTGTAAAGCCTTTCGCCGGCAAGGCTGACGCTGTTCATCGAGTTCGAAAAAATCATGCCGGCCAGCGGAATCATGACCGCCGGCTGGTACCAGGGGTCGGCATGCAGCACGCCCTGGGTGATCAGTACGAGGTTGAAAATACCGCCGACCGCAATCGACGCCAGGCTATAGCCAAGCAGCGTAGAGCGCTTGACCGGCATCGCACCCAGCGCGATCCAGCTGGCGGCGAGCAGCATGAAACTCAAAACCGCGAGGATGATCCACTGGTTGTTCGCCCTGAAGATAAATTCCAGCGTATAGCCTATCAACAGCAGCTGGATCAGCATGCGCAGTATCGCAATACTCGCGTGTTTGAGGCTGTTCGACCAGAAGAATATCAGCACCAGGGTGGCCAGTACCGGGATAAAAGCGACCGCGATATCGGCCAGCGTTAGGGCGTACATCTAGCGGTAATCTTCCCAGTAATGTTCCTGGTCCTGGTGTGGAATTTCGGGGCTCTCGGGATCGTCGTGCTTATCCTCGGGCGCTTCGTCCTGCAGCTTGTCGCGAACATTCTCTTCCAGGTAGCAGTAGATCGTTTTGCGCAGTGAATTCAGGAACGAATCCTCCATTTCGAATTCGAGTTCCACGAGCAGGTCGATGACGATTTCAAGGGATAGTTTATCCAGAGAGTAGATGATATGGACGCTGTGCTCGCTGTGCGGGGCCGCGAGGACGATGCCGTCGATGCCGGCAAGTGCCTGGCAGGCGGCTAAAGCCTGGCAGGCCGGGTCGTCGCTCTGCTTCAGGTAAATGCGGCGACATCGATAGCGGTCCGCGTCCTCCATGGACAAAGCCTACGCTCCCGCCCGCCTATTTTCAATTTTTTCTGCCCGCCCTACCGACGGCACCGGGATTCGTGTGGGCCGGGTAAAAGTATGGCCTCGGTCAGGTCTCTGCGCCAACCGGAAATCGCCGCTGCTGCGGGTTGCGCGCCCTGGCAACCTGGAGGGTAAGACAAACTGTGTCGGTATTTCCGTCAGCGGCCGGGTTCGTCGAGCCGACCGCGGCTCACGCGTGGCAGGTCGTTATGATCGAAAGCACAGCGGATTTCGACGAAATCCCTTGCTTGCAGCAGGTCTGCGACCGCCGCCTGCTGGTCATAACCGTGTTCGATCAACAGGACGCCCCCAGGAGCGAGGTAACGCGGCGATTCGCCGACGATGGTATCGATCGCTTCGAGGCCGCTGTTCCCGGGAGACAGGGCGATGGCGGGCTCGGCCGGCAGATCGCCCTCGGTCAGGAACGGGTGATCAGCGGCAATATAGGGCGGGTTTGACACGATCAGGTCGAAAGTCGACCCGGGCGCGAGCCCTGCATACCAGTCCGATTCGATGAAATCTATTTCGACGCCGTGCGTGAGCGCGTTGTCGCGCGCCAGTGCCAGGCAGGCCGGGTCGACATCGGTGGCGTATACCCGCAGCCTGGGGCGGTTTTTTTTTAACGCGATCGCGATAACACCCGCGCCGGTGCCAAGATCGCATACCCGCAGTGGCTGGTCGAGCGGAATCTCGTTCAACGCCAGTTCGACCAGCAATTCGGTCTCGGGCCTTGGCACCAGTGCCGCCGGGCTGGTTGCGAACTCCATCGAGAAGAACTCGCGCTTGCCGAGCAGGTAGGCGACCGGAGTAGGCTCGAGGCGCCTGTGCACGAGCGCGCGAAAGCTCAGCCAGCAGGAATCACTGAGTTTTTCTGCGGGCCAGCTGTACAGGTAACTGCGCGGTTTTTCGAGGCAGTGCGACAGTAATAACTCGGCGTCGAGGCGGGCACTGTCGCTGCAGGTTTCCATCTGCTCCGCGGCCCAGCGAAGCGCCGTGTCGATTTGTTCACTCATGGACTATGAACTGGTTCACTATGGAATTTTCCGGATTAACCTATATATAGCATTGTGTACATCAATACCTCCTCCCCCGAACTATTGATGATATCACGTGGCCAGGGACGGCCTTCCTTTTCTGGCGCCGCGAGGGAATCGAATGCGGCGTTAAAATTTCTCGCAAACCGCTCGCATAGTTAAAGGTATTGCTCGCGCTATCGCGAGAAACCTTGCCTTGCATTTGATTCCTTCGCGACATCGGAAATCCCGATAATCGAACGCCTTGCTCTTGCCGCGCTGGTGGGTCCGGAATTCTTCGACTTGTTGTCATCCTCGCACAAGCGGGGATCTTGTGACGGTGCCGTCATCTCGATATCCCGCACAAGGGCGTCGCTGCCCCATTCGCAATCAGATTATCGGGGAACATAATACCTATCCTCGCGGTTGGCGAATCCTGCGTTAGATTGAAAACTGCCTGCCGGGACGGAACCGGGTCAGGCAATCCCCAGGTTTTCGTCGCTTAGCCTGGCGAGCTGCTCGGCCTGGTATTCATGCATCAGGGGATCGACAACCTGCTCGAGGTTACCGTGCATAATTTCATCGAGCTTGTACAAGGTCAGGTTTATGCGGTGATCGGTCATCCGGCCCTGCGGAAAATTATAGGTGCGGATTCGTTCGGAGCGATCACCGCCACCGACCAGCGATTTGCGCTCGGCGGCCTGTTCCGCGTCCTGCTTCTGTTTCTCGGCGTCGTAGATCCGTGCCTGCAACAGCGACATCGCGCGCGCCTTGTTTTTGTGTTGTGAGCGCTCGTCCTGGCATTCCACCACGGTGCCGGTCGGGATGTGGGTCAGGCGAATCGCCGAATCGGTCTTGTTGACATGCTGTCCGCCGGCGCCGGAGGCGCGAAACGTGTCGATACGCAGGTCGGCCGGATTTATCTCGATCATTTGTACCTCCTCGCTTTCCGGGATTATCGCGACGGTCGCGGCCGAGGTATGCACCCGACCCTGCGATTCGGTCTCCGGCACGCGCTGCACCCGGTGTGCGCCGGATTCGAATTTCAGATGCGAGTAAGCGCCATTGCCGATAATGCGCGCGATGATTTCCTTGTAGCCACCATGTTCGCCTTCGCTACTGTTCAGGATCTCGAGCTGCCATTTCTGCGACTCGGCGTAGCGGCTATACATACGAAACAGATCGCCGGCAAAAATTGCGGCCTCGTCGCCGCCGGTGCCCGCACGAATCTCGAGAAATACGTTGGCGCTATCGTTGGGATCTTTAGGCAGCAGCAGCCTCTGCAGCTCGACCTCCAGTTTTTCGATTTTTGCGGCGTTCGCGGCAATTTCGTCTTCGGCAAGTTCGCGCATTTCCGAGTCTTCGTCGGCAAGCATCTCCCTGGCCGAGGCGAGTGACGCTTGCGCCTGCTGGTAGGCGGTAAAGTTTTTCACGAGATCTTCGAGCTGCGCATACTCCATAGACAGGTTGCGAAATCGATTCTGGTCATTGATCACCTCGATATCCGACAGCAACCCGGCAATTTCCTCGTGCCTGGAGCAAAGCGTTTCAAGCTTGTTCAGCAGTGATTCTTTCATCGGGAATTTACGAGTCGGGGCTAATCAGCGATTTCAGCAGCCGGATGCGTTCTTCATCTTCGCTTTGCAGCGCCTTGCGCATTTCGATGGTGGGCTTGTGCAACAGCTTGTTGGTAATTTCGTTGGCGAGACGCTCCAGCGTCTGCTGTGGATCCGAATCTTTCCTGAGCTGTGCCAGCGCCTTCTCGATCGCTTGCTGCTTGATCAATTCAGCGCTATCGCGTAGTTGCCGGATCTGGTCCGAGGACTGGTGGGTTTTCAGCCAGCGATTGAAGGCGGTCACCTCGAGGTTGATGATTTCCTGGGCCGCCTCGGCGGCGAGTTCGCGGCCGCGCAGATTTTCATCCACGACGGTTTTCAGATCGTCGACGGTATAAAGATAAATATCCTGCAAGTCGCCGACCTCGGGTTCGATATCGCGCGGAACGGCAAGATCGACCATAAAAATGGGGCGACGTTTGCGTTGCTTAAGCGCCGACTCGGTCGCGCCCTTGCCGAGAATCGGCAGCTGGCTCGCGGTTGACGAAATCACGATATCGGCGCGTACCAGCTGCTCCGGCACAGCGCTGATCTGCACGACGTCGGCGCCGACCTGATCCGCCAGCGCCAGGGCGCGTCCGGCGCTTCGATTGGCGATCGTCATCGATCCGATTTGCTGGCTTTTCAGGTGCCGGGATACCAGTTCGATGGTTTCCCCGGCACCAATCAGCAGCGCGTGCAGGTGGTCCAGTTTGCCAAAGATCTGCTTCGACAGGTTCACTGCCGCGAACGCGACCGACACCGGGTTAGAGCCTATCTCGGTATCGGTGCGCACCCGCTTGGCCACGCTGAACGAGTGCTGAAAGAGCCGGTCGAGGATCGAGTTGACGGTATTGTCGTTGCGCGCCTGGTCGTAGGAAGTCTTCAGCTGGCCGAGAATCTGGGGCTCGCCGAGCACCATCGAATCGAGCCCGGAGGCGACGCGGAACAGGTGGCGTGCGACTTCCTGATCGCTGTGCCGGTATATATAAGGTGACAGACCGTCGTCGTTGATTCCGTGGTGCGAAGTCAGCCAGTGCGTGATGACCTCGCTGCAGTCCGACGATGCGTCGCAGTAGATTTCGGTACGGTTACAGGTCGACACGATCACCGATTCATTTATCGCCGGAATGTCCTGCAGCTCGTGCAACGCCTTGCTCATCTGCTCGGGTGCAAACGCGACCTTTTCGCGTATGTCGACCGGAGCGGTTAGATGATTGATGCCAAGAGACAGTAAGGCCATGATTCAGGTAAGGTTTTCGCCAACGGGAGATTTTCGGGTATACGGCTGCCAAATACAACATCCGTGGAACAAATCTCAGTAAATACAATCATAAATCCAGATGCTACACTCCCATTAGTCCACAAAAACGGAGACAAGTTTGAGATCTGTCCGTCACAACTTTCGCTTTGCCCTGATCGCCGCATGCTTGCTGTCGGCAGGCTGTGCCAGCCTGCAGCAGGCGACTTCCGGGGGCAGGAGCCTGCTCGGGCAGCAGCAGACGCAGGTAAATCCCGTCAAATCACAGCAGGATGCGGTTGCCGATGCCACCTACGAGCTGTTGGTGGCCGAAATTGCCCTGAATCAGGGTGATACGGAGCTTGCGATAAAGCACTACCTGGCGCTTGCGCGCAGCCAGGACAACCCCGAAATCGCCGAACGCGCGGTGCGGGTTGCGGTATACGGGCAGGATCTGGAGGCCGCGGTGCAATCGGCGCAGCGCTGGATCGAGCTGGACCCGGACCGGGTCGAGGCACGCCAGGTTATCGCGGCGATATACGTACGCCAGGATAAAATCCAGGAGGCCTTCGATTATATCGACGGCATGATCAGGACCACGGACCTGGATGACGCAGACCTGTTCCCGCCGCTGCTCGGTATTCTGGCACGAGAAAAGAACGCCAATACGGTGCTTGCCGTGTCGCAGCGTATCGCCTACGAGTACCCGGAGCGCGCTTACGCCCAGTATCTGCACGGCATGCTGGCGGCACAAAACGGCCGCTCCGAAGAGGCGCTGAGGTTTCTGAACCGGTCGATCGAAATCGCCGAAATCGAAGGCGTGCACTCGGCGCGGGCGAAGGTGCTGCTCAGGCTGGGTCGCCCCGACGAGGCCGTGGTCAGCCTGCAGAAGGCCGTGGAGGGCAATCCCGACGATCAGAGCCTGCGCCTCACCTACGCGCGCCTGCTGGTCGACGTCAAGGAGTATGAAAAAGCACGCGTCGAATTCGAAAAGCTGCACCAGGCGTCGCCGAACGACGCCGAACTTCTTTATACCCTGGGTCTGCTTTCGCTCGAGTCCCAGCGCCTGGACGATGCGGAAAAATACATGATGATGCTGGTCAGGTTGAACCAGCGTGAAGGCGAGGCGCAATATTACCTCGGGCGTATCAATGAAAATCGCAAGGACTATGAGGCCGCGATCGACTGGTACCGGCAGGTGCACGTCGGCGAGTACAAGTTCGACGCCCGGCTTCGAATCGCGGATATGCTCGGTAACCTGGAGCGCACCGATGAAGCCATCGAGCACCTCGACGCAATGCTCAGGGGCAGCCAGTCGAACGGATCCCTGGTGCGGATCTACATCACCAAGGGCGAGCTGTTGCGCTCCGCGAGGCGTTACCAGCAGGCGATGGACGTGTTCGACACCGCGCTCGGAATCGTTCCGGGTAACAGCGACCTGCTGTACGCGCGCGCGCTGGTCGCAGAGAAACTGGGTCGCATCGATCAGCTCGAGGCAGATATTAAAACCATACTGAAGACCGAGCCCGACAACGCGCACGCGCTTAATGCGCTCGGGTTTACGCTGGCCGATCAAACCGAACGCTATCAGGAGGCTTACGATTACCTCAAGCGCGCGATCGAAATAATGCCCGACGATCCCGCCATCATTGACAGCTGGGGCTGGGTTCACTACCGGCTGGGCGACTACGAGACTGCCATCAGCCTGCTACGCAAGGCACTCTCCCGCTTCGACGATGCCGAGATAGCGGCGCATCTCGGAGAGGTGTTATGGGCCAGCGGCCAGCAGCAGGAAGCTCGCGAGATCTGGCAAAAGGCGCTGAAAAAATCACCAGACGATCCAATGCTGCAGGAAGTAATGCAGCGATTTATCCCCTGAGATCCGTCCGCGGCTTGCTACGATTCCTGTCCCTTGCTGTTGTCGCATTGGCGATCGCCGGTTGCAGCCAGCTGGGTGGTATTTCCGAAAACGACGAGGCGCAGCGACTCTGGCGGAGCCGGCAGGAGGCCATGCGACTGGTCGACAACTGGAATATTTACGCCCGCGCCGCGATTACCGTTGAAAGCGGAGCCTACAACATAAGCCTGCGCTGGGAGCGTGACGCGCGGCGCTATATGATGCTGCTGGATGCGCCGTTCGGGCAGGGTGTATTTCGGATCGATGCCGATGCTGCCGATCGCTACCGGCTGCGGCTGCCGGATGGCCAGGTCTATGACAACAGTACGCCCGAGGCCCTGCTGGAGGAAGTGATCGGCTGGTCCCTGCCGATCAGCGGTCTCGAGTACTGGATCCGTGGCGTACCCCGCCCGGGCAGCGAATACACCCGACGCATTTACCAGGACGGTCGCGCGCGATCGATCGGCCAGGACCGCTGGGTAATCGATTACCTCGACTATTTTTCCGATACGCTGGAAGCACCGTTGCCGCGCAGGATAAAATTGGCGCGGGACGAACTGACGCTGAAGCTCGTGATCGAACGCTGGCAGCTACCCGCAGCCGAGCAGACGCCGTCGGACCTGTTCCCCGAGTTCAACTAGCATGTCCGAGGTACTGCGCCTGTCCGCCCCGGCAAAGCTCAACCTGATGCTGCATGTGACCGGGCGCCGTGACGACGGTTATCACTTGCTCGAGACCGTATTCCAGTTTATCGACCTGTGTGACCGGCTAGAATTCCGCCTTGGCGACGACTCCCGCATCCGCCGCGAGCCTGGCGGTACGCCGATCGCCGCTGCCGATGATATTCTGGTCAGGGCAGCGAGCCTGCTGCAGGCGCGCTACGAAGTGAGGCAGGGGGTTAGTATCACCGTCGAAAAACGAATTCCGATCGGCGGAGGGCTGGGCGGCGGCAGTTCCGATGCGGCCACCTGCCTGCTTGCGCTTAACCGGCTCTGGGGCCTCGGGCTCGCGCTCGACGAGCTTGCCGCGACAGGACTCGAAATCGGGGCCGACGTCCCGGTTTTCGTGCGCGGCAGGGCGGCCTGGGCGAGCGGCATCGGCGAACAGCTGCAGAGTATCGAGCTGGATGAACCGGTTTACGTCGTAATCGACCCCGGGGTCGCGGTTTCTACCGCCCAAATATTTGCCGCTCAAGAATTGACACGAAACTGCGATCCGCTCACAATACGCGCCTTTCTGCGGGGCTCGGGCACCAATGTATGCGAGCCGGTGGTGCGAAACCGGTACCCGGAGGTCGGCGCTGCGATCGACTGGTTAGGCCGTTACGGGGATGCCAGGATGAGCGGAAGCGGCGCCTGCGTATTCACCGTCTTCGATAGCCTTGAGCTGGCGGAAGAGGTAAAATCGAGGGTTCCGAAAAAATGGACAGGATTTGTTGCCAGGGCAATGAATCGCAATCCGGTACACCGGCAGCTGGGGCTGCAGGAGTAAAGCGAATTATCGGATCGCCGCAGGCCCTGCAGTAGTTTGCGGAAAATGGACAGCAACTTGAATCCGGGCAACTGGAATTGCCGATTGAAAGAGAATTATTGGGCCGTCGCCAAGTGGTAAGGCACCAGGTTTTGATCCTGGCATTCGTTGGTTCGAATCCAGCCGGCCCAGCCAAATTAAGGCGTTGTCAGCCGAGGTAGTGCAGAGCGCACCACCCGGCGGGCTGGCCACAGGAATTTCAGTAGACGAGAGAATCCGATGATCGGCAGCGTAATCCCGGACGACTTGATGGTTTTCACCGGGAATGCCAATACGGAGTTGGCGCGTACCATCGTGCGGCATCTCGACATCCCGCTTGGCATCGCCTCCGTTGGTACCTTCAGCGATGGCGAAATCTCGGTCGAGATCGGCGAAAACGTGCGTGGCAAGGATGTTTTTATAATCCAGCCGACCTGCGCGCCTACCAACGATCATCTGATGGAATTGCTGGTGATGATCGATGCGATCAACCGGGCATCATCGGACCGGGTAACCGCGGTAATTCCCTATTTCGGGTATGCGCGCCAGGACCGGCGGGTACGCTCGCAGCGGGTGCCGATTACCGCCAAGGTGGTGGCGAACATGCTGACCTGCGTCGGCGTGGATCGCGTGCTCACCGTTGATTTGCACGCGGACCAGATCCAGGGCTTTTTCGAATGCCCGGTGGATAACGTGTATGCATCGCCGATCCTGATGGGCGATATCTGGAAGCAGAAGTACCCGGATATGATCGTGGTTTCTCCCGATGTCGGCGGCGTGGTGCGGGCCCGGGCTATCGCAAAGCAGCTCGACGAGGCCGAACTTGCGATTATCGATAAACGTCGACCGCAGCCGAATATGGCCAAGGTCATGAATATTATCGGTGAAGTAGAAGGCCACAGCTGTATCATCGTCGACGACATGGTGGACACCGCGGGCACGCTTTGCGAGGCCGCCGCCGCGCTGAAAGGCGAGGGCGCAAAAGGCGTATTCGCCTATTGTACCCATCCGGTGCTGTCGGGCAGGGCGATAGAGAACATCGAAAACTCGGTCATGGACGAGCTGGTGGTTACCGATACGATTCCGCTGTCGGCCGAGGCCGCGGCCTGTACGCGGATTCGCCAGGTATCGGTGGCGGGGATGCTCGCGGAGACGATCCGCCGCGTCCACAATGAAGAATCGGTCAGTTCCCTGTATATGGACTGACGATGGCCGTGTGAGCGGCTTTTTCAGCCCTGTCTGGTCGCAAGACAGGCCTCCGTCTGCGGACGGTTTTTTATTTTTGGAGTACAGCAATGTCGGACCTTATACATTTGAATGCTGAACTGCGCTCTGACTCGGGGAAAGGTGCGAGCCGCCGCCTGAGACACCAGGGCATGGTGCCAGCAATCGTTTACGGCGGCGAGCGAGATCCCGCCATGATCAGTATCGCGCACAACGAGTTCATCCATGAGCTCGAAAACGAGTCGATCTACACGCAGGTCATCGAGCTGCGCGTCGGCGACCGCAAACAGGAAGTGATTCTGCGCGATCTGCAGCGTCACCCGTTCAAGAACAAGGTGCTGCACGCAGACTTCTACCGCATCGACCAGAACAAGCCGATCCATATCACGGTGCCGATTCATGTCGAAAATGCCGAGACCTGCGTCGGGGTCAAGCAGGATGGCGGCATGCTCACGCAACTGGTTTCGGAAATCGAGATCCTGGCGCTGCCGAAAAACCTGCCCGAATACCTGTCGGTGGACGCGGCAAACCTGCATCTCGGCGAAATCCTGCACCTGACCGACATTCTGATGCCGGAAGGTGTACAGCTGGTTACGTTGGCGCACATCGACGTCGAAGACGAGGAAGAGTTCGACCAGCACAATATCGGTGTGTTGTCGGTGGTCAAGACCCGCGAGGAGCGGATCGACGAAGAGGCGCCCGAAGCACCTGAGGTCGAGGTGGGCGGAGAAGGTGAAGTCGCCGAAGGTGGTGCTGGAGAGGCTGAAGGCGAAGCAGGCGACGAAGATTAGCTCTTTCCATGGCTGCGCTGACCGCAGATATCCGTTTGATCGTCGGCCTCGGTAACCCCGGGGCCGATTACGTTGATACGCGCCATAACGCCGGTTTCTGGCTGGTCGACCTGCTCGCGCAGGATCGCGGACTCAACTTTCGTTTCGAAAAACGCTACAACGCGGAAGAGTGCAAGTTCAAAGCAGCGGAAAGGGACGTATTTTTGCTGAAGCCGCAGACCTTCATGAATCGCAGCGGCCAGTCGGTCGCGGGGCTGGCGCGCTTCTACAAAATCGCGCCGGAACAGATCCTGGTGCTGCACGACGAGCTCGATTTGCCGCCCGGCACCAACCGCATCAAGCAGGCTGGCGGTCACGGCGGGCACAACGGATTACGCGACATCATCAATCATCTCGGCAGCCGCGAGTTCTTCCGCATCCGTATCGGTATCGGTCATCCCGGGGACAGCAGCCAGGTAATCAACTACGTATTGCACAAGCCATCGGCGACGGACCTGAAAGCGATCGAGGCGGCCAACCTCGATACGCTCGAGGTCATGCCGCTGGTGATCGAAGGGCGCATCGACAAGGCGATGCAGGCCCTGCATAGCTGAAGGAAATATCATGGGATTCAAATGTGGCATCGTCGGACTGCCGAACGTCGGCAAGTCGACCCTGTTCAACTCGCTGACCAGGGCCGGCATCGCTGCCGAAAACTATCCGTTCTGCACTATCGATCCGAACATCGGCGTGGTCGAGGTACCCGACCCGCGTCTGCAGCAGCTGGCCGACATCGTCAAGCCGAAGAAAGTCATTCCCACGACGATGGAGTTCGTCGATATCGCGGGACTAGTCGCGGGCGCGTCCAAAGGCGAGGGCCTCGGCAACCAGTTCCTCGGGCATATCCGCGAGACCGACGCGATCGCGCAAGTGGTGCGCTGTTTCGAGAACGACGATATCGCGCATGTCAGCAACCGGATTCATCCGCTGTCCGATATCGAAACGATCAATACCGAGTTGCTGCTGGCCGACATGGAGTCGATTGCGCGCCAGACCGAGCGCGCCGCGAAGCTGGCCAAGTCCAACGAAAAAGAAGCGAAAGCCAGGTATGAATTCATGCAGGCGGTGCAGGCGCATGTCGAGGCCGGTAACGCGGCGCGCGTCTTCGCCGTGACCGATCAGCAGCGCCCGTGGATGAAGGAGCTGCACCTGATTACCGCGAAACCGGTGCTTTATATCGCCAACGTGTCCGAGGACGGCTTCGGCAACAATCCCCATCTGGACGCGGTGCGCGAGCATGCCGAGGGCGAAGGCGCGGAGGTGGTCGCGGTCTGCGCCGCGATCGAGTCCGATATTGCCGAACTCGACGCCGCCGAGGCCGCGGAGTTTCTTGCCGAAATGGGACTCGAGGAGCCGGGCCTCGACCGCGTAATCCACGCCGGCTACCGGCTATTGCATCTGCAGACCTTTTTCACCGCGGGGCCGCAGGAAGTGCGCGCCTGGACCATCCGCGTCGGCGACACCGCGCCGCGCGCAGCCGGCAGGATTCATACCGATTTCGAGAAAGGATTCATCCGCGCCGAGGTGGTCGCCTTCGATGACTTCATCGCCTGCAACGGCGAGCAGGGCGCCAAGGATGCCGGCAAGTGGCGCCTCGAAGGCAAGGATTACGTGATGCAGGAAGGCGACGTGGTACACTTCCGTTTCAACGTCTAGGCGACGCACCGGCTTGACAGCGCCGGATGTTCAAGCGAAAATCGCGCGCTCTTCATGGCCGGGCAACCCGGTCGACAGAAAACACGATGGCTACGTAGCTCAGTTGGTTAGAGCACATCACTCATAATGATGGGGTCCCCTGTTCAAATCAGGGCGTAGCCACCATTTTCGGACGCTGTGAGCACGCCGATTGCGGCGTTGGATCTCGCAGCGAGCCGCTCGCGTACCAAGACGCCAGCGGCCGGGTGCATAGCTGGTGTCGCGCTTCGTTGCCAGGGCAGCGGTCGCCAGGGCGCTCGGCACCGGTATCGGCGAGCGCTTCGGCCTCCATTCGGTGCAGGTCGATCACGATGACCAGGGCAGGCCGGTATTGAGTTTCCGAGCGCATGCCGCGGATCTGATCGCCGAACTCGGTATCGGCAACGCGATGATTTCGCTGTCCATTGAGTTGATTGTCACCATATTTCGAAAGTGAAAGCCGGCCCGGCGCTGCCTCATCCTGGCAAATTGGCAGGGTGTGACTGTGTTATACTGGGGACCCGTCGTTGTCCCGCCACCTGTTGCCCTGGCCATCCTTCCAGGTGTCACCTGGCCGAACAATCTCGGCTTTGGGCATCTCGCGCCCACACTCGCCAATCGGCTATAGCCATGAATGTTGATATGAAACCATACTTGTACGCGCAAAAAATCCGCCCGCCGGCCGCGTTGTCGTGCCTGCAGAACGGCTCGTTGCACGCCTTTGCGGCAACTGGAATCCCCGCTATTCAGAACCCGGCGACAGCTTATCGAAACGGTCATGGCTGGCGTGACGGCGCTGGTTTTCAGGAGTCGAGGGCGCGGTGTCTTGCGCTGGAGATGCCCGACAACACCCGCCTCGATCATTCGGCCGGGCGTCGGGCGAATGATCGGTCCCATGCGCAACGAGCCACTGATTGCGCGGTGACTGGATCTTTCGGTTGCTCGAGGACATCCAGTGGACTTTAGGGCCGGCTTCGAACTGAAGTATCACTTCCCGAATCCGACGCCGGTGGTTTCGATCCTGAATATCCACTTTTCTCGTGTTTCGGACCTGGCGGCGCCAGATCATCTCGTGCTGGAACCATCCGTCGAGGTCTGCGGCTATCGCGATTCGTTTGGTAACTGGTGCACGCGATTCCTGGCGCCTGCCGGCATGTTTCGGATGTTCTCCGACTTTACGATCCGGGACAGCGGGCTGCCGGATGCAAGGGTCGACGAACGCCAGACGCCGGTCGAGGAAATCCCTGCGGAAGCCATCGTGTATCTGTTACCGAGCCGTTTCTGCGACAGCGATCGCTTTCAGGATCTCGCCTGGCAACTTTTTGGCAGTGCGACGCCGGGATCCGGTCGGGTGCAGGCGATCTGCGATTTTGTGCATCGGCACATCGAGTTTGGTTATCACCATGCACGTGTGAGTCGAACGGCTACCGAGACTTACCAGGAAGGTCGAGGAGTTTGCCGTGACTATGCACACCTGGCGATTGCATTCTGTCGCGCGTTGAATATTCCCGCACGATACTGCACCGGCTACCTCAGCGATGTCGGCACTCCGCCGCCGTTGCCAGTCGGTGATTTCGCCGCATGGTTCGAGGCTTATCTCGGTAACGGCTGGTATACATTCGATCCCCGGAACAACGAGCCAAAAATCGGCCGCTTCCTGATTGCCCGGGGCCGGGATGCGGCGGATGTCGCCATCACCACGACCTTCGGGCCCAATACGCTGGAAGTCTTCCGCGTATGGACCGATTTGATTGCCGACGAGACCTGAAATTCCGGGCTTCAATCCCGGTTGATTCGATGTGGGAGATTTGTGGGGATCAGTCATGTCCTGTTATGCTTGGTTGTGCGCAGTTTGCAACGAGTGCCCAGATAAGTTATTGAATAATAATTAAAAAATTCTACCTTTCCATTCTCATAATGATGGGGTCCCCTGTTCAAATCAGGGCGTAGCCACCATTTTCGGGCTGCTGCGCACCACGATTGCAGCGTTGGATTTCGTAACGAGCCGCTCGTGCACGGGTCTTTACAGCTCCCGGCATCGCTGCGAAATCTGCCTTGCACTCGACGTACTCATGACGCCCAAAAAGCGTCTGCTCTGTTCAGTGTTGGTTTCGAGCGCGGGTTATTCCGATCAGGGCTGCACGCAACTCGAGTCGCCGGTAGGCGTTTGCCGCAGAATATCAGGCATTCTTCGGGCTAGAATGAAACCGATGCATTGGCACAGTTTGTTACGACGACCGTCTCACAGACTTCGTAGAGATAAGTGCCTGATACGCTCTTGCCGAGGTTATCCTGCCAGTTGCCGTCGTTCGGCTCATCATTCGCCGCCAGGACACCGTTACGATAAATGTCGACCGTGCTACCGGTATGCCCGCTCCATTGCAGCGTTACCAGGTTATTGCCCCTGTTCTTTGACGTGGAAAGAATCAGGCTGCGTTCGACCGGGGGTTCGCCGACCGTTATGGTGACCGTCGCAGAAGAACTGTCACCATTCCCATCGGTGAGCGTGTAGGTAAACGAGTCTGTGCCGATAAAGCCGCCGCTGGGCAAATAGGTGAAAGATCCGTCGCTGGCGGTGCTGGTCAGACTCCCGCCCGTCAGGCTACTGGTACCCCAGGCCGTGACCGTGGTCGGGGCTTCACCAACCGTATCGTTGGACATGACGTTTTCATTGAGCACAGTGTCGACCGGAGTCGCGAAGAAATCGTCGGCAGCCTGGGGCAGCAGGTTGGGCTGGGGCTTACCGACCACGATGCTCGTCCCTACCGTGTTCGCATTTTCGTCGTAGCTATGGCCGGTTAGCGTAAGCGCGTCGACGCTAAACGTCACGCTGTCGGTATTATTCCTGATATCCAACTTGTTAACGATACAGTCGCCCGAATTATCAGTCGTGCAACTCGCCGAGCCATTGGCGCCATTACTCCAGGAACCATCCACGAGCACGCCCGCCAGAGCCTGCCCCAGGTCGTCGGCGACAGATATCGTGACCGCGGCATCCCAGCGACCCCGCGACGCCTCGGCGGAATCGGCGCTCAGGCCATCGAGGTGCATCGTGACCGCCGTTACCGGGTCGGCGGTCTGAAAACTCCAGACTGGCCCCAGGGTCGTGCCATAGGGGTTAACCTCGTCGATGCGCCAGTAATAGGTGGTCGAATCGGCCAGGGTGCCGGGATCGAAACTCGTCGAAGGCTGATTTCCCCGGAATTCCGCGATCCCGGGCGTCGGGTTGATGCCGAAATAGACATCATGGGAATCGGCATCCACGGCCGCGCCCCAGGCAAGCTGAGTATTCACGTCGACGTCAATGGCACTATCGATGGGCGAGGGGTTGCTCGCGGGACCCGGCGGATTCTCGGAACCGGAACCACCGCCGATACCATCGAGGACCAGCGTATCGATCTGCCAGTAGTTGCCGTTACTGTCACCCCCGGAATCGAATCGCCAACGCAGCATGACCGATGTTTCTCCGGCGAGCGACGACAGGTCGAGCGCGTATTGAGTCGGGCAGTGAACCACTCCCAGTTGTGACCAGATATTGGTCCAGTTTTGGCCGCCATCGGTACTGGCATCGATGTTGATGGATTCGAGTAGGTCGAACAGAAAGCAGCTGTCAAAGGTCAGAATCAACCCTGCGTAGCCAGAAAGATCCATGACCGGAGACTGCAGCGATGTCCGGGTGACCGCGTAGAGGTTATCGACCATGGCGAAATCGCCACTGCCCGGGGTGAAATTGTCGTAGCGATTGCTGCCGGGTTGTGGCGTGAAGATTTCCCAGTCCTTGCCGTAATCCGTCTGCACGCTCCAGCCGGTCGGCAGTCCGCCGCTGAAATCCACGTTGAAGACATTGTTCGATCCGGTTGGCGGAGCGGGCAATACGCTGACGATAAGGGAAAAATCCTGGGCGCCGGGAACCAGTTGCTCGAGTTCGTCCAGTTCCAGTAACTGGCCCTTGTGGGTGACCTCCACCGTGTAGCTGCCGGCACCAAGCGCATCGGTAACGACCTGTTCGACATTGTCGCGAACATTATCGCCTCGCGTCGCCACCGCGGCGGGCGCGGCCGGGTCGAGTACCCAGGGCGCGTATTCGGTCTGGCCGACGACGACGCGTAAATCGAGATCGTTGACGAGCATCGAATCGGTCGGATCCAGCGCATAGGGTACCGGGTTTGCCGGCGGGTCCGCCCAGACGAGCGACGCCCGAATGACCGAACCGGCTTCCAGCACCTGCACCGGTACCGAGAAATTGCCGCCATCGGCCAACGTGTTTTCGATGATCTGATGGTCGATGCCGATATGCGCATCGGATATCAGTTCAGCAGCCTTGCGCGTATTCAGCAGACCCCAGCCGTGCCGATAGTCCGGCCCGTCGCCGTCGCCGGCCTCGTCCGCGGTGTGGATCGCGACCGCTTTTAAACTTGCGGCGCGCAGGAAATTTCCCGGGCCCTTCAGATCTTCATGGTGTTCCTGGAGCAGCAGCAATGATCCCGTCACGTTGGGCGCCGACATGGAGGTACCCGACGCGATGGCATAGGGCGAAAACTCATCGATCCAGGTCGACAGGAGCAACACGCCGTTGGCTACCAGGTCCGGCTTGATACGCCCGTCATCGGTCGGCCCCCAGGCGCTGAAGGGCGCCATCGAGACCTGCGCGGGCCCGACGAGCGGCGAATAACCGCCCTGTATATCGTCCACGGCGCCGATCGTCAGTATGTTTTTCGCAACGCTGTGCAACGCCAGGCAGTCGAAACCCAGCGGCGCGCAATCCGCCGGCCGCTGCTGCGTCGACGTGCCGAGTGGATTGCCGTTATCATCGACGATGGTATAGGTCTCACCCGGAGCAGGGCCGAAGTCGGTGCGATCGTTGCCCGCCGATTTGACTACCAGGTAATCGGGCGCCTGATAGGCGATCAGATCCCAGTCCCGGCTAATCTGGCCGTAAAAACCGAATTTCGGATCCTCGTCGCCGCTGCCGCCGATCCACCACCATTGGTTCGGCTCGGCATCTCCGATATATACCCAACCGGCGGCCGCGCCGTAAGAATGGTTGGATAGCAGCAATCCGCCGGCCGCCGCGGTCGCCATTTCGCCGGCATCGTTATTCCAGTCGTAGGCGTGCAGGCCGGCGGCCGAAGCCATGCCTCGCGCCGGCGGGTAGGAACCGGCGCCGACCAGGGTGCCGGCAACATGGGTTGCGTGGCCGCTGATTTCGGTTGCGCCGTCAACCTGGGTTACATTGGGCAAATCGCCGTGCAGCGGATGAACCGCGCCGCCATCCCATTGGCCGACGATAAGGCCTGAACCTTCCAGGTTGAATCCGGCCAGGCCACCGGGCCAGACATCGTCGGTGGATACGGTATCCGCGGCGCCGAGATTATTGGTCACGTAGAATATGGGACCCATGCCGGGCACCAGACGCTGAAGTTCGAGAGCTCGGCCGTTTGGCAGGGCGCGCCGCAGCGGAATGCCCGCTCGATTGGCAAATTCGATAGCCCTGGCCCTTTCCGACTGTGCGCGATCCTGAAATTTTTCGGCGAGCTGCTGTAACTGCTCATCGCCTGCGGCTGACAGCTTGCCCGTTGCAAGTGCCGCCAGGAGTAGCAAAATTAGCAGGATCAGGCGATGTGGTCTGTCATCGACAGGTCGGTTCCAATACCCCATGTGAAAATCCGTTTACTTTGCAATCCTGGTATTATAGTCGATGTCGAGCTTGCTATTTTTCGTACTAGTTCAAATTCCGCCGCTTTATTCAGGGTTTTTCGATAAGGTGAATTTATCACTGGGGAGTATTTGATTGCATGGTAACAGGCCGGTCTCAGAATAGGGCGTAGCCGCCTTGTCCAGTTTGAAGACATATTCCTTTTAATTCAATGAGCTACGCTCGGAACTTCAAACGTGATCTGGATGATGGGCTCCAAGGACACGGACGGACTTTTGTCCGATGACTTCGCCGCCCCACTGGTGGCCACATATTTCCCCGTGAGGATGAGGCCGTGCCGTTCGTACAGGTGGGCTGCCATGCGGGTTCGGGGGGAACAGCTTATATCAATTGAACTGATTTCATGCGTATGATTAAGCTTGCCGGTGTAGGAAAATTGGAGGAATCAGATGTGCATTGTTGTGTTCAATGGTGCAATCGCTGCAACGGGCGCCCCGTTAAACTATTGAGTAATAGTTATAAATTAGTCGCCACATCATACTCATAATGATGGGGTCCCCTGTTCAAATCAGGGCGTAGCCACCATTTTTTCAATGACCTGGCGCCAGTTTTTAATCTCCATGGTTTCAACGCCGGATATTATGGGAAACGGCACGGGTAATCTATTTATTCTCTGACCAGTAACTCGACTCGATCCTCGAAATAGGCATAGTTCGCCAGCGCTATGATTGCCCGGGTTTTAAAATTGTCCCGCAGGTATTGAAAAAAGCGACGCGTACCGCAGCTACGCGGTTGGCCGTTGTCATCGGCGGGCTCTCCGACAAGCACCAGTTTTTGTCCGGCCCCGATCTGATTCAACAATCGCTCGATGGAAGAATCAGCGGCCTCCGCGGGCAGCCATGCGAGAAAGATTGTATCTTCCAGGTCGATAGTGGCCTCGGAATGCAGCACTTTCTTCATCGGAGTAAACCGGTGGCGAAGCATCATATCGTGGCAGGATACTTCGATGCCGTAGTACCTGGCGAGCAGGTATTCCCAGTAGGCGGTACCGGAGCCGAAAGAGGCCAGGCGCTTTCCGGCAAAGGCTGCTATCTCGTCCAGCGCCTGTCGGCATGGCAACGACCAGCTGTAAACCGTGGAGTAAATACTGCGCAACGCCGTATCGGATGCCTGTCGGCGATCTCCGAATTGCATCAAGGCATCAGTCCACCATTCGACGGGGTACAGTTGCGAGGGATCATATTCATCGAAAAACCGGACCAGCGCCTGGTCCACCGCGGTATCCCCATATTGGAAGTCTTTCGCCAGTTCTTTCGCGATGTCGCAAGCCTCATCGATGTCGTGATACCGATGATCCTGCTGCACCTGCTCTACCAGTCGCCAGTGTCTTGCAGAGTTGCTCGGCAGCAGGACCTTACCCAGCTCGAAATGTACCCGGGGACAGGCAGGATTGAGCTCCCTGGATTTCCGGTACAGGCCTAAGGCCTGCGACACTTCTTCCTTCGCGGCCTTGATTTCTCCCAGTGCGCAGTAAGCGGCCGCATTATTCGGTTCCAGTCGTATGGTTCTCGTCAAACAATTCTCTGCCTCCGGTATCTGTCCCAGAGCCTTGAATGCGAGTCCGAGGCTGTGCCATATTCCCGCATGCGCCGGACCATCCTGTTCGATGCTTTTGCACAAAGCGACTGCCTCGTCCTGCTGTTGCTGCGATATCAGCGCATTAACCAGATTGATTTTAGGTTCAGCAACCCCGGGTAATAGTCTTATCGCGGTGCGGCTGGCTTGTTCCGCCTGCTGCAACAGGCCGGCATCAGCATAAAGGCTACCCAACGCCAACCATGCCTCTCCATGCTCGGCATCCAGCTCGACCACGGTGCCAGCCTGGGCAATCGCTTCGGCGAGGTTACCCCGCGATAGATAAAGTTTGCATAAAGTAAAATGCGCCTGGATATTCGCCGGGTCGAGCCGTACCGCGGTCCTCAGATATTCGATTGCCCTGTTCGTATCACCATGTTCAACCCGAATCACGCCCCGCATAAACCAGGCTTTGTCATTCTCCGCGTTTTGTTGGCAGAGCTGCACAAACAGCCGTTCGGCATCGACCAGTTTGCCCTGTCTCACCAAAGCGAACGCCTCGGCCATCAAATTCTCGGTCCCGCTTGCACCCATATATAATCCTGTATTCGTGATATGTTTCGGGAATCAGCTTACCAATCACCCAGGGAACGATTAACAAGATATCGATCTGACCAAGGTGGGCGCATCTATGACGTTGTTACCGGCCCATGCCGGCGAAGCCCATGAAGGTCATTGACAGCACGCCCGCCACCATCAATGTCACCGCCGCGCCCTTTGCCACCGACGACACGTCTGCCAGCTCCAGTCTTTCCCTTATGCCAGACATCATCAGCAGTGCCAGGGTGAACCCGATACCGGCGCCGCTGGCGAAGGCCAGGCTCTGGATAAAATCATATTCCCTGTTCGTCTGGAACAGGGCGACTCCCAGGATTGCGCAGTTGGTTGTTATTAACGGCAAAAAGATTCCCAGGGTGCGAAACAGGGCGGGGCTGAACTTCTTGATAAACATCTCCACCAGCTGCACCGACGAGGCTATGACGACGATGTAAGATATCAGGTGCAGATAGGGGGCATTGATATAGACGAGGGCCAGGTGAATGCCGTAGGCGCTGGCGGAGGCAACCAGCATCACGAAGATCACCGCGGCACCCATGCGGAAGGCCGTATCCGTCTTGGTCGAGACTCCAAGGAAAGGACACAGGCCCAGGAAGTAGGCCAGGACGAAATTGTTGATCAGGCAGGCGTCGATGAAAATCTGCAACGGCGAACTCATGCGCCCATCTCCTTCGAGGTCTTACCGTCCCCGAATCGGGTCCTCGAAAACTTGTCCGCCCGCTCCCTGCGTTCGCGTAGCCAGTTGAACAGCAGTAGCCAGGCGCCGAGCACGAAGAAGGCGCCGCCCGGGAGAATCATGATCGACCAGCTGGCGAAGCTGGGACCGAACAGCGGAATACCGGCAAAGGTGCCGGCGCCCAGCACTTCTCGCACACCGCCCATGCATAAGCAGGCGATGGTAAAACCGCCGCCGAAACCCAGGGCGTCGAGCATGGATTTTCCGACATTGTTTCGCGAGGCGAAGGCCTCCGAGCGGCCAAGGATGGCGCAGTTAGCAACGATCAGGGCGATGAATGCGCCGAGTGCCCGATGGACTTCGAGGCTGATCGCCTGCAACAGGTAATCGACCACGGTTACGAAGGTGGCTATGACGAGGATGAAGCAGGCGATGCGCACCTGTTTCGGAATCAATTTGCGCACCAGCGACACCACGGTGCTGGCCATGAACAGCACGAATGTCGTTGCCAGCCCCATGGCCAGGGCATTGACTACGGAATTGGTTACGGCCAGTACCGGGCACAGTCCGAGCAGCATGATGAACACCGGGTTTTCGCGCCAGATGCCGCGCGTCAATATATCCCGGGTTTCGTGATTCGCCTGATTATTTTCTTCTGTCATGAGTGGTTCACCTTGCTAAGGCATCCAGATTCTT
>JAOTTY010000324.1 GCA_029864185.1 Gammaproteobacteria bacterium
GGCCGACATATCGGAGCGCCAGAAAGCGATGCTGGATTTCGCCCTGAAGGTTTCGCGCGAAGCCGAGACCGTTGCGGAATCCGATTACCTGCGGCTCAACGGGTTCGGTTTCGACGACGAAGACATCTGGGATATCGGTACCATCAGCGCTTTTTTCGGATTATCGAACCGCATCGTCAACATGACGAGCATGCGCACCAACGGCGAGTTTTACCTGATGGGAAGAGTACCCAGGGAAAAATAGGTTACACTTGTCCCATCGAATGCAGTCCGGAAATACCCGTGAGCGAAGAAACCGCAGTAAGAGTCATCAAGAAGTATCCGAATCGACGTCTCTACGACACCGAGAAAAGCCAGTACGTCACCTTGCAGCAAATACGCGAACTGGTGCTGGAAGAGGTGCCGTTCACCGTCATCGATCAGAAAAGTGAAGAGGATATTACCCGCAGCATATTACTGCAGATCATCTTCGAACAGGAATCCGAGACCAACCCGCTGTTCTCGAACGACAACCTGGAACGCTTTATCCGTTTCTACAATGCCGGAACGCATCTCGGATTTTCCGAGTTCATCGGCCAGGGGATGAACTTTTTCCAGCAACAGCAGCGTGAATTCAGCAAGGCGATGGAAGGCATGACCGCGCATAATCCGGTGACATTCTGGACCAATATGACGCAAAAAAACATCGACGCCTGGCGTAAAATGATGGGCCTGGGCCCCGAAAATGATGAATCCAGGAACAAGTAAGCCACTGATTTAAATCACTATTTTCAAAATCACCAGCGCGCAGCTTGACAGTTGTGCTTTTCCGACCTATTTTGTGCAGTGCAATAATATTGCTGCATTGCAGCAGCCCTTGTTACCGGACAAAGATGACGAATTTATGAACGATCAGAGAATAGCGCTTGTCACGGGTGGTACCGGCGGGATCGGCACCGCGATCTGCATCGCGCTAGCCGACCAGGGACGCAAGGTTATCGCGGGTTACTTCCCTCCGGAGAAGGAGATCGCCTACGAATGGAAACTGAAACACCGCGCCGATGGTTACGATTTCGAAATCGTCGCCTGCGACGTCAGCGACTTCGCCTCGAGCCAGCAAATGCTGCGCGATGTCGAAAATACCATCGGGGCGGTCGATATCCTGGTCAACTGCGCCGGCATTACCCGCGACAAAACGCTGCGTCAGATGACGCCGGAGCAGTGGGACGCGGTCTTGCGCACCAACCTGGACTCGGCGTTCAACGTAACGCGACACGTTGTCGAAAGCATGTCGGAGCGAGGTTTCGGCCGTATCGTCAACATTTCCTCGGTGAACGGTCAGAAAGGACAGTTCGGCCAGGCCAACTATTCTGCGGCCAAGGCGGGCCTGCACGGTTTCACCAAAGCGGTCGCGCAGGAACTCGCCGCCAAGGGTGTAACCGTCAATTCGGTTTCACCGGGTTACGTCAAGACCGAGATGACCGACGCGATTCCGGAAGAAATCCGCAATGCGATCATCCAGCAGGTGCCCATGGGTCGCATGGCTTCCCCGGCCGAGATCGCATACGTCGTCAGTTTCCTGACCGACGATCGCAATACCTATATGACCGGGGCCAATCTACCGGTGAACGGCGGCATGTACATGACCTGACCGTCATTGCATCGTGGCACTCGGCTAACAAGAGACGGGCTTCTGGCCCGTCTTTTTTTTTTGTTCCTCGAGCCGCCGCCAGAATCGATTATGTTGCAGTGCACAATAATTTATGCTAGGCTGGTTTTCTTTTGAAATTTAACGAGTTACCGACATGAGCGAGAACAATCCCTGGGCCGATCAGTGGTTCAAGGCACAGCAGCAGTTCGTCGACGCCTGGAGCGACATGGCGAAATCCGGCGGCGCCGGCGACGGCACCAGTCAATCCGACCTGTGGTCGCAGGGCTTCGACATGTGGCGCAGGGCCACCGAGGGTCGCGCTCAACCCGATATGGAACTGGTGATGCGCAAGTGCATGGACATGACCAAGGAATACTTCTCCATGGCGGAACAGGTCAGCAAAAGTCTCAGCGAAGGCGCCAATCCCGTCGAAGCGGTCAACCAGTGGCTCGAGCAGGTCAAACTGTCATTGCAAAAGTTTAGCGGAATGCCCGGCTTCAACGGCGCGGGCGTCGCCGATTTCATGAAGCAATGGTTTACCCCGAACGCCAGCTGGCAGGAAATGGTGGCCGAACTGACACCGATGAACCAGGCCTTCTGGCAAATGCCCGGCATGAATACGTCGGTTTTTAATCTCGGAGAAGCGATCGATCCGCTCGGCCGCGTGCTGGAGGCCCCGGGCATCGGCTATTTCCGCGAGCCGCAGGAAAAACAGCAAAGGGGAATCCAGCTCGCGCTCGAATATCAGGAGGCCAACTTCAAGTTCAACCAGGCCTTCCTGCGCGTCGCGATCGAATCGATCCAGGGTTTTCAACAGCGCCTGCTGCAGCTCGACGAAGAAACCACACCCAAAACGATGCGCGCACTCTACGATCTATGGGTCGAAATCAGCGAACAGCACTACGCCGAGTTTGCGATGAGCGAGGAGTACCAGTCGCTGTACGGCGATATGGTCAACCGCCTGATGACCATGCGCAAGCACTACAGCGAGATGGCCGACGATTTCCTGCGCGCTCTGAACCTGCCTAATACCCGCGAAATCGACACCATGCAGGAGCGCCTGCAACAGGTGCGCCGTGATAACTATGCGCTAAAAAAGGAAATCAGGGAAATCAGGGCGCTGCTTGCGCGGCCGGGTGCAAAACCAGCCGCGTTGTCCGCGACCAGCCCGGCTCAAAGCAAATCTACGCAGCGCAAACCGGCAACCGTAAACAAAGCGGCTCCGAAAGCGGTTACCCCAAAAGCGCCGGCAAAAAAGACAGCAGCCGGGAAAACGGTAGCCAGAAAAACGGCCGCCAGGAAAGCCAAAGTAACCAGATCCACAGCAGGAGCCTGATCCCATGAGTAATATTCCGTTTCGTTCAGACCAGGTGGTCGAAGAACTAGTGCAGTTCAACAAGAACCTGAGCAAGGGCGTCAAAAACCTGCTCGATGCCGAAGAGATATCCGCCGGCGTCACCCCGCGCGAGGAAATTTACGCCGAGGACAAGCTCAAGCTTTACCGCTACCAGCCCTCGACCGGCGTGGTACAGAACAAGATCCCTACCCTGATCGTATATGCGCTGGTAAACCGGCCCTACATGGCGGACATCCAGGAAAACCGCTCGACTATCAGGGGCCTGCTCGACACCGGGCAGGACGTTTATCTGATCGACTGGGGGTATCCGGATCGCGCCGACAAGTACCTGACGCTGGACGACTACATCAACGGTTACCTCGATCGGTGCGTCGATATTATCCGCGAGCGACACGGCGTCGACAGGATCAACATCCTCGGCATCTGCCAGGGCGGCGTTTTCAGCCTGTGCTACACCACCCTGCACCAGGACAAGGTCAAGAACCTGGTTACGATGGTAACGCCGGTGGATTGCAAGACCCCCGATAACATGCTCAGTCACTGGGTTCAGCAAATGGATATCGACGCAATCGTCGATGCGATGGGCAACCTGCCCGGCGAGATGCTGAACTGGACCTTCCTGAACCTGAAACCGTTCCAGCTCATGGGACAAAAATACGTCTCGATGGTCGACATCATCAGCGACGAAAAGAACGTCAAGAACTTCATGCGCATGGAGAAGTGGATTTTCGATAGCCCCGACCAGGCCGGCGAGGCGTTTCGCCAGTTCATCAAGGATTTCTACCAGCAAAACAAGCTGGTCGAAGGCGGGCTCAAGATCGGCGAGCACGAGGTCGACCTGAAACAGCTGAAAACCCCGGTGCTCAATATTTTCGCCGAGCAAGACCATCTGGTGCCGCCGGCGTCGTCGAAGATCCTGCCGAAACTGATCGGCAGCAAGGATTACACCGAGCTGTCGTTCCCGGGTGGCCATATCGGCATCTACGTCAGCGGCAAGGCGCAATCGACCGTGACTCCGGCAATCTCTGACTGGCTCAACGCCCGCTCAAAGTAATACTGGCTGCCGCCAGGTCGCTCTCTTCCCCCGCGTCATCCCCGCGCAAGCGGGGATGA
>JAOTTY010000325.1 GCA_029864185.1 Gammaproteobacteria bacterium
GGAAAACCAGATCGAAGATCTCGATCCCATCGCGATTAGCGATCGTCAATTCGATCAGGCGTCAAAGTACGTCAAGGGCCTGAAAAGAGGGCTGATCGAATTCCTCAAAAAACCGAAGCGGGTCAACATCGTCAATTTCCCGGTCGAAATGGACGACGACAGCGTGCAAAGCTTCGAGGGATACCGCGTCATACACAATCGCGTGTTCGGTCCCAGCAAGGGCGGTATCCGCTACCACCCGGACGTCACCATGGCGGAGGTCATCTCCCTGGCAAAGCTCATGACCTGGAAGTGCGCCCTGGTCAACATCCCCTTCGGCGGCGCCAAGGGCGGCCTGGTCTGCGATCCCAAGCGCCTGAGCGAAAGAGAGCTGCGCCGTATCACCCGCCGTTTTACCTCCGAGCTGTTCGACGAGCTCGGACCGCACCAGGATATTCCTGCACCCGATCTCTACACCGGCGAGCAGACGATGGCGTGGATTTTCGATACCTACGACATTTTGCATCCCGGATACAACAACCGGCCGGTGGTGACCGGCAAGCCTGTCGAGATGGGAGGCTCGTACGGCCGCCACGAGGCAACCGGAAACGGCTGCCTGTTCGTCACCCAGCGTTTTCTGTCCAAGGCGCTGATCCCGGATTACCAGGATGTCGCGGGGATGCGCCTGGCGATCCAGGGGTTTGGCGATGTGGGCGCCGTTGCGGCGGACGCTTTTCATCGTGAAGGCGCGAAAATAGTCGCGATCAGCGACAGCAAAGGGGGTATCCACCACGAAGCCGGGCTGGATCCGGCAGCAGTCCAGAAGCACAAGGCAGAACAGGGCTCGGTGGTCGGCATGGCCGGTACCACGGCTATTAGCAACGACGAACTGCTGGAACTGGACTGCGACGTCCTGCTGCCGGCGGCGTTGGGTAACCAGATACACGCCGGCAACGCAGCCAACATCAAGGCCAGGCTGGTTGTCGAGGGAGCGAACAACCCCACCACGCCGGCGGCAGACCGTATATTGCAGGAGCGCGGGATATACGTATTACCCGACATTCTCGCGAACTCGGGCGGCGTCACGGTCAGCTACTACGAATGGGTGCAGAATCAGGTCAACGAACAGTGGGACTACGATACCACCACCGCAAAAATGTGCGCCAAACTTTACGCGGCCACGGACGCGGTCTTCAATCGTTGGCAGGCGTTCGTGGTCGGCGAAGAGTCGGCGCCCGAACGCGTTCCGGATTTTCGCACCGTTGCGCTGGTGATCTCGATCGAGCGCGTCATGCACGCAACCCTGATGCGCGGCATCTGGCCCTGAGCAACGGTTACGTCGTCGCCCGGCCACGCGCCCGGCTGCGATCCGGGTCGGCGGGCGGCAGGATCCCCGTTTGCTCGGGGATGACGGTCAGGCGTCCTGGTTGGAGAGGATTATCTTGCCGAAATGGCCGCCCTTTTCCATCAGCCGGTGCGCCTCTGCGGCATCCCGCAACGGGAAGCGGGCGCTGATCATTGGTTCGATGGTGCCGGCCGCGAACAGCGGCATCACGCTGGTTTCGAACTGATCGATGATCGCCGCCTTTTCGTGGACCGGTCTGGAACGCAGCACGGAGCCGATGATGCGCTGCCGTTTGACCATCATCGTCGCCAGGTTCAGCTCGGCCCTGATGCCGCCCATGACGCCGATCAGCATCAGCGTGCCCGCGAGCGCCAGCGATTTCATATTGGATTCGAGGTATTGCGCGCCGATATGGTCGAGGATGACGTCGACGCCGCGTTTTCCGGTGATGCGCCGGATTTCCTCGGCGAAATCCTGTTCACGGTAATCGATGACGTGATCGGCACCCTGGTCACGTACGCGATCCAGCTTGCCGCTGGACGCGGTCACGATCACCTCGGTGTCGGGACTCAGCGCCTTGCATAGCTGTATCGCCGAGGTCGCCACGCCGCCGCCGCCGCCGTGTATCAGCACCGATTTCCTGCCCTGCAGTTCACCGAGCAGGAACAGGTTCAAATAAGCGGTGATATAGGTCTCGCAGATACAGGCGGCCTGTTCGAAATGGACCGAATCCGGGATCGCCATGCTGTGATCCTCGCGCGCGAGCGCGTACTGCGCATAACCGCCGCCGCCGACCAGCGCGACCACGCGGTCGCCGGGCTGGAAGCGGGTCGTGTTGTCGCCGGTCGCCTCGACCACACCCGCTACCTCGAGCCCGAGAATTTCGGAGTCGCCGGGTGGCGGCGGGTAGTTGCCCATCCGCTGGATCACGTCCGGACGGTTCACCGAGGTATACATGACCCGGACCAGCAGCTGGTCGGCGCCCGGCGAGGGCTTTTCGACGTCACCATACTGCATGACTTCGGGTCCGCCGAATTTGCTTAGGATTATTGCTTTCATGCCATTTCCTGATTTTTCGAACCGATAAGAATAAATCCCGAGAGGGGCTAGCCGCCGTCCGGATCCCGGCACTAGTAACCCATCGCGCAGCCGTCCTTGCGCGGATCGGAGCCGCCGTGCAGCGTGCCCTGTTCCCAGTCGATCACGACCGCCTGCCCGCCGCCGTGCGGGCCGTCGTCCTCGACTACGATATGGCCCTTGCCGACCAGTCCCTGCCGTGTTTCTTCGGGCACGCCGACCTCGACGTCGAGCACGCCGTCGTACAGCATGAAGCGCGCCGCGTCGAGCGCCTGCTGGATATCCATGCCGTGGTCGATCCAGTTCGACAGCACATAGGTCTGTCCCATCGCCTGGTACTGACCGCCCATGACGCCGAAGCTGAGCACCGGCTTGCCGTCGCGATAGACCATCGATGGAATGATCGTGTTCAGCGGCCGCTTGCGCGGTTCGAGCTGGTTGAAGTGGCCCTCCTCGAGCACGAAACCGGCGCCCCGATTCTGTAAATTAATGCCGGTGGAGCCGGCCACCAGGCCGCTGCCCCAGGAATAAAAAACGCTGTTGATGAACGAGCAGGCATTGCGGTCCCTGTCGACCACGCTCAAATAAACCGTATCGCGGTGATTCGGCAGCGCCGATACCACCGGCTGCGATAGTGCCCGGTTCATGTCGATGCGTTCAAACTGGCTTTGCGCGAACCCGGCGGACAGCATTTCCGCGACGGGCAGCGGTTCGAAGCGGCTGTCGGCGACGAAGCGGTCGCGTTCGGCCATCGCGAGCGTAAAGGCCTCGCTGAGCAGGTGGACGTGGTCGGCGCCGAGATGCTCGAGTCTCGAAACATCGGTTTGCGCCAGGATTTGCAACGCCATCAGCACCGTGATGCCCTGGCCGTTGGGCGGTATTTCGAAAACCTCGTAGCCGCGATAATCGCAGCTGATCGGCTCGACCCACTCGGAGCGGTATCCGGCAAGATCATCGAGCGTGAATAATCCATCCACCGAGTCGCTGTAGCGCACGATTTCTTCGGCGATTTCGCCGAGATAGAAGCCGTCGCGACCCCTGGCCGCAATCGTTCGCAGGCTGCGCGCGAGATCGGGTTGGCGGTGAATGGTGCCGGCGATCGGCGCTTTGCCATCGACCAGATACGCGGCGCTGGCTTCCGGGGTTTGCATCAGCACCGCCTCGTGTTTTTTCCAGTTGTGGGCGATCACCGGCGACACCGCGTAACCATTTTCGGCGTAGTGGATCGCCGGCTGCAGCAATTTATCGAAATCGAGCCTGCCGAGCTTGCGGTTGGCCTGGTACCAGGCGTCGACCGCCCCGGGCACCGTGACCGAGAGTATGCCCTGGTCCGGCATGGTCTGGTATCCGCGCGCGCGCACGGTGTCGATGTCGGCTGCCGCCGGCGAGGGTCCGCTGCCGTTCAGGGCGTGTAACTGCCCCGTGGACGACTCGTGGTAAAGAATGAAACAGTCACCACCGATCCCGGACGAATAGGTTTCTACCACCGACAGCACGGCGCTCGCGGCAATCGCCGCATCGAGCGCGTTGCCACCCTCGCGCAGCACCTGCAGCGCGGCCTCGGTTGCCAGCGGCTGGCTGGTTGCCGCCATGGCTTCGGTTGACATGACGACCGAACGGCCGGGAAGCTGATGATTTCGCATTATCGAGGATGCCTCTGAATGGGGGGGGACATTATAACCCTTG
>JAOTTY010000326.1 GCA_029864185.1 Gammaproteobacteria bacterium
AGTTTCGGTGCTGCAACCGCAATTAAGATGTCGTATTGGGGGCAGGACGTTAAGGCTGCAGTTGGTATTGCAACGGCAATGATAGAGCCACCCCCAGAGGGCACAAAGTCAGTCAAACCCAAGATGCTGATTCTTGTTGGCGCTGACGACAAATCTACCGCACCAGAAAAAATCGAAAAGTTTATTGCGGGCAGTTCGGGGGTCGATATGGACTATCAGCTTGTCGTTTATTCAAATACCCGCCACAGCTTTACCACACCAAAGGCCGACAGCAGAGGCATCCCAAACCTCGCATACAGCAAACGTGCTGACGCTCGGGCCTGGAAAGCTGTCACTAATCTGTTCGACGAAGCTTTCAATTAGCGCCTTGCCAACATCACACTACTGAATCTATCCCGCCAGGAGGCGGGATAGGTTTGTTGGATCGAGTTCGGGCAGACCATCTGAAAATACCCCGTAATTCGAGCCACATTGAATGATTACGTGCACCCAAGCGGCTACTTTGGGTCGGTTTTTGCCGCCCGACGCAAATTTCTGAGCGTCCGCTTTCGCGATTTTATGTAAAGATCAAATAAACCTTGGCAAAGGTTAAGAATAACTTCGATCATACCCGAATATTGATGGTATAAGTGTTGTAACTATTGATTATAGAAATCAAAAATAATTAATTAAATCAAGAATTTAAATCTAAGATTCGATTCCGTCCCTGGCACCAACTCTTCTCGGGCCCGTGTGGCCCCGGCTGCCGTCACGTCAATACGGACTATTTGGTTGCGATCGCAGGAGTCCGAGGATTATTTCCTAGTTCCGATCTTCGATCCCATCCAGAGTCTCGTCGAGTGCCTGCCAGGCCAACAAAACACATTTTTTGCGGGCCGGATGTTGCCGAATGGTCCCGAGAGCGGCGAGGTTTTCCTTTGGAGGCATTTCACTATTGGGATTGTTAAACCACTGCTGCAATTGTGCGATCAGCTGTCGCGCCTGCTGAAGCTTCAGGCCAGTGGTGCATTCGGTCATTATCGATGCGGAGGCGAGGCAGATTGAGCAGCCCCTGCCACGAAATCGTACCGTTTCCAGCACCTCGTTATCACAGGCTATCCCGACCTCGATTTCGTCGCCACAACGCGGATTGCTACCGCGCCTTACGATGTCCATATCGTCCAGCTTGCCCTTGTTGCGTGGATTATGAAAATGGTCGAGCAACACCTCTTTATAAACGCCGTCGTTACTCATCGGTGACCCAAGATGCGCTTTGCATCGAGAATTGCCGCCACCAGTGCCGTGATATCGCGTTCGTTATTGTAGAGGTTGAAGCTGGCCCGGGCGGTGCTCGACACCCCAAGATGCTGCATTAAAGGCTGGCAACAATGGTGGCCGGCGCGTATTGCGACGCCGTGTTCAGCGGCAATATGGGCAATGTCGTGCGGATGAATACCGCCAATGTTAAAAGATATAATCCCACCGCGGTTCAACCCCGGGGCAGGGCCATACAGGTGAATGCCACCGATACTCGATAATTTCTCGTAGGCGAGTAGCATCAGGCTCTTTACCTGCTGCTCGATCGCCCGCAGTCCGATGTTGCGCAGATAATCGGCCGCCGCGGCAAAGCCAACGGCGCCGGCAAGGTTCGGCGAGCCCGCTTCGAAACGCGCGGGAATTTCTGCCCAGCTGCTGCTATCGATGTTTACCTCGTCGACCATGCCGCCGCCGAGCAACAGCGGTTCGGTCGCGGCCAGTCGGTCGGATTTGCCATATAAAAATCCAATGCCGGTAGGTCCGCACATCTTGTGCGCGGATGCGGCCAGGAAATCGCAATCGAGATCCTGTACGTCTACCGGCATATGCCCGACCGACTGCGCTGCGTCGACCAGCACCGGAATATTGTGTTGTTTTGCGCTGGCGACAATTTCCCTGATCGGATTTATCGTGCCGAGCACGTTCGACACCTGGGTGATTGCAATCAAGCGCGAATTCTTGCCAAACAGGCCTTTCGACTTCTCCAGGTCAATCAGGCCTTCGCTGTCCAGGGGGATAATACGCAGCCTGGCATCGCGATTCTTGCATACGCGCTGCCAGGGCAGAAAATTGGAATGATGCTCCATCTGGCTCACCCAGATTTCGTCACCAGGTTGCAGGTGCCGGGCCGCCCAGCCCTGCGCCACGAGGTTGATCGATTCGGTTGCCGAACGGGTAAATACGATCTGGTCCGGGTGCGCGGCATTAATAAAATGAGCTATCGTTCGTCGTGCCGCCTCGTAATGTTCGCTGGCGCTCTCGGCCAGTGGGTAAAGACCCCGGTGAACCGGCCCGTAATCGTGGTTGTAGCATTGGTTGATCGATTCGATGACACAAGCGGGTTTTTGAGCACTGGCAGCAGAGTCTAGATAATGCAGCGGCTGCTGGCCAGTTGCGAAGATCGGGAAGTCAGCCCGCAACGCTTCAAAATCAACCGCAACCGGGTCTCGCGATAATTCCGACTTACGTGGAACCGGTTCCACCAGTAGCAGCCTTGGGCGAGGGGACTTCAAGGTGTAGCGTATCGCGCATGCGTACACCGCTGGCCTCGCGGCGCACCAGCACGATTTCGCTGATTACGCTAAGCGCGATTTCAGCGGGCGTGCGAGCGCCAATATCAAGACCACAGGGCGCCATTACACGCTTGATATCTTCCTCGGAAAAATTCTTCTTGCGCAGATAATCCATCACCAGGCGCGAACGCTTGCGGCTGGCGATAAGTGCGATGTACCTCGCGTCGGATTTAAGCGCCCTCGACATCGATTCGTGGTCACCTTTGTGTTGCGTGGCGATCACGACGAAATCGCCAGCGACGGGGGTCAACTCGCTGTAATCAATATCATCGACTATCAGCCGCGTTGCTTCCGGAAACTTGTCGTGCGTGGCCATGGCATCGTTGACGATGACCGCAAAACCCATCATGTCAGCCAGGCGACTGATGTACTCGGCGACTTCACCATGGCCCATGATCCATACCGACGGCTTCGGGATAACAGGCTCGATATAGACTCGCATATGGCCTCCACAGGGCATGCCGGCGCCCAGCACTTCATCGTCAAGATCGATCTCGAGGATATCGGTTGCACCGGATTCGATACTTCTCAGTGCCGCCTCACAGGCGCTGGATTCGGCGCAACCACCACCAATCCAGCCGGTTACCACCTGGCCATGTTGGTCGATCAGCGCTTTCGCGCCGGTCTTTGCCGAGGTCGAACCTACTACATCGATTACGGTCGCAACCGCGTAGGGGACATTTTTTTCGCGTATCGCGAGCAGATGGTCGAGAAATTCCTTCGCCATAATTAATTTACCTGTAGTCTCATCCCGGAAGAGTCAGCGGATAACTGCGACTCACAATAATCTGCGTATTGTTGCGGCGTATCCAGGTCGATTACAACGCCGGGATTGGGCATTTCGACTCGGCATACCAACTCCGGGTTATTTTCAATAAACTTGCGGCAACCCAGATTGCGGTTACCGGCGAGGATATCGGCACGACAGTTCTCGCTGATGATAATTGGATTGCCACGTTCGCCTGCAAAAGTCGGGACGGCAACTTCCCCGCAACTGCGATTGCGATAGGCGTCGATCAGGTAGTTTATATCGGCGACAGATAATGCCGGCTGGTCGCCTAGAGCGATTATCACGCCGTCATAACTCTCTTTTAGCGACGCCAGGCCACAATGCACCGAAGTCATCTGTCCAGAGCTATGGTCCTGGTTGTGGACGAGCTGTAATGGCAGGTCGTCTACCAACGCCCGGGTTCTTTCGTGATCGTGTCCTAGCACCACGACAACCTCATCGATATTCGAGGCGAGCAGTATTTTCAGACTGCGCCGCAGCAACGGCACGCCTTCGATCGGTAAGTGCAGCTTATTTTTTGCGCCCATACGCCGCGATGAACCGGCGGCGAGCACTATCGCGGCGATTTTTGGCCTGGCGTCAGCCACCGCAGCAACCTCCGCCTTCCTCGGTAGCGACTGCTTGCGGCGAAACCATCGCTGCCTGAGGCGCATTTTTTTCTCCACGGCGTGCACGCACCATTTCGGCCAGGACCGACAG
>JAOTTY010000327.1 GCA_029864185.1 Gammaproteobacteria bacterium
GACCTGACGCCAGAAAACATGAAGCTCTGGCAGGACCGAATTCGGGCCGTGCGCGCAGGCGCCGAGGCGGACCTGGCCGGCGACAGCTCGTCGTCGAGAGATCGCCTGCTCGCACCCGGCCGGGAATGGAATCCGCAAAGGGATATCCTCGACACCGGTGAAATCGTAGCCTGGATACTCGATCGGGAAGAGGGCGGCAGACGCGAGAAGGGCTGACTCGACTACCTGTTCCCGATTCCCTCGAGGAGGGGCATGGGTGCCCGATTTGCAGGGGCCGCTGCGCCGACCCGCTCAGGCGTAAGGCAGGCGGCTGAACGCCGTCGCGTTCATTTGCCTGCGGCTTCGCTCCAGTATTGATCGATGCGGGCCTGTATTTCGGCGATGCACCGTTCATCCCGGTGCGGGTGGAAGAGGTGCCTGAAGCGACCCTGTAACTTCAAGTATTCCTCGACGGGTTTGCGCTCGCGCGGGACCCTGGTGTGGCGAACTTCGCCATCGACGTACTCCTTCAGTGGCCAGACCCCGGTCTGAACCGCGAGCCGTCCGATTTCCACGCTGAGTTGCGGATCGTAGTCCCACCCGGTCGGGCATGGCGCCAGTGAAATCAACATGCGCGGTCCGGTCATGGTTTGCAGTTTCTCGATTTTTTTTGCCAGGTCCAGGGGTTCCGCGGCAATGATGGTTGCCACGTAAGCCGGCCTGTGCGCGGCCCAGATCGAGAAAAGATCCTTCTTGTAGCCCGGGTAGCCGTGCGATCCCTTGCTGGTAGACGTGAGCGCGGCATGCGGTGTCGCCGCCGAATATTGCTGGCCGGTATTGCCATAGCCCTCGTTGTCGTAACACAGGTAGATGAAATCAAGATTGCGGTCCATCGCCGCCGAGGTCGCCGACATCCCCATACCATAGGCGGCACCGTCACCAGTGATTACGACCACTTCCACATTTTCGTCGGCCGTTAGCTTTTTTTTCTGCAACAGGATGTCGACGGCGTCGCGTACACCCTGGGCGCCGGCCGGCGCCGACGCCATCGCGGTGTACAGCCAGCCCCCGCGAAACGGCGTGAACGGGTAGACCGATAACAGCGTCATGCAACCCGCGGCATTAACGAACACGGTTTTTTCGCCGAGAATGTCGTACATGGTGTGCAGCGTTTCGAGCCCACCGCAGCCCGCGCAGGTCGGCGTGCCGGTGCCGAGCAAATGGGTCGAGGGCATGTCTTTCATGCGATGGAAATGAACGGGGGACTGCTTGATCATCTTGATCGCCTCAAGTCTGGTGGATTTCCGCGTGCTCGGCCTGCGCGATGGCCTGCAGTTTCCGCATTTCGGTGAGTTCGTTCTGCGTGTACAGCAGGCGCGCGGCTAAGGGTTTACCGCTGTCGCAGGCCTGCTGCAGTTCGTCGACTATGGCAAAAAACTCCTGCTGGCTGATGTCTCGACCACCCAGACCACCGATGTAACTGGCCAGAACCGGCGCATCCCTGGTGCCATATAGCGCGGTCGCGAATTCGCTGTGCAGCACGCCGCCCATACCCATCGAAATGTTTTGATCGATAACGGCGACCCCGCGCCGTCCCTGCAGTAGTTGCCTGACGCGCTGTTGCGGAAACGGGCGAAACAGGCACAGGCGCAGCAGGCCCACTTTCCTTCCCGCCGCGCGCAGACTGGCGACGGCATCGCGTGCTTTGGTGGAAAACGACCCCACCATGACGAAGACATACTCGGCATCGTCCATGCAAAAACCGTCGACCACGTCGTAGCGGCGCCCGAAGGTCCTAGCGAAGTCGTCTGCGATTTCGCCGTAAACCGCGAGCGCCTGTTGCACGGCGAGATGAGATTGGTAGCGAAAATACGAATAGGGGCCCCCGCCAATCACGGCCACGGCCTGGCTTAAAGGCGTATTTCCCTTGAACTGCAGGTTTTCGGGATCGTATTCGCCGACAAAGTCGGCGGCCCTTGCTGCATCGGGCAGATCTACCGGTTCGCGCGTAAAAGAAAGATAAAATCCGTCGAGGTTGACGATCGCCGGCACGCGCACCTCCGCGTGCTCGGCCAGTCGATAAGCGATCAGTACGTTGTCGACGACTTCCTGGCAGGTTGCGCAATGGATCTGCAGAAAGCCGCTGTCTCGCGCGGCCATGATGTCGTTGTGATCCGGCTCCAGCGTAATCGGCGACGCCAGGCCACGCGAGACGTTGATCATGACAAACGGCGTGCGCCAGCCCGCCACCGTGTAAATCATTTCCATGCCGTACAGCAGTCCCTGGCTCGAGGTTGCGGTAAACGCGCGTACCCCGGATGACGCTGCGCTTGCGGCCGCGGTAATCATCGAGTGCTCCGACTCGAGCATAACCAGGCGTGCATCCAGTTCGCCACGATCGATCCACGCCGCCAGATCCTCGATTATCTCGGTTTGAGGCGTAATCGGAAAAGCGGGGATATAATCCACCTGCGCCAGTCTGGCGCCCCAGGCGGCGGCACCGTTGCCGGTCATCAACCTGCGCGTCATCGCTGTTCTCCTGCTTCCTGTTCCTGGGCGAGATACTCGGGAATCGATTCGATGGCATGCGGCGGGCATTGCGCAACGCAAACCAGGCACCCCTTGCAATGGTCGTAATCGATCTCTGGGTAGCCATCGGCGCGCAGGTCAATCGCGCCGTCCGGACAGTAGGTGCCGCAAATCCATGCACAGCCGCTGCAATTATCGTAATTGATCACCGGGCGCATGGTACGCCACAGGCCGGTACGTACCTCGATGCTGGTGACGCCGGAATGAATCGCGAGTGCCGAAATCTCGGCCGTTTCAAACGGCAGCGAAACCCAATCCGGCCGGGTATAATCCGATGCCGATGTCGGCCCCGCTGGCTTGACCATACCGGTCTGCTTAGACAAATCTTCGAATACGCTCGAGGCAATAGCGATGTTTTGCTGCACCACCTCATCATCCAGGTGCTCGAGTTCGAGGGTCAGGGCGGCGATAAGAATGTCACGCGAAATTACTCCTGTCAGGGCCGCGGCCGCAGCTGCGCAACGGCTTCCGATATAGGGCAATTCGGCACGGTCTTCGACGTCTTCGCGTGCGGCCAGGATTATAATGCTGGCCCTGGTGTTCAGGCGCTGCTGCCAGGTGGCGGCAGTTTCATGGCTATTGATCAGTAACACCGTATGTTCATCGACACCCTGGACGACCCCCGCGGCGGGCATTCCCACCAGGCTGTCATCGGCGACGACGACCAGGTCGGGGTGATCGATAATGCCACGCTCGTTGATCGTGGTCTTGTCCGCGCGCACATAGGCAAAAATAGGTGCGCCGCGGCGTTCGGCGCCGTAACGCGGGGCATCCTGGATTTCGTAGCCGGCACTGAAAAATGCGCTACCGAGGATACGGCTCGCCGTTTTCATTCCCTGACCGCCGCGTCCATGAAACCGGATACGAAACATCGAACCGTCCGCCTAAAGGGTTTGCCCGTCGCGTCGATTCATCGTCGTTAACGCGCGTCCCGGCGCCTTTGCCGCGCATCGCGGTGGTATTCGGTACGGTGGTGCGGCTTTCGGCGCTTTCCGGGGATAGTGATGCTGTGATGTTTTCATCGTGACGACAACGACCTCTTATGCAAATAAGCTACAGATATCGTTTGTAGTGACCTTGATCCTGTTGATTCGGGTCGCACTGATAACGAATCAATAGATTATTTTCTACAGCAAAAACCTCGCCGACGATTGACTCCGATCAATATTGTCTGCAAATGCCTGTCGAATGGTCTCGTTTCGTCAGCCTGCCGGGTTTCGAGAAAGATTGAGCCGCCATAGGCAACCGAAAACTGATATCGGGATAGCCGGCCATATTTCGAGAGCAATAGAAATCCAATGTCAGCTTAGCGGGTAATATGTCGAATTATATCGACGCTCCCTCCCTGGAAATTTAAAAATGGCAGCCGATCTTCCAAATAAACCGTTGTAAATTGATGGAGGTCAAATATTTGAAAGAGATTTACCCAACAATCAAATAACTGATCAAGTGGCTTTTCAATAATTTGATAATATCAATATCGCAACTTGTCGTAGGGAAAT
>JAOTTY010000328.1 GCA_029864185.1 Gammaproteobacteria bacterium
CCTGTTCCGGCGCAACGTACCTGCAGGCCTCGGCAATGGTCTCCGCGACCTGCTCGGGGCTTTCGACGGTATTGCTGGTGACGTCGATCGCGCCGACCATCACCTGCTTGTCCTTTAGCAGGCCGATCAGCGACATCGGCACGTGCGAATTGGCGCACTCGAGCGAAACCTGGTCGATGTTGCTCTCGTTCAGGGCCGGGAAAATCTCTTCGTACTGGCGCCATTCGTTGCCGAGGGTTTCCTTCCATTCCAGGTTCTGCGCGATACCGTATCCGTAGCAGATATGCACCGCGGTCTTGCAGGTCAGGCCTTCGCTCGCCCGATGCAGCGCCTCGATGCCCCAGTCCTTGACGTCGTCCATGAATACGTTGAAAGCAGGTTCGTCGAACTGGATGACGTCGATCCCCAGCGCCTCCAGTTCTCGCGCCTCCCGGTTCAGCAGTTCGGCAAACGCCATCGCCATCTCGGGGCGGCTGCCGTAAAATTCATCGGCGATCGTATCGCAGATCGTCATCGGACCCGGCAGCGTGAATTTCATTTTCCGGTCGGTATACCTGCGGCAGAACTCGACTTCGTCTGCGTGCACCGACGCGGTTCGGTCCAGCATTTTGGTCACCGTCGGAACATCGGCGTCGTAACGATTGTCGCGGATGCCCATGGTCGTCATCCGGTCCCAGTCGATGCCCTCGATTTTCCTGAGAAAACCATGCACGAAATGTTCCCTGAACTGCTCGCCATTGGAGACGATGTCGATGCCGGCGCTTTCCTGCTCCTTGATCCAGACCATCGCCGCGTCCCGCTTTCCCCGCTCCAGCGCGCTGCCTTCGAGGCGCCAGGGTGCCCAGAGTTTTTCCGGTTCGGCCAGCCATTCCGGTTTCGGTAAACTACCGGCAATCGTCGTTTCAAACATGATTCACCTCCGGTGGGTAAATGACATCGATCGTCAGCGCGATGGTAGCATAGACGAGCGATTGTCGTACCCGGATAAGCTGCTCCGCCGGCGCGTAATTACGGGGACAGTTTACTTATTAATATCGGGGTAACCGCGATACCGACGACTGCGGCAATTGGCGAATCGAGTCAACCGTCATCCGATTCGATTCAGCGCGGAACAAGCGTGATATCGTAGCGGCCGTACATCATCGTTTCCCCGTCCACGGTGCCGGCCTCGAGGAAGATCGCGTTCGGGTCGTCCTCGTCGGCCTTCGGGTCGTCCTTGAAATAAAACTCGGTTTCCAGGTATTCGTAGCCGTCATGATCGACGGTGACATGCACGTGGCTGAGCCGATGACTGTTGCCCGGAATAACCGAGCCGAACTGGTAGACGCCCTTTTCGTTGGCGATCACATCGCCCAGGTGATAACTCCAGTCGATGCCCTCGCTGTCGGCGTGACGAAATCTGATCACCACGTTGGGCACCGGGCGACCGTCGAGGCTGGTGACGCGTCCGCGTATACGCATACGCTGGCCGCCATCGCCGGGCTTCCACAGGTCGACCAATGTCGGCCTGTCGCTGCTGGACTGGCCGTTTACCGGGCCGGGCAACATCAGCCCGAGCAAAATCAAGCCTGGCAAAACGGCTAAAATTTTTCGGTAGTATTCATTCATGGCTTGCATCTTCATCCTTCAATGGGCCAGGCATCGCCTGATATGCTAGTCCCGACCAGGGTTGGATAATGGTAGTCGACTGGATTTTGATAGTACAAGGAAAATTATCCCGTGACGACCTCGTCGCCTCCGCTATCCGGCAGCGTATCAGGCTGAATGTCACCCTGTTTCTCCGACCCCGCGGTTCATCGACTCGACAGTTCATCGATCGCCTTCGCAGCACCATCTCGGGCATAATAGCGGTTTTCCAGTTAACGGAGTTGGCTCGTGTACGACGTTCTACAGGTAGCTGCAGCGCTGGCGATCGCGTCGATCTGCTGGTACGTTTTTCCCAGGTTGATATCTTCCAGAAGTATCGGCAGCCTGATTTCGGACGATTATCACCCGATGGTCGTTTCCGCCGGGCGCTGGCTGATCGTGCTGGTAGCGGTGATCGTAGTCATGCGCGTTTTCGGTTTCAGCGCGGGCGAGGTGCTGGCCAGCCTGTCCGCGTTCGCGCTGGTGGCCGCGGTCGCCTTTTTCGCCTACTGGAGCGTGCTCAGCAACGGGCTTTGCTCGCTGCTACTCTACCTGTTCCAGCCGTTTCGGATCGGGGACTGGATCGAGATGCGCGAAAACGAAAATAATATCGTTGCCGCCGGCAAGGTCACCGGGATCAACCTGATTTACGTCAGCCTGAGCTACTCCGACGCCGAGGGTGTCGACAACGAATACCAGATTCCGACCAACCTGATGTTTCAGCGCACGATCCGCGTGGTGCGCGGCGAGGACACCAAGAGTCTGGGCCGGCATTACGTCGAGCATCATGGCCAGCAGCCCGCGGCCCGGCCCGCGCCAAAAGGCAGCGACGCCGCCACGCGATGAAATCGCGGTCGAAGTCGAGTGTTTCGAGAAACGAATCCGCGCGCAAACCGCCAAAGAGGTCCGGGCCAGCCCGGCTAGTCGTAAATTTCTACTTTCGAGGCGTCGATCGTGTAGGCGCTCGTAATGTCGGAAGAGCCGTCGACCAGGCTCAGGTTTGAACGCATCTGCCGGATTTTCATCAGACCAGACACCCACACCGGCGTATACAGTCCGCCGTCGGTCTCGAAGCCCTGCCTCGATTTCACATGTACGATCTGGATCGGTGGCGGTGGCGGCGTATGAATGCAGGCGCCGACGTAAGGCACCAGCAGAAATTCGGTGACCTTCTTGCCCTCGTACTCCAGCGGTAGCAGGTAACCGGGCATGCGCACCTGTTTGCCGTCTAGCTGCTGGTTGGCGAGTAAAGTCTTCGCGGTGCGTTCGCGTGCTACCGTTTCCCGCATCGCCAGCAGGCCCTCGACGTCGATATCATCCGCTTGCAGGCTTTCGATCCGGTCGTGATAGAGTTTGAGCTTGTTCGCGTCGAGCTGCTCGCCGGCGTCCAGCTGGTCCCGAATTTGCGCCACCAGCGTCAGCTCGAACAGTTGATCTTCGTCCAGCCGGGTAAACGGATCGTCGAACTCGGCTTCTGCGGGCACCAGGTCATCCCATTCCAGTTCCTGCGGCTTCGAAGCGTTCGCGTGGCCGCCGGTCGCGAGGCTTGCGACCAGGGCCAACGTGGAGACGATACTAAGTTTCATGATTTTCTTACCTGGCAGTTAAACGCGCACGCTGATGCCGTCGCTGAGCGAATAGCGATAAACCCGGATACCGGGAATCAGGCCGATTATAACCCCCGACAGAGCCACCAGTAACAGGATGCCAATCTGCCCTGGCGACAACCATTGCAGCGGGATGAACAATCCGAATTCCCGCGCCATCCAGCCCTGTCCCAGCATGATCGAACCGTAGACCAGCGCGATTCCCAGCAGGATTCCCGCCAGGGTAATGCACAGCGCTTCGCCGAGCATCAGCGCAAGGACCTGTCCCGGTCTCGCGCCAACGGAACGCAGTATCGCCATTTCCCGGCGCCGCTCGTTCATGCTCGTCATCAGTATGATCAGCATCGAGAACAGGCCGACGATGACGACCAGCACGGAAATCGAAAGCAGGCTGTCTTCGACCAGGCCCACGGTCTCCCACAACTGCAGCAACGCAACCCCCGGCAGAATGGCGCTCAACGGTTCGGCATCGAACTGGTTGATCTTGCGCTGCATGCCGATCGCCGTGGCGCGTGAGTCGAGGCCGAGCAGGAATGCGCTGATTTCGCGCTCGGCGTCCAGCGCACCGGCCCGGTGCGCGAGCGGATCGTGGCTGTGCTCGCCACCGCCAGATCTCCAGTCTGCGTGCATCTGCTCGAATCCTTCGAGGCTGATGATCAGGTTGCGATCCACCGGTGTCCCGGTTCTTTCGAGGATGCCGCTCACGCGAAACGGCCTGTCGTCGTGGGTGACGAAGCTTTCGTCTCCGGCGCCATGCGCGACGACGATTTCGTCGCCGAGACGGTAACCGAGCCGGTTTACCACGTCTGCG
>JAOTTY010000076.1 GCA_029864185.1 Gammaproteobacteria bacterium
GTCCGCCGAGCGCGGAGATGATTTTTTCGAGCTTTTGCATGGCAACCACAACGGGCGTGTCGGCGATCGGGAGCGGCTCGATAAAATGCGCACTGTCGTCGCGATGCTCGCTGCACACGCAGTTGGGCTTGTCCGGGCACGGACTCAGCGCGCCGTCGAGCAGCCCCGGCGCTTTGCCGGAACGGGAAATGTAGCCCAGTACAGCAAAGAGGAGCAGAAATAAAACAGCAGCTAGCGCGATAACAGTCAATGCCTTGTTCACCCATTATCTCCGGGCGTGGTGACCACGCCTTGTTGTGGTGGGTCGAGGTGCGGCCCATGATAAGACAGTACGCCTGATTTGATGCAGCGGTTTACAATTCAGTCGGAAAATTTAAAGGTTCGAAATTGATTTTGGTGAAACAGCTGGCAAGTTTCAGCCGGTGACACAACGCGGGGCGTCGTCGCCGTTGAACGCGGTAAGATGCATGACCCTGCGATCTTCACCGGGCAATTTACCGGTCGCCGAATGCCACAGCGAACGATTATCCCAGAGCACCAGGTCGCCGGGCCGCCAGGCGTGGACGTAGACGAGCGCAGGGGCGATCGCGGGACGCATCCATGCCTCTACCTGGAATCTGGATTCGGTTACGCCGAGAAAATGACCGCCGGTCAGGCCCCGTTGTTCGAGTGCGTGCAGGCAACGCGGATGAGGCATCAGCGCCTGCCGCCCCGTGACCGGGCAGGTCCAGATCAGCGGGTAAACCTGTACCAGCGGATCGTCGACTGCCGCACCCGCCTTCTCCTTTCCCTGCCGATAAGACTTCTCCGCTTGCGGGTCTACCACGCGCAAACCGTTATTGCTGTTGCCGAGCGCGTAGGTTGCCTGGAACGGGTTACTGCAATAATGGACCCGGGTGTTCAGGCACTGTTGCCGGGCGTCAGCTGGCAGCAGGTCGAATGCCAGCCGGCCGCTCGCGAACGCGGTGGAACCCGCTTCGCACCATAAACGGTCTTCGCTGCCGTCGTCGTATGCGAGCCAGTGGCCGCTGCCGGTCGGTGCCTCGATGCAGCGCATTTGCGTGTAGCGACAGGGGGCGTGCCCGTAGAAGCTTCCGTCGATGTGCCACTGCAGCGCGCCGCCGCCAAGCACTTGAGAATCCCGGTCCCGACCGTAGGCGTTGCGTTCGCCGCCGAGCGAAACCTTGAGTCCGTGGTGGTCGATCTCGCCCTTGCCGAGCACCAGCACTCCAGGTTCTTCGGGGATCTGGTAAGTCCCGGCGCTGTTCCCCAGCGTGACCTTGTAAACCTCCCACGGATTGTTGACCTGGTCGCGCCAGACACCGCTGCCACTGGTATCGATCGATCGATAAAAAGCCACCTCCTGTTGCGGTGTCAGCCGTTGCTGGTCGGGGAACAGCAGCAGCTGGTGCCGGTGCAGGGCCAGCCGCAGCTCATCTAGCGCGGCGGATTCGGGCGCCGCACAATCGAAGTCGGCTACGCTGGCGCCGAAGGGCGCGTCGTTGAATGGCTGGATTCGCATGGGTTGATAATGTTACCGTTTTTGCGTCAGATTCGAAGCGTTCGATTTCGACCAATCGCGATAACCAGCCTTGCCCCGGGTATTGTTTCGGATTGTGTCCTGTTTACGATGGCCGCGCCTGCGCCAATCGTTCGATGGTTTCCACGATGTCGGCTTCGGTGGTCAGCGGGTTGATGGTGCAGAGTCGCAATACGCTCCTGTCGCGCAGCATCGTCGACGAAACGCAGGCGAAACCCGAATCGGTAACCGTCTTCGTGGCCGCTGCATGTTCGCCCGGGCGCCAGTCGCGGAAGGCGAAGGTCACCACGCCGATCTGTGCCGGCGTTACCAGGTCCCAGGTTTCGGGGTGGTTGCGGATCTGGCGCTCGGCGAATTCGGCGAGCTCATTGCCGCGCTGCACCGCTGCGCGAAATCTCTCGGCGCCATAGGTGCGCAGGCTCATCCACAGCTTGAGTGCGCGCGAGCGACGCGTCAGCTCGAGGCTACGGTTGCCGAAATTGACCGCGCCGGTGGTTGCCTGCACGTCTTTCAGGTACTCGGGCGACATCGCGTAGCACTTTTCCAGTGCGCCGGGCCGTGTCACCATGCAGATCCCGAGGTCGTAGGGCTGGAACAGCCATTTATGCGGGTCCAGCACGATAGAATCTGCGCGCTCCATGCCGCGTAGGTAGCGTCGCCCCTGCGCGGTGATTGCCGCAGGACCGCCGTAGGCGGCGTCGACGTGAAACCACATGTTCTCCCGCTCGCACAGATCGGCGATTTCTTGCAGCGGGTCGGCGGCGCCGGTATTGGTGGTGCCGGCGGTCGCGATGACCATCACCGGGCGCAGGCCTGCGGCCTTGTCTGCCGCGACGGCTTGCCGCAGCGTTTCTATCGACATGCGGTAGGTGTCGTCGCTAGGCATTTTGTGCATGTGTTCATCGATGCAGCCCATCGCCACGAGGTCGCGATGCAGCGAGCTGTGCGTCTGGTCCGTATAATAGGAAACGCCCCGTCCGAGTTCCGCCCGCGCCGCCAGAAACGCGGTCACGTTGGCGATCGAGCCACCCGATAACAGCACGCCCTCGGTGCCCTGCGGCATGCCAATCATCTGGCGCAGCCATTCGATGACAACGAGTTCCACCGTCGCCGGACCCGAGCCGCCGCCCCAGGAGGCACTGATCGTGTTAAAACCCGTGCCCATCCATTCGCCCAGTACCGCGGCGAAAGAACTAGGGCCGGGCACCCTTGCGAAATAGCGGGGATGGTCGCCATGTTGTTGATAGGCGAGCGCCACCTCGGCGAGCAATTCGAGCGATTCATCTGCGTCTAGCGGTGATTCCGGCAGAAGTCCGCCGAGGGCCGCCATCAGCGCGGCGGGTTCGCCGGTGATGATGGCAGGTTCGGCGTTCTTGCGCATCAGGCGGTCGACTACCAGGTCGACTACCTTGTGACCGAGGCGTCGCATGTCGTCGGGGTCCATGCCGAGTGCGTCGGCGGCGTAGCCGAATTCGTCATCGACGTCCTGTTTGGGATTACGCTTGAGCATGGTTTGCTGCCTCGTACAATATGCGCGACTGAAGGTTCGAAACAGGGATTGTCTCATACCTTGCGGGACCGCGGACCAGTGAGATCGTAGCGACGCTCGGAAGGCTGGAACGGCGGAAACAGGGAAACAGGGAATGCCAGGCATATCGACGGGTCAGGACCTTGCTAGAAAATCTGAGAACAGATCGAGCAATACAGGCCACCCTCAACGAATTAAGTAAACTGTCCCCGGAAAAAAATCCACGAATTAAGTAAACTGTCCCCGTAATAGATAATGGAGAGACAGGGTGAGATTTTTGAGATGGGGACTGATGGTTGCAGGTCTTGGGCTGTTCCCGGCCCTGGCCGCGGCCGCCGACCTGGCGCCGGGGGTAAACCTGTTTTTCATCAAACGCAGCCTGAACGCAAACGAGGTGCACTACGACGCCGTGGTAAAAAGCGAGACATGCACCTGGAAAAAACCCTACGTGGAGTCATACTGGCGCGATCTCGAGCAGGGCGACCACGTTTATAGCGAGATCGGGCTCTGGGAGCGCCGCGCCTACGGATTTTATGTCGAATCCGTGAGCGATACCGAGATCGAGATTAAGCTCAGGCCCCTGTACCTGGCCGGTATGGAACGACCGGTCAGGGCCCGGCTTGCGAATAACGGATCGACTTGCAGGGTTTCGACGTTTATGACCATAAACGGCGAGGAGGCGGAGTTCCAGTCGGTATATATCAAGGTCGCGGATAGCTGGTATCCGGATTTCGTTTACTTCGACCTGCTCGGATACAGGATGGGTACGAAAGGATGGGGAATCGGCGGGGAGCGTGTTTCCGAGCGCCTGGAAAAAGACGAGGGCCAGGATTACCCTGAGCAGGCCCAGGCAGCACATTGGCAAAGCGGCGTCATTACGCGAGGCCTCGAAATGGGCAGGCCTCGATGACAATCAACAAATCCGGGGACAGTTTACTTGATTCAAATGAATATCGATCAATCAGTTAAAATGTCGCCTCGATACCCGTATCCTGTTCGGGCCGGATTAACCTTGGGATAATGCATCTGATGAACCGGATCAGTCGTCTGGGACCACTAGGCAAATCGACTTTAGCCCTGGTGATCTATTCGCTGGTGGTGCTCGGCATTGCCGCTGCCACGGGAATCCACGCCAGCTTCGATTTTGGAACCGACAAGCAGCTGCACTTCGCTGGCTACCTCGAAAAATACAACTGGTCGCTGTTCTTCCTGTGGTGGTTGTTCCTGGCCGCGCTCGTGCATCTGACCTGGGCACCCTTTCTCGAGGCTTGGAGGGACCTGCAGCAGAATGAAATGCTCCGCGACCGCGACGGCAATCCGGCCACCGCCGAGCAGGTGGATCGGCTATGTCAGCAAATGGGTCGTTTCCGGATGATCTTGCTCGGTGCTGCGATCGCTATTTCACTAGTTATTACCGTCGTCGATACGCAGAACTTAAGAGACGTATACCAGGCCTGCAGTCCCGTCAAAACAAAAGAAACCGAGACTATCGAGCCTTCTCGTCGGTTACTTCTTGAACTGGCACCGGATATGAGTCAGGAAGTTAGGGATATCGAAAAGGCCAGGGAAAACCAGATTAATAGCAAGAAAGACATTGCTGAAAAATACCAGAATTCCGAAGAAGGATCCTGCGAGACGGTGCTTTCCAGTCTGAGGCTTGCCGATAACCTCGAGCTCGACTTCAACATCGCTTACCTGATACCCGATTACTCGAAAGCAGATGTCGAGTTTGTAGCGCCATCGTATCGCGCTAATCGAATGCTTAATTACGCCGTTTATTTTCAGCAGGTCGCCGCAGGCGTCATGGCCGTCCTGGCGACGCTCCAGTTGGCGCTGATATGCTACCTTTTCTGGCGACTCGAGCGAGCCGCCGGACTCAACCGGGAAGGGCTGCAACTGCGACTCGATCCGTATTCGAAGCTGCGCGAATTCGGGCTCGAGCGCTGGAACCACGCGTGGAACAACGTCTACTGGGTGTTTTCACTGGTGCTGTTATTGCCGCTTGCATCGCTGTATTCGCAGACGGTGGACGGCATCGATCCAGGCCAGGTTCTGTTGCGCTATGTCGTCCCGATCCTGGTCGCCGCGCCGATGGTGGCGACGATCATCGCGCGTCAACAGCGCCTGCCGGACCTCTGGCCGAGAATCCGGCAAGAACAGGATTCGGGGCTGGTCGAGCTTTATCACAGGCAGCTGTTATGGCCGCTCGACCGGAACTGGGCATCCAAGCTTGGTATTATCGTTTCCTTCGTACTGGTCGGTTACCTGCTGGGTAAGAACCTGCTGGATCTCGCATCCTGATCGGCGGCTGATTGGCCCGCGCCGCGGCCGCTGGCGCACCATCTTCGCAAAATTCCTCGAAATCATCTGCTATATATAGATAAGTTTCGATGGATGAAATCTTGGACAAGCACTCCGAGGACCGCAGCTGCGTCACGCAATATCGCATGGGCGAGATGTTTGTGAAGGGCGCCAATCCCCGCGATTATCGACTCGCGGCCAAATGGTATTTGCAGTCCGCCAGGCAGGGTTTCGTCAAATCCCAGCGCCGTATCGGCACCATGTACGCGATGGGTTACGGCCTGCCGAAGGACTATATCAAGGCTTATGCCTGGTTCATGGTGGCGGCGGCGCAGCACTCGTCCAGGGCGCGCCGAAACCTCGGCAGAATCGAAAACCGTATGACCCCGGGTCAAATCGGCCTTGCCAAGAAACTGGCGCAGCAATACTACGAAACCTTCGTCAAGCCGTTCAAATCCTGAGCGTCGGGCCCGCGGCGGCGCCGTAACGTGAGACTGGCCGGTGCTCCATGTCCACGCCAGGCCAGACTGCGCAGACTCGATCGATTATCAGGTATCAAGATTTCGGGGTCGCGTCGGGAATAACTTATCCTGTGGCCGACCTTGCGGTTGCCGACGTGCGAGCGGTCGCCGCCATCCTCGGGGTTTTACACCTTGGAAAAGCTGGATTGATTTTCCTGCTGCGTCGCTACCCTGCCGAGGAATTCGTTTACCGCGACCGGCCTGCTGAACAAATAGCCCTGCATGACATTGCAGCCCAGTTCCTCGAGGTACTCCGACTGCCGGGTGTTTTCGACACCCTCGGCGATAATATCGATGCCGAGGCCCTGCGCCATGCCGACGATCGCCGCGACCAGCGCTGCTCCTTTTTTGGAATGTTCGATTTCGGATACGAACGAATAATCGATCTTGATCGTGTGAACCGGTAATTCGCGCAGGTAGTTGAGCGACGAATAACCGGTGCCGAAATCGTCGATGGCTATCGAAATCCCCTTGTTCGACAATACCTGCAGCTTGTGGGTGCAGGCCTGGATATCGCTCATGAACATGTTTTCGGTGATTTCGATTTCGAGCCGATTCGGCCTGATGCCGTGCTCGCGGGTCAGCGCGACCAGGCTTTCCGGGAATTCCTTGTGCCGGATATCGGACGCCGACAGGTTGATACTGACCTTTATTTCGCTGTCGACGAATTCCGTGTTGCCGAACAAATCGGTGGCGACCCGTTTCAGCACCCATTCGCTTAGTTGCTCGATTATGCGGGATTCCTCGGCATGCTCGATGAAGTAGTTCGGCTCGACCAGCCCGAACTGGGGATGATTCCACCTCAGCAGCGCCTCGACACCGACGATGCGCCGGCTCCTGATGTCGATTTGCGGCTGGTAAAAGATTTCCAGTTCATCGTTTTTGAGCGCTTTCCTGAGGCCGCTTTCGATCGAAATCTTTTCCGCGGCAGCATGCTCCAGCTTGTCGTTGTAAAAGGTGTAGCCGTTCTTGCCGGTTGACTTGACCTCGTACATCGCCATGTCGGCATTCTTGATCAGTGTATTGATATCGTTCGAATCGTCGGGAAACACCGATATGCCGATACTGACGTTGATATACACTTCCTTACCACGCAGGTAGAAAGGTTGCTGCAGGCTGGAGATCAGTTTCTGCGCGACGCTCTCGGCCTGGATGCGGGTGGTCGGTTGCGGCAGCAGCAGCATGAATTCGTCGCCGCCGAGCCTTGCCAGGGTATCGCCGGTCCTGATCTCGGCCTTGAGTCTTGCGGCGACCTCGACCAGCAGCTGATCGCCGACCACGTGGCCGAAGCTGTCGTTGATCAGCTTGAAGCGGTCGAGGTCGAGAAACATGACGATCAGGGTCTGGCCGGTTCGCGACGCCTGCTTGACCGCGAGGTCCAGCCGGTCTAGCAACATGGCGCGGTTCGGCAGCTTGGTGAGCAGGTCGTGGTAGGCCTGGTAGGTAATCAGCTTTTCGGCTTTCTTGCGGCTCGATATATCGCGCGCAACCCCGTAGGTGCCCTGGTAGGTGCTGACCTTTTTCGAGCCTTTCGAGTCCACCGAGTAAATCCCCATCGAGTTCAGTTCGATCGGGCAGGTCGAGGTTTCGAAAGGCTTTGACGAATTCGCTGTATTGCATTTGAGGCCGAGTTCTATGGTCCTGTTGGAACGGCTTTCGCGGCGGCGCTCGTTGAACAGGTACTCGGCTTTCATGCGGTCCTCGTCGGCGATAAACTCGCTGTAATGCCTGCCGATCAGGTCGGAACGTTTGAAGCCGAGCAGCTTTTTTACGCTGTTGTTGACGAAGCTGAATTCGCCCTTCAGGTTCAGTATGTAAATCAGGTCGGGAGAATTATTTACCATGTAACGATGCAGTTGCTCGGAGTGTTCCAGGCGCTTCTGGATCTGTGCCTTCTCCTCCTCGACGAGGAGCTTGTCGAGGGCGTTTCGAATCGAGTGCTCTAGCTCGTCGAAGCTATAGGGTTTCTTGAAAATATCGTAGGCACCTAGGCGAACAGCCTCGGTGACCTTGTTGATCGAGGTCTCGCCACTGATTACGATTACGGTGGTCTGTATTTTCTTTTGCCGGATGAAGGTCAACACCTGATCGCCCGATTTCTTGGGCATGTTCAAATCGAGTATTACCAGGTTGAATTGCCGCTGCTGGATCAGCGCTATGGCCTGTTCGCCGTCCTCGGCCTGGGTGATATCGGGCCAGCGTCTTTGCAGCAGCGTAACCAGGCTCTCCCTGGCACGTAGATCATCGTCGACCACCAGGAAGGAGATGAGCTTTTCTTGCTGTCGAGAATTTTCTTCGATACTAATCGGGGAATTTTCCATGGTTAAAAATTATCGGATTGCTGTTTATCTGATAGTGGGATCAACACTTCGAACATAGCACCGCCGACTTCGTTTTTCATATACTTGATCTGGCCATCAAACCTCCTTAACAGTTCGGCCACCACCGACAGGCCAAGTCCGCGGCCGGCGCCTTTTTTGGCGCTTGCCAGCGGGGAGAACAGGGATTTCAGGGTTTCTGGATCGATGCCCTTGCCTTTGTCCGAAATCGAGAATTGTGCGTAACTCCGCCCGCCGAGATTCGCAAAATTCTGGCTGGATACGATTATCGCGGCATCGTCAGTCTGCGCTTCAACCGCGTTTTTCACAAGGTTAAGTATTATCTGGCGGAAAGCATCCTGGGTTATCTGTATTTCGGCGTCCGTACCATCGAGGTTCCAGATGATTTGAACCTCCTTGTCGTCGCAGGTAGATTTCACATACAGCGGGATACAGCTTTTCAGCTCGGCATTCAGGTAGACCCCCTGGGTCTCCACCTTGTCGCCTTCCTTGAAATTCAGGACGATATTACGGATACGCTGCAATTCTTCGTGCAGGATCTCTATTTCCTTGCCGCTTTCGATGCCCCCCGCCCTGGCATTACCCTTGAGAATATCGATGTAATTTCCGATCACGCTGAGGGGGTTGCTGATTTCGTGTATCAATTTGTCGATATCCTTTTGATTGTTTTCCTCCCTCGAGCCTTGCGCCTGGGTCTCCAGATTTATACTCTGTTTAACCGTCAACCAGGTTTCGGCGAGATTTTCGAGATAGCTGGAGATAATATCCGCAAGTTTGTCGAGGTTGTTTTTCTGCGTTTTGTGGCAACCGATAACGACAGTGCCCAGCACTTCATTCTGGTGCATGACCGGAAAGCTCAGCGCAATATCATGATTCAGCCTGCGAATGACCTGGCGATCGGAGATGGGTGATTTCTTGTAATCCGGAATTTCCGGCTCGATCCAGAGGCTGCGCTTGTCGACGAAACTCTTGATAACCTGACTGTTATTGTTGTCTATCGAGAACCGACTTGCGGGCTCGGCCAGATTAACCTGATACATGGTCAGGTAGTCCGGGTTCTGTGGGTCATGGAACAGCAGGGCCAGGTCCGAGATCGAGAAAAATAAATGCATTTCCCGTGCGACCTTGAATAACAGGTCCCGCGGAGAATCGGGAACGCTCGAATGCCTTTCTTCGGGATTGATCACCCTGACCAGCGAGGCATCGCGGATTTTTCGCGCGAGCCTGAGGGTTTCCTTTTCGATGTCCCTGGACAAGTGGTTCTGCGTCAGGCTTCTCGCGCGCGGCACGGAAATACCGAGTTTATTTGCCGTCAGGGTTACCCGGTCCCTGACGTGAAGATAGATGTTACCCAGATCTTCCTTATCGACAAGCGTCGACTGCCAGTGGGGATCCGCCTTACCTTCATGGCTCCAGTGCCAGGCCAGATGGCTCGCCTCGGCAACGATCTGGCAGATGATATCGCAGCCCTTCAGCTGTTCGTCATCTTCGTGGTGGAAGCGCACGGCATCGGCAATCCCGGGGCTCAGGCTCTGCCAACGCTCGAGGATGCCGGCACCGAGTTCGGTATGGCTAACGCCAAACTTCGAGTTTTCCTTGGCGATCGTTTCTTGTTCGGTAGCGGAATTGTTGATCTTCACATATTGTTCGTGAAACCTGGCATCGAACACGATTTGTCCAAAATCATGGAACAGGCCCGCCAGGTAGGCGTCCTCTGGACGCTCGTAGTCAAGGGCAATCGCAAGATCTCTTGCGAACACGGCGCAATAAAGCGAGTCGAGCCAGATATTGCAGACGAATTCTTTCTGGGTATTGATCAGACCGGCAAAAAGCTGCTGTATCGACGATGTTATCGCCATGGTTTTTACCAGTTCTGGCCCGATTAACCTGACAGCCTGCTCGACGTCGTCTACCGTCTCGTCGAGCGCAAACGCCGGTGAGTTGACCGCCATGATCAACTTGCCGGCAAGGGCGGTATCGATACTGATTAAAGCGGCCAGATCACTGGCCGAGCTGTCGGGGTCGTGACAAACGTCCAGCAATTTGCTGAGTATATGCGGGGGGCTAGGCAGCCGGACCAATTCCATTGATTCCAGGACTGATTTTGGCGGGCTTCCTAATTCATACATTACGCGAATTTTATTTTTATGGGATCAATGCATTAATGAAGCGTCAATAATACACGAAATAATGTCAAGAAATTGACCTCCCGTCACATTAAATCGAGTTTAATTGCCCGGTCGAACGCTTTTTTCCTGAGTCTGAAGCCGGCGCTTCCCGCGAAACCTGTACGGCTTTTTGCGCAAAGCCGGTATGGTCGATTTCTTTACCGTTTCATGCCCTATGCTGCCGGCCCCTTTAGCAATGTCTCGTAAATGCATGAAATCCCGTGAAATATCCATTGGCGCTTTAACGGCAATTAAGCGCACATGGCAGGCGCTTGCCACCTGGCGGTTGGTTTAACGGATTGGCAATCTGCGCCACTGAGCGACAGGATACCTGTCGGTCTTGCAGTTTGACCTGAACATCCAGGTCGGGGTAGAGCAGGGAAGGGAACGAATTCCCCTTCTTTGGGCATTTACGACTTGACGGGAACGGCCCTTAACCGGGGCAGCTTGAGCGCGGTCAGGCTCTCGATTTCGTCGGCCGGGAGCGGTCTGCAGTGGAAGAAGCCCTGCACCATGTCGCATCCGAGTTCGGAAAGCATCGCGGTTTGCTCGGCGGTTTCGACGCCCTCGGCGATGGTCATCAGGTTCAGGCCATGCGCCATCGTGATGATTGCCTCGACCAGCGACCAGTCGTTGCCTTTGTCCTGCTGAATGAACGATCGATCGATCTTCAGGGTATTGACCGGGAATTCGCGCAGGTAGCTCAATGCGGAGTAACCCGTACCGAAATCGTCGACGGCGATCCGGATCCCCATTTTCCGGAAGCGCCCGAGGACATCCTTGATACGCGTGTCGTCGTCCATCAGCAGGGATTCGGTTATCTCGAGCAACAGCTTGTCCGCCGGAAAGCCGGTTTCGTCGAGGATCTGGGTCAGTTGCTTCCTGTCGAAACCACCCTTGAACTGGCGCATCGAAATATTCACCGCGAGATAAAAATCTGGGTGCAGATCTCGCTTCAACCAGGCCGCGGCCTCGGTGCAGGCGCGGCGCAGAACCCACAGACCGATGTCTTCGATCAGACCGGTCTCCTCGGCGACGGTGATAAACTCGGCCGGCAATATCAATCCCTCCTTGGGGTGCTCCCAGCGCAGTAGCGCTTCCACGCCGACCAGCGTCTGGCTGCGCAGCGCGTAGATCGGCTGGAAATGGAGCTGGAGCTCGTCCTCGGCCAGCGCCCTGCGAATATCCTTGTCGAGCTCGAGAAAATGCCGCGCCTTGTCGGTCATCTGCGATGTGAAAAAGCGGAAGGTATTGCGCCCCTGGTCTTTCGCCTCGTACATGGCCATGTCCGCGTTTTTCAGCAGCGTGTGAGCGTCGTCGCCGTCCATCGGGCAGGTTGTGATACCAATGCTTGCGCCCGAGTAAACCTCATGTCCGAATATCATGAAAGGCTCGGTCAGGCGGTCGAGAATGGATTTTGCAATCACCGAAGCGTGGATCCCGTCGATCATGTCGGGTAGCAACACGGTAAATTCATCACCGCCCAGCCGGGAAACCAGGTCGGTTTCGCGGATCGCTTCCTGTATCCTGACCGCAACCTGCTTGATCAACTCGTCGCCGAAATCATGGCCGAGCGTATCGTTGATGGTTTTGAAACGATCGAGGTCGATGAACAGCAGGGCGGTATGCGAAGGCTTGCGCCGGCTGCGTGAAATTGCCTCGCTCAGGTGCTCGATGAAATTCGGCCGGTTGGGTAAGTTGGTCAGCGAGTCGTAGTTGGCGCGATAACGTATCTGCTCCTCGCTCTCTTTCAGGGCAAGCACGCTACGCTGCAGGCGTAATCCGAGCAGCACCAGCACGATCGTCATAATGGTCAGGGCGGCAAGCGTGAGCACCATGATGTAGCGAAAGTTTTCGATTCTCTCGGACTGCGCGTGCAGCACGCTGATTGCCGTTTCGCCGACCTGCAGCAATAGCACCTCGGCTTCCTCGTGCGCCTGTTTGGCGCGCTGCTCGGCGAGCTTCAGGGTATGCGCGGAAGTGGGCCCGAAATTGGAGATGCCGTTCGTCAACCAGTTCTTGATATCGAATACCGCGGGATTTAGCCTGGCGTGGATCGTCGATACACCCAGCAGGTCGTTGAGGTGATAGTTTTCGCTGATCTTCTCGAGCAACTGCTCGATCTCGTCGATTTGCCTGATCACCACGCTAAATCCGAGCGCATTGCCGCTCGCGCGGGTGAGGCCGATGCTTTGCTCGAGCCGCCCCATGTCGTTGACCAGCACGCGAATATCCCGTTCCTGGTGGGACAGCATAATCGGCAGGGCCTCCTCGATATCCGAGAGCGTTTTTTGCACGTAGTAAATAACGCTGGAGGTGGCGATCAATAGCATCGCAACCAGCGCGATCGACGTCAGCGGACGCACCAGCAGGCTATTGTCGAGGATTCGCGTCATTCTGCCGCCAGATTGATTTCGTTGTAGAATCGCCTTGCGCCCGGGTGCAGCGGCACCGCGATGCCCTGCAGCGCGGTCTCCAGGGTGATGCTCTTGCCGCGCGCATGACCGCTGTTCAACAGCAGCCGTGAATTCGGGCTCCACAGGGTCTTGGTGATGCCATAAACCGTCTCGTCGTCCAGCGTCGCCGCGACCAGCCACTGGGCGCCGACGCTGAGTGTCTCGACGCGGGGAACGCCCGCATAAATACCGTCGGGAATATCGTCTCTGGAAAGAAACTGGTGTCGGGTAACGAGTCGCTCGGCTTCGGGCCCGTCGATGGGCAGAATCCTGATGCGTGTTTCCGTCGCCAGGTCGTAAACGGCTTGTGTAGGATAACCGGCGACGACGAAGAAAGCGTCCAGCCTGTTACTGCGCATCCATTTTATGGCCAGGTCTGCCTTCATGTACTCGACCTGGATATCGTCGATCGAGATCCCGTACTCGCGCAGCACCAGCTCGGCGTCTATCAACGTGCCCGAGCCGGGTTCGTCGAGCGAAACCCGTTTGCCGACGAGGTCGCGCACCGTCCCGATTCCTGCGTCGGCGCGCGCCACGATATGAATGCTTTCCGGGTACAGGTTGGCTATGGTGCGCAATTGTCTCATCGGCGGATTACCCCGGAAGGTGCCGGTCCCGGTATAAGCCCAGTGAGCGACGTCGGACTGCACGAACGCGGACTCGAGGTTGCCGTTTTGTATATCCCTGACGTTTGCGACCGATCCGTTGGCTGCCTGCGCGACGACGACCAGGCCGGGCGGTCCGCAACTGCCCCCCTGGTCGCAGAGTCGGGCGCCGGGTGGATTGCTGACCGCCTGCGCAATGATCCCGCCGATCGGAAAATAAGTGCCGGCAACGCCACCGGTGCCAATGCGAAAAAAGCGCAGGTCGTCTTCATCGGCGGCCGACTGGCTGCTGCCGAGCACGACCATAAGCGCGCAAATGGTCAGCAGAAATCGCATGACGCACCGTTGCAAAGCGTTGAAAGCGAGATGTGAATCTCGTTAGACATGTAACCATCGCTCCTTAGCTTGCCTGTTGTTGTTCAGTCTGCCAGCCGCTCGAACCGCGGTTCGACGGTAGTGGCGCTCTTTATTTGTCAGATCTGCAAACCAGGTCGATTATTCGAGCGCAGGCGTAGTAAACGACCTTGAAAAATTAGAAAATATTATTGTTTTTACCGACGCCCGCCCCGGGTTGTCGACGCCAGATAATCCCCTGGATCTGGGTAACAATGAGTTCTGTAGCTATCCGAAACGGCCTCGTCATGTCCCTGGTTATTTTTGCCGACAAACTTTATAAGTCTAGTAAAAAATGCATTATTTTCAGAAATTTTTGCGCCGGCGAGGGGATAGCCGATGCAGGCGGTCGGCAGGTATCGTCCAGGCCCTATTCCAGCGACCGCGCGAGGCGTTCCCCGTCGGCCTGGTCGACGAATAGCAGCAACAGGCCGCCGATTGCGAACAGCAGGATAATCGATAGTATCGCGAGTCTCGGATCGCCGGTATAACTGCTCACCAGCGCCATCAGCAGGGGGCCGAGGAACGCGGCGAATTTACCCATGATATTGTAAAAACCGAAGAATTCGGCCGCCTTGCTCGCCGGAATGATGCGTGCGAACAGCGAACGGCTCAGCGATTGAACTCCCCCCTGTACCAGTCCGACCACGATCGCAAGCGTGTAGAATTGCGCGACGTTATCCATCGAATAGCCGAATTTCGTAACCCCGATATAGGCGGCAATGCCGATCAGGATGCCTGATTTCGCGCCGATCTTTTCGCCGAGTTTGCCGTACAGGATTGCCGCCGGGAAGCCGATGAACTGGGTGATCAGAAACGCCTTGACCAGACTCATCTGGTCGAAGCCGAGCCGCACACCGTAGTCCATCGCCATGCGAATAATCGTGTACACGCCATCGATGTAAAACCAGTAGGCCAGCAAGAACAACCAGACGACTCTCAGCCGTCGTACTTCCCTGAAAGTCGCAAGTAGTTGGCCGAATCCCGCCTTAATCGCCTGGACGAAGCCGGCGTCGGCGTGATTGCGGGTTTCGCTGACTCCGACGAACAAAGGTATCGAAAAGACGGCCCACCACAGCGCGACCACGATAAACGCGGCCAGCATCGCCTGCTCGGTACCGCTGAATCCGAAGGTATGCGGAAAGCTGGTCAGCACGATCGCGACGAGGAGCGCCAGCCCGCCGCCCAGATAACCGAGGCCGAAGCCGAAGGCGGAGACGAGGTCGAGCCTGTCCCTGGGCGAAACCTCGACGATCATCGCGTCGTAAAAAATGTTTGCACCCGAAAACCCGAGGCCCGCCATGACGTAAACGCCAAGCGCGAGCGGCCACTCGCCCCGTCCCACAAAGGTCAACGCCAGCACGAACAGGATGCCGGTAGCCGCGAACACCAGTAGAAAGCGTTTCTTGATGCCGCCCCGATCGGCGATGGCGCCGAGTACCGGGGCGAGGATAACGATCAACAGGCTGGCGATGGAATTGGCGATGCCGAGGGGCGTGGTGCTGTTGTCGGAACCGGACCCCGCGAACCAGTAGTTATTGAACACCAGCGGAAAAAACACCGACAGCGCGACGGTCGCGTACGCGGAGTTGGCCCAGTCGTAGAAGGCCCAGCACAGCGTTCTCTTGTTAAACAGTTCTTGCATACAGTTTTCTCGCCTGCAACCGGTGCAATGTCAGTAATGTTCTTCTGGACCGGATTTTGGGAATAACTGCCGGAACTGGTCAACGAGCATAACCCCAGCCCAATATTTCGGTCCAGCGCCGATGGCCCTTAATAGATTACAGGTTAAACGTTGCGGGCTTCTGATCGGGGGAAAGTCTGTCATCGAATCGTCGATGTAAAATGTGCGCCGGTCATTATGGTGGGAATTACCAATCGCTTAAATTTGTCGGCCTCAACTTGACCTGAATCAAGGAACCGGTGACCATGACGCGGTATTTTTGGGAATAAATTCCCGAAGGTGACAAAAAAAGGAAGGGTGATGTCGCAACACGCTAGAATACTGACCTGCATTACCCTGATTTTATTGGCATTTTGCGGTCGAGCTCTCGGTTTTAGCGGCGGTATAACCGGCTATTCTGGAAATCCGGCCTCGTCGGGCTCCGGCGCATACTGCTCGCTTTGTCACAATACCGGCGTGATACCGGTGGTTGCGATATCGGGCTCGCAAAACGTTGCACCGGGTACCACCAGTACCTACAGCTTTACTATCAACGATAGCCCGCAACTGATCGGAGGCCTGAACGTCAGCGCCAGTGCGGGGACGCTGCAACTGCGTCCGGCCGATCAGAGCCTGAAAAAGATCGGCCAGGAGCTTACGCATGCGCAACCCGCCACGATTACCGGGGCTCTGACCTGGCAATTTGACTGGCTGGCGCCGTCGACCCCGGGGACCTATACCCTGTATGCCGCCGGCGTAATCGCCGACGGCGACCAGTCGGCCGCTGGTGACAATGCTGCCATCGACAGTTTCACGGTAACGGTCGCCCCGTCGGGACCGACGCCGATCCCGGTTATCTCGGCGCCGCTGACCGCAACCCCTGGCCAGAGTATTGTCCTGGACGGGTCGGCG
>JAOTTY010000329.1 GCA_029864185.1 Gammaproteobacteria bacterium
CGCGTAGACCGCAGGGAAAGTTTGGCGGTGGTGGCGTTATCAGGTATCGGGCCACAAACTCAACGCCGAGTTTCCATTCCCTTCTCCCCGCGCCTCCATAAGACACGAATCCGGAACCCTATCCCGAAGGCGGATTTTATCGAAACCGCGATACCCACGGGGTGCGAATCGCGTCAATTTTCTCCGCGCCCTCAGCGACTGCGCCCTTTGCGAGAACCGAAACCGGAACCCTCCCTCGAGGACGGGCATCAGTCGGCGGTATGGGTGACCACCCCGTTATCGGTGCCGAGGAGCAGCACGTCCGCGGGTCGATGCGCGAACAGACCGACGCAGACCACCCCGGTGATCTGGTTGATGCGGGTTTCGAGATCGAGCGCGTCGGTGATTTTCAGACCGTGCAGATCCAGGATCTGATTGCCGTTGTCGGTTATCGTGCCGTCGCGCAGGCGCGGGTCGGCACCTAGCCCGCGCAACTCCCGGGCGACCAGCTCGCGCGCCATCGGTATCACTTCTAGCGGCAGCGGGAATGCGCCGAGTACCTCGACCAGCTTGCTGTCGTCGGCGATACAGACGAACTGCGCGCTCGCCGCGGCAACGATTTTTTCGCGTGTCAACGCGCCGCCGCCGCCCTTGATCAGCTGCAGCCGCGAATTCGACTCGTCGGCCCCGTCCACGTAGAGGTCGAGTTTGCCGACCTCGTTCAAATCGACCACCCTGATACCGTGACCGCGCAGGCGCTCGCTCGAAGCCTCCGAGCTGGAAACAGCGGCGCGTATTTTATTTCCCATTTTTTCGGCGACCAGGTCGATAAAGTGGTTTACCGTCGAGCCGGTACCCACCCCGATGATCGAGTCGGGCCTGACAAAATCGATTGCTGCCTCGGCGGCGATTCGTTTCTTATCTTCCGGGCTCATGGATTTACCTGTTGCTTCGCGTGCAATCAATTATGATAATCACCGACAGGCAGCGCAAGACATTGCGCTGTTTTGCTTTAATATAAAACACAAACGGCAAATCACGGGCTATGCGCAAGGAAAAATTTCTGGAAAAGGTGTTAACCGCGAGAGTGTACGACGTGGCCCGCGAAACGCCCCTCGACTTCATGCCGAGAATTTCGAAACGCTTCGGCAACAAGGTATACCTGAAGCGCGAGGATCTGCAGCCGGTTTTTTCTTTCAAGTGCAGGGGCGCTTTCAACAAGATTTACCAGGAACTGCAGGCCAACCCGAAATTGAAAGGCGTCATCACCGCCTCCGCCGGCAACCATGCGCAGGGAGTCGCGTTGGCGGCGAAAAAACTGCATCTATCGGCGACTATCGTGATGCCGACGACGACGCCGGACATCAAGGTCAGCGCGGTCAGGTCCTATGGCGCCAAGGCGGTACTGTACGGTGAAAATTTCGATGCCGCCAAGGATTACTGCCTGAAACTCGCGAAGAAGGAAAAGCTTGCTTTCATTCATCCGTTCGACGACTTCGACGTCATGGCCGGGCAGGGCACCATCGCGCATGAAATCATCCGCCAGCACCCGGACAGGATCGACGCGATTTTCGTCGCCGTCGGCGGCGGGGGTTTGATCGCCGGCATCGCCGGTTTCATGAAAGCGGTCAAGCCGGAAACAAAGATAATAGCTGTCGAACCGGACGATGCGGGCTGTTTTTACGAGGCGCGCAAGGCGGGTCGCAGGGTGATACTTAAAGACGTCGGCATCTTTGCCGATGGCGTCGCGGTCAGGCAGGTAGGCAAGAACACCTATTCGATGATCAAGGACCTCGTCGACGACGTCATCCTGGTTTCCACCGACCAGATCTGCGCGGCGATCAAGGATACCTATGAAGACACGCGCTCAATTTGCGAACCGGCCGGGGCGCTGTCGTTGGCAGGCCTCAAGAAGTATGTCGAGGAGCACGATATCGAAGGACAGACTTTTATCGCGATAAACTGCGGCGCCAACATGAACTTCGACCGTTTGCGGCACGTGTCGGAGCGCGCCGAACTCGGCGAGGATCGCGAAGCGCTGCTCGCGGTCGAAATTCCGGAACGGCCCGGGAGTTTCAAGCGATTATGCAGGTTGATCGGACATCGCTCGATAACCGAGTTCAATTACCGGTACGCCGACGAAAAAATCGCGCGTGTCTTTGCCGGCATACAGCTAACCCACGGGATCGAGGAAAAGAACCAGTTGATCGAGAAACTTCGGAGCAAGGGTTACATGGTCGTCGACATGACCGGCAACGAGGTGGCCAAGCTGCATACCCGTTACATGATTGGTGGCCATCCGGGCGGCAGCGTCAGCAACGAGTACCTGTACCGCTTTCAGTTTCCGGAAAAGCCCGGCGCACTATTAAATTTTTTGATGCAGGTCGGCGATCGTTGGAATATCAGTTTGTTCCACTATCGCAACCACGGCTCCAATTTCGGCCGCATCCTGATGGGATTCCAGGTCAACCGGCCCGACATCAGGGTCTTCAACGCGTTTCTTAAGGGGCTGAATATTCCCTACTGGGATGAAACCGATAACGAGGCTTACCAGCTGTTCCTCAAGTGACCGGTACTGCCCGACCAGGAACGGGCAAGTAAGCTGAAACCAAAGTATGACTATGGGGGCGAGGATACCAACCGCGGTGTCGTCGCAAATCTATCAACCTTGAACCAAAGGTTCAGGTGGGGATATTGGCAACCCATCAGGCTTCCTGAATGATCAGGCATGCACACCAGTGTTACACGGAAGTCCCCGAGATTGATAAATAGGCTCAAGGATTATGATGGATGCTAACGATCACCGCAGTCAGTATAGACTCACTATGGCTCGATTCGGGCGAAAAGTAAAATTTAAAATTCTAATAGCCGCGATAGCGGTCAGATTTCGAGCTGTCTGGCCTTTTCGAGGACGCGGGAGATCTTGTTTTCGAGGTCCTTCAAGCGCGGCGGTAATTCTTTGCCGAGCTCCTTGTCGACATTGCTGGATTTGAGCAGGTCGTTTGCCATGTTGAGTGCGGTAATGACCGCAATACGTTCGGAACCCAGGATATTCCCGTTGTCGCGCACCTCGCGCATCTTGCTATCGAGAAACCTGGCGGATTCGAGCAGCGCCGATTGCTCGCCTGGAGGGCAAGCTACCTTGTAATCCTTGTCGAGTATCGAAATATTGATCGGTTGAGCGTCTGTCATGAGCCTAATTCGAGGGAGCGCAAGCGAGAAATCATCGCCTCAACGCGGCTGCGCGCCATCTCGGTTTTATCGATTAGTTGAGAGCGTTCGGTTACCAGCTTGTCTTTTTGCTGCCGCAGGCTGGAATTTTCATTTTTGAGCAGACCGACAGTTTCGATGAGCTCGTCGATACGTTGCTCGAGCTGCCTGAGGTCGTCTTCGGTATATACGTCTTTGTCTGAGTCCATGGTGTAATCATCGGGCCTAAGGCCGCGCAGGTCAATATGCAGTTGTTCTTAACCGCTACATGGCGATGCTAGAATACGAAAATTATACGAATCTGCGGGTTGACTACAATGCTCGATTTCGACACGGTGCAGGACGCGCTCGAAGGTCTCGGTTCAGGCAGCGATGCCGCCGAGGCGCATGGTACGTTGTGTGCGCTGTTGCTCGATAATGCCGCGCTGGCGACCTGGCTGGCGCAGACGCTGGACGAATTGCCCGGTCCGGGCGACGTGCTGGCCACGGAACGGCTGGCGGTCCTCGAACGGCTATTCGAACAGACCCGCGAGAGCATGAACAACGAGGATCTGAGTTTTTCGCCTCTGCTACCCGACGAAACCGACGATTTCGGGGTGCGCTTACTGGGGCTATCCGGATGGTGCCAGGGATTTCTTTTCGGTTTCGGGATTGTCAGCGGGACAAAAGACGACGCGCTGGACGACGTGGCGCGCGAATGTTTGTCAGACCTTCTCGAAATCAGTAAGCTCAGCCACGACGAGGCGGGCGGCGACGAGGCCGAACTCCAGTTCGCCGAAATTGTCGAACACTTGCGCATGGTAACGCTGTTATTAAACGAAACT
>JAOTTY010000330.1 GCA_029864185.1 Gammaproteobacteria bacterium
GCCAGCCTGCGGCGGCGCGTCCGGCACGCCTCTCCGCCGCGGGGTTTCGTGGCGTCGCTGAAAAAAGCGGTAGAACGCGGTGACGCGGCGGTTATCGCCGAAATCAAGAAAGCGTCGCCGAGCAAGGGTGTTATCCGCGAAGACTTCGACGCGGTCGAAATCGCCAGATCCTACCTTGCGGGCGGCGCGAGCTGCCTGTCTGTGCTGACCGACCGGGATTTTTTCCAGGGGCACGAAGATTTCCTCGTGGCGGCGCGCGAGGCCAGCGGTCTGCCGGTGATACGCAAGGATTTCATCGTCGATACATACCAGGTGATCGAATCGCGCGCGCTCGGCGCCGACTGTATCCTGTTGATCGTAGCCGCACTCGATGACGAATCCCTGGCGGGCCTGCATGGCGAGGCCAGGCTGCTCGGCATGGACGTGCTGGTCGAGGTGCATGACCGTGACGAGCTCGAACGCGCGCTCAGGCTGGATCTCGAACTGATCGGTATCAATAACCGTGATCTGCGGACCTTCGAAACCAGCCTGGACACGACCATTTCGCTGCTGGAACTAGTTCCCGCCGGATGCCTCGTGGTTACCGAGAGCGGTATCCACAGCCGGGAAGACGTGGCGCTGATGCGAAGCCACGAGGTACATGCCTTTCTCGTCGGGGAAGCTTTCATGCGCGCGCCCGACCCTGGCCAGGAACTCCGGAAACTCTTCGCTTAATGGTCGTCATTCCCACTTAAGGGGGGGTCTCGCGAAATGCGAGCAAATTTCGAAACGGCGAGGATGTTCAGGCCGTGGGATTGTGGGTTCGGATTTAGCGGGTGCCGAATACGACGATGGTCTTGCCGTGGGCCGAGATCAGCCCGTCTTCCTCGAGATTTTTCATGACGCGCCCGGCCATTTCGCGCGAGCAGCCTACGATCTTGGCGATTTCCTGGCGCGTGATCTTGATCTGCATGCCGTCCGGATGGGTGATTGCGTCAGGTTCGCGCGCCAGGTCCAGCAGAGTTCGTGCGACGCGCCCGGTAACGTCCATGAAGGCGAGATTGCTGACCTTACGGCTGGTATTGCGCAGCCGGCTCGCCAACTGAGAGGAAAGCTGAAACAGGATTTCGGGAGTTTCCTTGGCCAGTTGCATGAACTGGTTGTAGTGAATTTCGGCAACTTCGCAGGGGGTGCGGGTGATTACCCAGGCGCTGCGCTTGGTGTGTTCTTCGAACAATCCCATTTCACCGAAGAAATCGCCGGGATTCAGATAGGCGAGCACGATTTCGTTGCAGTCCTCGTCCTCGATGACTACGCTGACCGACCCGTCGATGATATAGTAAAGCGTCTCCGATTCGTCTCCCGCATGGATAATCGTGCTGCGCGCCGCGTATTTCTTGGCGTGGCAGTGATGGAGGAAGTTGTCCAGTGCAGGATTATTCCTGGGCACCAATTTTGTGATCGGGTTAACTGACATATTTTTTCTATTTGATCTGGCAACGTTTAACATAGCATAAAATTGACGTTTCAACAGCAATAGGTTTTAACAATGAAGTGCAGGATAAAATGGTTGGACCACATGTCTTTCGTCGGCGAATCGGGCAGTGGTCACTCGGTGGTGATGGATGTCGCGCCCGATGCCGGGGGGCGCAACCTCGGCGTGCGCCCGATGGAAATGCTGTTGCTGGGACTGGGGGGCTGTACCGCATTCGATGTCGTCTCGATCCTGCGTAAATCGCGTCAACAAATTAGCGATTGCGAGGTCGAAATCGAGGCTGCGCGCGCGGATCAGGTGCCGAAGGTATTCACCAGGATCCACGTTCATTTCATCGTCAGCGGCAAAGCGCTCGAGCCGAACAGGGTCAAAAAGGCGGTTGAACTGTCGGCTGACAAGTATTGCTCGGCATCGCGCATGCTCGGAAAAGCCGCTGAAATTACCCACGACTTCGAAATTATCGAGCTGGATTGAGCTTCGCTATTTTTCGATCCGGATCAGGGTGACGAAACTGGTCGGTAGGATTTAAGTATTATGTCCCAGGATTTCGGGGAATTAGATGCGGTAGGCGGCGAAGGTCATGATCTTGCTGACCAGGGTCATCGCCTTCCTGACCGGCAGCGGAAGGTCGGCTGCGCCCGCCCGTTCGGCGTCCCTGGCGTGGCGCAGTTCGTCTTCCCGCATCGCGGTGACGATCGCGCGGCTGCGCTGATCCTGCTCCGGCAGGTGGTCCAGGTGGCGGTCGAGGTGCGCGCCGACCTGTTGCTCGGTCTCCTTGACGAAGCCGAGACTCCATTTGTCGCCCGCGGCCCCCGCCAGCGCGCCGATGGCGAAGGATCCCCAGTACCAGACGCCGTCCAGCAGGCTGCGCCGTTGATCCAGTTCTGCCAGGCGCCGCTGGCACCAGTAAAGATGCTCGATCTCCTCTTCCGCGGCCTTGTTCATCGCCGCGCTCAGCGCCAGCTCGCGCGCGGTCAGCGCCTGGCCCCGGTAAAGTCCCTGCGCGGCAACCTCGCCGGCGTTGTTGACCCGCATCAGACCGGCGGCGTGCGCCTGTTCCTGCGCGGACATTTCACCCTGCTCGACGGTGTCGGCCGGGTAGGTCCGCGCGCTCGCGGGTGCTCGCAGGTGGCAGGTGCTGAGGCCGTGCTGCAGTTCGTCGATCAACCGATCGGTCAGGCTCAGATGACGCATCGAAGCTCCCTTGAAAATGTCTGAAATCGCGCTGCGAGAGCGTTTATTATCGGTTAACCGAGGATATAATTCCAGGACGCGAAATATCCCGTGACAGCAGGGCTTTACGGCTTGTCAAGTAACGGTTTATCCGTTAGTATTCGCGCCCTTTGTGAAAGAAGTCAGAGCCTCAGGGCTACAGGGCAGGAATATAAATGAAAACCTTCAGTGCAAAACCCGAATCGGTCAAACGCGACTGGTACGTGATCGATGCCACCGACAAGGTGCTCGGCCGCCTGTCGACTGAAATCGCCCGTCGCCTGCGCGGCAAACACAAGCCCGAGTACACGCCTCACGTCGACACCGGCGATTACATTATCGTAATCAACGCCGAAAAGGTGCGCGTTACCGGCAACAAGGAAAACGACAAGATGTACCACCACCATACCGGGTACATCGGTAGCCTGAAGTCGACCAACCTGTCGCAGCTGCGCCAGGACCACCCGGAAAGAATTATCCAGTATTCGGTCAAGGGCATGCTGCCAAAGAATGCACTGGGTCGTGCGATGTTCAAGAAACTGAAAGTTTACGCGGGCGACGTCCACAACCACTCGGCGCAACAGCCCCAGCCTCTCGAAATTTAACAGGTCATTATCATGGCAGCAGAACAATATTATGGCACCGGTCGTCGCAAGAGCTCCTCGGCACGGGTTTATCTGAAAGCCGGTAGCGGCGCGATTACCATCAACAAGCGCAGCATCGACGAATATTTCGGCCGCGAAACTTCGCGTATGGTGGTGCGCCAACCGCTGCAAACCGTCGATGTCGCGGACAAGTTCGACATCAACGTCAGCGTCTCGGGTGGCGGACCCAGCGGCCAGGCCGGTGCAATTCGCCTCGGCATCACCCGCGCGCTGTTGCAGTACGATGAAACTTTTCGCGAAGCCCTGCGTAAGGAAGGCTTCGTTACACGCGATGCGCGCGAGGTCGAACGCAAGAAAATCGGATTGCGCAAAGCCCGCCGCGGCGTGCAGTTCTCGAAGCGCTGATCCGGACTGCTGCGCTCGCGACGCCCGGATCTACGGGAAAAAGCCCGCATCTGCGGGCTTTTTTTTGATACGGGGCCCGGGTTCTCGCGGAGGCGCCAAGACGCGGAGACCGCAGGGAAAGTTTAGCGGTGGTGGCGTTATCAGGTATCGGGCCACAGACTCAACGCCGAGTTTCCATTCCCTTCTCCCCGCGCCTCCATAAGACACGAATCCGGAACCCTATCCCGAAGGCGGATTTTATCGAAACCGCGATACCCACGGGGTGCGAATCGCATCAATTTTCTCCGCGCCCTCAGC
>JAOTTY010000331.1 GCA_029864185.1 Gammaproteobacteria bacterium
CGATTACGGATCACTGATCAGCGCGCTGCTGCTCGCGTCGATTGCCGCAGTCCCGCTGCTGCGACGCAACCCGGCGTTTCGCGCGCGCCTGGACCGCGTCGTGCTGACGCTGCCCTGGATCGGCGAACTGGTGCACAAGGTGCAGATCGCGAGGTACGCCGAAACCCTGTCGATCATGCTCAAATGCGGCATACCGATCCAGCAATCGCTCGGCGCCAGCAGCGCCGTGGTAACCAATAGCTGGATCCGGCAGCGGCTTTCCGCCTCGGCCAACAGGATCAAGGAAGGCAGCAGCTTCAGCGCCGCGATCGGCCAGTACTTTCCGAGCCTGACCCAACAGATGGTGAGCATCGGCGAGCGCGCCGGAAATCTCGATAAAACGCTGTCGAACATCGCGCGCATGCTGCAGCATGACGTCAGCCGCAGCATTGCGCGCATCATCGGCGTATTCGAACCGCTGATCATCGTCACCCTCGGCGTTATCGTCGCCGCGGTCATCGGTTCCATCATGGTTGCCGTACTCGGCATGAACGACTTGATCGCGGGTTAGCACAATGCACAATCAGGAAACGCGTATGAAAAAACAAAAATTGCAAGCGGGTTTTACGCTCATCGAACTGCTGGTGGTCCTGGTGATACTGGGACTGCTGGCGGGCATGGTGGGACCGAACGTGATGAAATATATCGGCTCGTCGAAGGTCGAGGTGGCGAAGGCGCAGCTCGAGGATTTATCGGCCGGCCTCGACCTGTTCAAGCTCGACGTCGGGCGTTACCCGAGCGACGACGAGGGCCTGCAGGTGCTGGTCGAGGGCGGCGACAATATCGCCGGCTGGAACGGCCCCTACCTGCGCAAGAAAAAGGTTCCGCCGGACCCGTGGAATCACGCTTACGTCTATGTCGTGCCGGGACAGGGAAATGCATATGAGCTGTATTCGCTCGGTGCCGACGGCGCGCCCGAGGGCAGCGGCGAAGACGCGGACCTGAGCGCCTGGGAGTGATGCGATGCCGTCCACCCGCGGATTCACGCTGCTCGAACTGCTGATCGTCATCACGATCGCCGCCGCCGCCTCGACCCTGGTCGGCGCCAACCTGATCGGCAGGGATTCCGCTAACCTCGAATCCATCGCGCGCACCTTGATGACCGATTTGCGCTACGTGCGCAGTCGGGCACTGGTGGGCAATATCGATACGGCGATTTCCTTCGACGTCGCCAATAACACCTATACCTCGCGCGCGGCAAAGATCGAGCGCTCGCTGCCTGAAGCCCTGAACATGAAGCTGACCATCGACCGGCGCGACATCGACGGTCGGCGGGGAATAATCCTGTTCTACCCCGACGGCAGCAGCAGCGGCGGCGAGATTCAGCTCAGCCGTAACGGCCGGGTGATGCAAGTCACGACGAGCTGGCTCAACGGCCACGTCGAATTGAGGTGAGGACCATGCAGCGCGGTCAACGAGGCTTTACCCTGATCGAGATCATCATCGCGTTCACGATCCTGGCCATGAGCAGCGTGCTCGTGGTCAACATGATCACCCAGAGCGCGACCCGCGTCAGCCGTGTCAACGAGCACCTGGCGGCGATGGAATTAATGGATTCGGCCATCGCCATCCTGCGTGGCGAAATCGCCAATCGCAAGCTGCGCGAAACCTACGCCGGCACGCTGGGCGGCGATTACCGCTGGCAGGCCAGCGTCGTCGGCAAGTTCAACCCGGAATCCGGCAGCGGCAGGCGTTCCCTCAATCTGTACCGGGTCAATATCCAGGTTTTCGACGACGGCGACCACCCTCGCCTCGTGCTCGACACGATCATTCCGGACCGGTGACGCCATGAACAGAAACACCGCAGCGGGCTTTACCTTGATCGAAACCATAATCGCGCTGGTGCTGTTGTCGTTCGTCATGGTGATCGGTTACCAGGGCCTGGTTTTCGGCGTCGAGCAATGGCACAAGGGAGAGGAACGGCTAGAGTCCCAGTACGACTATCACCAGGCGGTCGGCTGGATGCGCGCGCGACTCGGCTCGGCCGAGAAAGCGATTGCCTTTGGCGGGGACGCGAAATCCTACCTGTTCGAGGGCAAAACCGGGGAAGTCGAGTTCGTCGCCCGTTTCGAGCGCGCCCGCCGGCCCGGTCTTTACGTCACCCGGGTGTATCTCGACGAGCGCGATCACAGCCTTTACGTGGCTTATTACCTGCACCACCCGGACGTCGCACGCAATCTCGAGCAGCTCGAACCGGAACGGGTGAAACTGTTGCCTGGCGTCGCGTCACTGCGCATTTCCTATTACGGCCGGCGGTCGGGCCAGAGGAAAAAAGAATGGCACCCGGGCTGGCGAAACCAGGCCAGCCTGCCGCAATTATTGAAACTCGAGATCGAAACTGTCGATGGCGTCAAACATGAATCCTATATCAGCGTGTTAACCTCTAACAATGTCTAACCGCAGCCACATAGCACCGTTTCGAAAGCTTCGCGGCATCGTGCTGCCCAGCGTGCTCTGGATCACGGTCCTGACGATCGTGGTCGCGGTCAATTACGCTACCTCGGTAGGGACCAGCACGCGCGCGGCGGACAATATCAAGATGGCGGCCCTCGCCCGCTACGACGCGATCGCGGGAGTCTACGTCGGCATCGAACACCTGCTGGCGAAACGGGCAAAGCGGTCGAACCCCGACCCGAACCTGCAACTGGCGATCAACGGCAATAGCGTCGAGATCGAGATCCGGCACGAGGCGCAGAAGACCCCTATCAACACGGCCGGCAGCGACGAATTGCGCCTGCGCCTGGTCGAGGCCGGGCTCGACATCGGCCCGGCCCGCGTGCTCGCCGCGCGCATCGTCGACTGGCGCGACCGCGACCACGAGGCACAGGCCTGGGGTATGGAGGACGCGGGGTATTTCGCCGACGGCAAACCCTACGGCGCGAAAGACATGCCGATCGCGGACCTGGTCGAACTGGGGCTGATCATGGATATAGACCATCACGTGATCGAGAGACTGTCCGATCACTTCACCCTTTCCTCGCTCACGGCCGGGTCGCGCTACAGCGTGACCGCGAGAACCCGCGACGCGCAAGGCAACCAGTCACACGTCACCAGCGCCGTCGTACACCTGGGAACCCTGCATGACCGGCCCTACCAGATCATCAAGTGGCGCCAAAATGGCTAATAGCATTTCCCGTCAACCGCTGCTGCGCAACGGCATCGATGCCTTCAACCGTGCCCTGGAATGGTGGCTGTTCGAGCTCCGCGCGATCGCCGGGTCCCTGTTCCGCTTCGCGCACAAACCCGCGCTCGAGTTCGGCATCGACGACAACGCGGTGCCGCGGCCGGACGACGGCAGCACAGCGGTCAAGGCGGGCCGCGGCGACATCCGGCTAAAACCCGGAGACAACGCGTTTCAATACCGCAAGATCAAGCTACCGCAGAACGCGCAGCGCAACGTCGAGCGCGTGGTTTACTACGAGTTCGGCAAGTACTTCCCGCTGCAGGCCGACGACGCGCTGTTTTCGTGCACGGTCATCCCCCCGCCGAAAGGCGCGGCCTCGATCGAAATCGAAATCTGGGCCATCAGCCGGTCGATCGTGGATGCCTACGTGACCATGATTCGCCATGAATACGAAATCGATATTCGCAAACTGATTCTGTCCGACAGCAAGGGCCGGGACCTGATTGTCCGGAATATCGAACGGGAACGACGGCTTGCCGCCGGCCCGGAAGGCCGGCGAATGTCGAGAATGCTAAACCTGATGCTCGCCGCTTTGGTGGCCGTGCTGGTGATTTACCCGGTGGTGCGGATGGACGCTTACCTGGCGCGGCAAAAAGACGAAACCGGGATCCTGGAAAAACGCGCGCAGCCCGTCATCGAGTTGCGCGAAAAGGTGATGGCGATGGAGAGGCGCTTTCACGAGGTGGCCGACGGAAAATCGGAAAAACCGCTGCAGGCTTACCTGTGGTCCTACCTGACCCGGTCGATGGCGG
>JAOTTY010000085.1 GCA_029864185.1 Gammaproteobacteria bacterium
CTTCGGCGTGCTTACGCTAGGGATCGCGTTGCAGGTTTTTTCGCGTCTGTTCGGCCATAAACAAAAGCTCGGCACGCGCTCCGAGCGTGCCGCCGCCGCCTTCGAGGGGCTGGTGCACGATGGCGGGTCGACCCGTGCCATCGGCGTCAGGCCCGGGCACCGCTCGTTGCGGCGCATTCGGTTCGTGTTCGCTGGCGAGCAATTCGAATATGCGCCCCGGGCCCCGTTCCTGGCCGGGGCAGGGATTGCCGTGGTTTCTTCGGCGCTCGGTGTCGGCGGCGGTTTCCTGCTGGTGCCGTTCATGGTCCTGCTGCTGGGCTTGCCCATGTTTCTCGTCGCGGGCACCGCCGCATTGGCGATTGCGGTCAGTTCGGTAACCTCGATCGGCAACTACATTCGGCTGGGTATCGAGCTCGATGTGCCGCTTTTACTGTTGCTAGTGGCGGGCACCGTTGCGGGTGCCTGGATCGGACCGCGCCTCAGCAGGCACCTGCACGAACGCTGGCTGGAGGGAATACTGGGGCTGGTCCTGTTGCTGATCGGGATACGCTACCTGGGCGGTTTTTAAGGCCTCGAGTAATCGGGGCCGCTAAAATGGCGCGAAAGTGGAGAGTCAAGAGTCAAGGGGTCAGGTCTTTGATTTTGAAAGATCGAGAGCGAGATATGATGACAGTTTACTTAATTCGAAGATAAGCAACCTGTCACCCCGGTCGCTCCGGGCTCCACTGGCCGATTGGTGTTGAAGTCAGGTACATTGTTCCCCATATTCATGCTTCATCTTTAATCGTTCTGTTGCTGGGCGGGACAGTTTCGCGAGAAACCACTATGTTCACACCGAAATTCTTCGAATTCTTCAACCGACTTTCGAAAAACAACAACCGGGAATGGTTTAACGAACACAAATCGGACTATCAACAGGCGGTGGTGCAGCCGATGGGCGCGTTCATCGATGCGATGGCGCCCCGCCTGCGCAAGATATCGCCGCATTTTATTGCCGATTCGCGCCCGCACGGCGGTTCGATGTTTCGCATCTACCGCGATGTGCGTTTTTCGCAAGACAAGCGTCCCTACAAACTGCACGCGGCCTGTCAGTTTCGTCATGAACTGGGCAAGGACGCGCACACCGTGGGTTTCTACGTGCATCTCTCCACCGAAGAGGCCGTGTTCGGTGGCGGGATCTGGATGCCCCCCAGCGACGAGTTGCAGAAAATACGCAATACCATCGTTGGTAATCCGAACGCATGGCGGCAGATCAAGTCGAGCCGTGCGGTGAAGAAATACTTCGGCGGTATCGGGGGCGACGGGTTGAAACGCCCGCCGCGTGGATTCGATGCCGACCACGAACACATCGAGGACATCAAGCGTAAAAGTTTTTTCCTGATGCGCCGCAAGCCGCCCGAGATCATTCTCGATGACGGTTTTGTGCGCGAGGTCGAAAAAACTTTCAAAGCCGCGATGCCGCTCATGGAATATATCGGCTTCGCGCAGGATATCGAGATCTGAAACCGTGTCGAATTCCGGGGATAGTATACCTAATTCAATTTTTTTATCGGCGGTTAGCTAAACTGCGACGAGGTTTCCAGCGCAGGATTGCAGGCAACCAGTTGTCCACTATTAATTAATTATACTGTCCCCCGAATTCCATCTGTGTATAAGATTTCGATCATCTGGCGCCGCATTGCCTGGATAATTGGAGAAATTGAAAATGACATCAGTCGAGTTGATTGAAAAAAGATGCCCTCGCTGCGGAACCCTAGACACAGGTCATTACTGTAGTAACTGCAGTCACCCCCTGGACCAGGACCGAACCAACGTATATCGGGAGATGTATCATTCATTTTTTCTGAAATTTTTTCATGATGAACCCGTTCTGCGCTTTTTAAGGACATGGTGGCGGATTTTGCTGAATCCGGGTGGCATGAATTTACGGGAGACCTATTCCCCGGGCGCTAGGTACATGAGCGACCTGAGTTTCGCCAAGGCCATATTCTTTCTGGCACTAGGCACCACGATTCTGAAACTGTTTGTCAGCCCTACCGAAGACGAGTTTGAGCGATTGATTTTTAACTGGGTCTTTCAAACCTATGTTCTATGGATCTTCTGTTTTTCTCTGCTTGCATTTATCTGGATCGGCAGGTCCTGGAAAAAATTCATGAGATACGAGGTCGAGGATCAACGTCAATTTGACAGTATGTATATTTATGAATATGGATTGTTAATTACGGTCATTTATGTCTTGTCATTTATTTTCGGTAGTGAGCTTGAACAAGCAACATCCGCGGCATTTTTCACCAGCGAAGTTATTCCAGGGCCTATGACTGAGGTTGAGCAGCTAGCGAATGAGGAGATCGCGACCTTTCCTAGGGAATTGAAAATGGTTGGCAAAATTTTACTAATCATCTTTACGGTTCGGTTCTTCTGGTTTCACCTAGCGCTGGGTTATCGGGCAAATCTGCCAAAGATCAAGTTATTATTGATTACGCTACTGTGTATCTGGTTGCTAATGTTCTACCTCCTTGCAGCAGAATTATTGACAATGCCGATTGCCATGCTGCCCATCCTCTATATTTTTTCGCCGGCCTATTATTTGGTGCGCGATATCGTGGCAAAAATCAGGCCTGCCAATATCACAGAAGGGGGGCGGCGGGATTAAAAAATAATCCCTCCGTCTCTTTTTTTACCTATCTCGTACCCCGACTGCCTGTTACTGACTTTTCCAGTCATTTACTGCGTTGTCCTCTACTATGATCCCTTTTTTTATTCAAGCTCTCCTTTAGTTAAGAGTCCACAGCTTTCTGTATCCTCGTCATAGCTTATCAACAGTTCGCCCGTTTTCAGAAACGCTAACAGATGCGTGGTTTTCTCCTGCCTGCTCATTTCATCCCAGCCATAATCGGTACCATCACGCGTGACAAAATCTTCAACCAGCGCTTCTAATGCGTCTTCCGATAATTCGGTATAAGGGATAATCATATGATATGTATGTTATTGATTACTTTTCGTCGCTTCGAGTTTTTTCTGATTTTTTTTTGGTTAAAACTTCCAGGCGACCAATTAAATGGAAGTGAAAGGAAGTCGCGGGGGTCAAAGTCGCGGGGGTCAGGTCTTTGATTTTTAATCTGAACTTCAAAACCAAAGACCTGACCCTATGACCCATGAACTTCAAAACCAAAGACCTGACCCTATGACCTGACCCTATGACCCAATCACATTTCCCCGATTCCCGATCAGGAACGCTTCAATCGACCGTTTTCGGCTTCTGTACGGCGAACGCTTTGACCATATCGATCGGCAACGGAAACACGATCGTCGTGGCATTTTCGCTGGATATGTCGTTGAGGGTTTGCAGGTAACGCAGCTGCAGGGTTTGCGGATTTTTCGACATGACCTCCGCCGCCTCCAATAGCTTTTGGGAAGCCTGCAGTTCGCCTTCGGCGTGAATGACCTTGGCGCGGCGCTCGCGTTCGGCTTCGGCCTGCTTGGCGATGGCGCGGATCATGCTCTCGTTCAGGTCGATATGTTTGATCTCGACATTGGTAACCTTGATTCCCCAGGAAGCCGTCTGTTCATCGAGGATGTTCTGAATGTGAGCGTTCAACTTGTCCCGTTGTGATAGCATTTCGTCGAGGTCGTGCTGGCCCAGCACCGAGCGCAGCGTGGTCTGTGCGAGCTGGTTGGTGGCCTCGAAGAATTGTTCCACCTGGATAATCGCGCGCTCCGGATCGACCACGCGGAAATACAATACCGCGCTGACCCGCACGGTCACGTTGTCGCGCGATATGATGTCCTGGGTCGGGATGTCATAGGTGATGACGCGCAGATCGACCCGCACCATTTTCTGGATGAACGGGATGATGATGATAAGCCCCGGTCCTTTGACCTTCTGAAAACGGCCCAGGAAAAAAACCACACCGCGCTCGTATTCCCGCAGGATTCGGATGGCAGAAGCGATAATCGCTAGAAGTATGATCGCAGGCGTAATGTATTCGAGTAAAAACATGTTTATTCCTCCTCGGGCGATTCCTCGACCGGTTCGACTTTCAGTACCAGCTTATCGATGGTGATGACGCGCACCTTTTGTCCCGCCTGTAGCGGAACGCGGGTCTCCGCGATCCAGTTTTCGCCATCCAGGTTGATCCGCCCACGGACGTCGAACGCCTCGCGCACGGTGCCGACATGGCCGATCATGTATTCCTCTCCGCTGACCACCTGGGCGCGTCTGAGCGTGGCGAAGCGCCTCAGTATCCACAGCATGAAGCCGGCGGCGACGAGCGCGGTGCCGCCGATCATCGGAATCGACACGGCCAGGTAATCGTCGTCGAACAACATGACCGAGCCGACAGTAAACGCGGCGATACCGCCGATACCGAGGATGCCGCCGCTGGTGACGAATATCTCCGAAACCATGAACACGATGCCGATGGCGATCAGCGCGAGCGCGGCATAGTTGACCGGCAGCACCTGCAGCGCGTAGAGCGCGAGCAACAGGCAGATGGCGCCGGTCACGCCGGGCAATATCGCGCCCGGGTTGGAAAACTCGAGAATCAGTCCGTAGATGCCGATCAGCATCAGCAGGTAAGCGATATTGGGGTTGGTAATGATGGCGAGCAGCTCGGAGCGCCAGTCCGGGGAGATGCGTTCGACGACCATGGCAGCGGTGTCGAGCACCAGGATGCGCCCCTTGATATTGATTTCGCGCCCGTCGAGCTGTTTCAGCAAGTCGTTGAGATCGGCCGCGACCAGGTCGATGACGTTCAGCTCCAGTGCTTCCTCCGCGCTTAGGGAGGCGGCTTTGCGTACTGCCTGCTCGGCCCATTGTTCATTGCGGCCTCTGAGTCTCGCCAATCCCTTGATGTAGGCGATCGCGTCATTGAGAACCTTGCGTTCCATGTCGGTTTTGCCGTCGTCTTCCGGCTTTTCCTGTCCCGGCTGAGAAGGCGGGGAGGGCAGTTTGGGTAGTCCACCGATCTGCACCGGTGTCGCCGAACCGAGGTTGGTCGCCGGGGCCATCGCCGCCACGTGGCTGGCGTAGAGGATATAGGTGCCCGCGCTGGCGGCGCGCGACCCCTGCGGCGAAACCCAGGTTACAACCGGTACGTTGGCGTCCAAGATGGTCTTGATGATTTCCCGCATCGAATGATCCAGGCCGCCGGGCGTGTCCATTTGCAGGATAACCATCGCGGCGTGCTCCTGTTCGGCATCGCCGATGCCGCGTGCGACGAGTTCCTGAATGACAGGGCCGATCGCACCCTCGACCTCGATCAAGTAGGCCTTGCCGCCCTCGTCGGTACCGGCCGGCGCTGTTATCAGCAGTGCGGCCAGGATTGCAATTAGGCGCGATAATGACGGTAAAATCCGCATTGCTAATCCTTTAGTTTCCAAAGCTTACAAATAGCGGTCCGGCCATGAGTTGACCTGCGTCACCTGCTGTCGATATCACTTAACGAGCGGCAGTTGGTTTCTCTCACTCCTCACGCATGGCACACTCACCACTCACGGGGTCAGGTCTTTGATTTTGAAGCTTTGGGAAGCAGAGTCCCTGACCGGTCTTGATTCTCGATCGCTTTGATTATCGTCTTGACAAACATTAGACTGCCCGATAACTGGCAACGGACTGCTAATTACCATGACAAGACCACTACGACTGGAATTCGAGGGCGCGCTTTACCACATCACGTCGCGCGGCGATCGCCGCGAAGCGATTTACGAATCCGATGCAGACCGATCGGGATTCCTGTCCTTGCTGGGTAGCGTATGCGATTCATACAATTGGGCCTGCCATTCCTACTGTTTGATGAGCAATCACTATCACCTGTTAGTCGAAACGCCCGAAGCAAATCTGTCGAGAGGAATGCGACAACTCAATGGCGTTTATACGCAGGACTTCAATAGGCGCAATCGCCGTTGTGGGCATGTGTTTCAGGGGCGTTATGAGTCGATTCTGGTTGACAAGGAAAACTATCTGCTTGAGCTAACGCGATACATCGTTCTTAACCCGGTAAGAGCCGGTATGGTGAAAGGTCCACAGGATTGGCCGTGGAGCAGTTTCCGCGCCATCGTTGGCCTGGCAGAAAGGCCGGCCTGGTTGCAAAACGATTGGCTATTGTCAGCCTTCGGTAATAACAAAGCCGGCGCCATCGAGCGTTATATAAAATTCGTGTCCGATGGTATGCATCACGCTGCAATCTGGTCAGACCTGAAGCAACAGATATATCTCGGTGATGATTTATTTATCCATCGGGTTCAAGCGCTGATTGATGCGAACAAGGATCTGAGCGAATTCCCGTGCGCACAGTCACGACCGCGACCAAAACCGATACACGAGTACTTACTCCAGGAGAAGGACCGTAATCGTGCGATTGCCCGGGCCTACCAGAGTGGCGGGTATACGCTTAAGGAAATAGCCACCTATTTCAACTTGCACTACTCGACCGTGAGCGTCATCGCCAGAAAATCAAAATCAAAGACCTGACCCCATTTACTTGACCCCATTTACTCATTTACTCTTTCCCTCAAACGAACTCGAAGCCGGATTTCGTCATCGGCAGTTCGCGGATGCGCCGGCCGCTTTTGGCGAAAATCGCGTTGGCCACCGCCGGACCGGTCGGCGGCACCCCGGGCTCGCCGACGCCGCTCGGCGCCTCGTTCGAAGTCACGATGGTTACCGCGACTTCGGGCATGTCGGTCAGCCGCAGCGGCTGGTAGTCCGGGAAGTTCGACTGCTCGACCTCGCCGTTCTTGAACGTGATTTCGTTGCGCAGTACCGCGCTGAGCGCGTAACCGGCGCCGCCTTCCATCTGCGCGCGGATCACGTCCGGGTTGACCGCTACGCCGCAGTCGACCGCCATGTGCAGCTTGTCGACGTGCACCCGTTTGCCGTCGACGCTGACATCGGCGACCACGGCGACCCAGGTGTTGAACGAGAAGTGCGCGGCGAAACCGCGCTTGTCGCCGTTTTGCCAGCCCGAGAAATCGCGTGCGGCCTCGATCACGCCGGCCATGCGGCGTTGCTTGTCGTCGTTGCGGTCGAGCAGGCCGAGGCGCATCGCGATCGGATCCTGCCCGGTCTCGACCGCGACCATGTCGAGCAGGCTTTCCATCGCGAAAGCGGTGTGCGTGTGGCCGACCGAGCGCCACCACAGCGTGGTGATGGGTGACCTGAAATCGCTCAAGGATACGGCCATGTTCGGCACCCGGTAGAGCGTGTCTTCGACGCCTTCCACGGAAGTGTGATCGACGCCCTCCTTGACCATGAAGTTCTCCATCGGGCCGCCCTTGGCAATCGACCGGGTGACGATGCGATGGTCCCAGCCGGTGACCCTGCCGCCGGCATCGAGGCCGATTTTCGCCCGGTGCAGCGCCATCGCGCGGTAGTAACCGCCGCGAATGTCGTCCTCGCGGCTCCACACCAGCTTGACCGGGGTCTTCCTGCCCAGCAGCGCGAACGCATGCGCGGCCTCGACCTGGTAATCCGACGTCGGGGTCGCCCTGCGGCCGAAGGAGCCGCCGGCGTACAGCGTCTTGATTTCGATCTGCTCCGGCTTCAGCTGCAGCGCGCGCCCGACCGCACCCTGGACGAAACTCGGCGACTGGCAGCCATCGTGGAAGCGCACGCCGTTCGCGGTCGGCTCGATGACGCAGTTCAGCGGTTCCATCGGCGCATGCGCGAGAAACGGGAGCACGAACTCGGCCTCGAGCATGCGCGCGGCGCCGTCGATCGCGGCCTGTGCCGTTGCGCGCCCGACGTGCCCGGCATCGAACTCCGGGTCGTCCGCCAGTTCGCGGTGCCGGGCGAGCATCTCGTCGCTGCTGCGGGATTCGGCTTTGGCGAAGTCCCATTCGGCTTCGATCGCGTCACGCGCCTTGAACGCGGCCCAGGTGTTTTTGGCGTAAACCACGACCCCGGCATTGTTGGGCAGCGCTTTCGCGTCGATATACCCGCCAACCTTTTTCGCTGCGGCGGCATCGAAGGATTCGAGTACACCGCCGAAGCGCGGGCTGCGCTTGATCGCGGCGTAGACCATGCCCGGGAGCTGGACGTCCATCGCGAACATCGCGCTGCCGTCGGTTTTGTCATGGTTGTCCTTGCGCGGCAGGTCCACCTTGCCGATCAGTTTGAACTGTTGCGGGGTCTTCAGCTTCGGCTCCTGCGACGGGGCCAGGGTCATCGCCCTTTCGACGAAAAGCCCGAAATGACCGCGCCGCGGGCCCGCCGTCAAAATGCCGTTGGCGACGACAATGTCCGCCGCGTCGACACCCCAATCCGCCGCCGCGGCGCGCAGCAGCATGTCGCGCGCGGCGGCGCCAGCCGCGCGATATTGCATGAACGAGTTGGCCATCGCTGTCGATCCGCCGGTACCCTGGCTGCCCCAGAACAGGTTCTTGTACTTGTCGACATCGGCCGGCGCGAACTCGGCCCTGACCGTACGCCAGTCCGCATCGAGTTCCTCGGCAACCAGCGTGGTCAGGCCGGTGGTGGTGCCCTGGCCCATTTCGAAATGTTTCACGATCACGGTGACGAAGCCGTTTTTATCGATGCGTACGAAGGGGTTGAGCACGGTTTCCGCGTGGCCGGCGGCGAGCACGCCGCGGGCATCGATGCCGATCACCAGCGCCGCGCCGGCGGCGGCCGCGCTTTTCAGGAAATCTCTACGAGTAAGTTGCATCGCCATGTCACGCCTCCAGTTTTTCGGCCGCGAGCTTGATCGCATCGCGGATTCGCACATAGGTCGCGCAACGGCAGGCGTTGCCGGCCATCGCGTTGTCGATATCGTCGTCGCTCGGCGACGGGTTCCTGCTCAGCAGGCCGACCGCCGACATGATCTGACCGGACTGGCAGTAACCGCATTGCACCACGTCATTTTCGCGCCAGGCCTGCTGCACCGCGCCGGCGACGCGCCCGTCGAGGCCCTCGATCGTGGTGATCTCGTTGCCCGCCGCCGCCTCGACCGGGAACGAACAGGAACGAATCGGCGTGCCGTTGTGGTGCACCGTGCAGGCGCCGCAGGATGCGACCCCGCAGCCGAATTTGGTGCCGGTCAGGTTCAGCGCGTCGCGAATGACCCACAGCAGCGGGGTGCCGGGCTCGGCCTCGACGCTGCGCCTGCGCCCGTTGATGTTCAGTTCATATTGCATAACGACCTCCTGGTTCGATATTCGATTTGTTCATGCGTTTTTTGGCATCCCTGATGGCGCCGCCGGCCGGGAAGCATGCCGGTATCCGGAGGGTATTATAAATAAATTCGACGACACGATCTGTCCCTTGCACGGGTTTACAGGTTCCCTTCGGGTTGAATCGCTGCAATTACGACGACAATATGGACGGTATTTGTAATAGTTCGGGCATAATTTCGAGCCGCCACTGCAGCCAGGTACACAGTCCCCCGATTTACCCAGTGCGGGATGGCGGGCTACCGGCCGCCCGCCGTCAGTTAAGTAGACTGTCCCCCCAATTCCCTTAATTAGGTAAACTGTCCCCCGGGTTCTGCTATCAGGGTAAAAACCCGTCCCTGTCCTCGAGCTTGCGCGGCAGGTATTCGTCGATGACGTAGTTGAGCCCCCACTTCGCCAGGGCTTGCTGTTCGGCGCGCACGCCCATCTCGAGCAGCTGCTCGATGGCGGCAAGCCACTGCGGGTGGGCGCTGAAAAACGGATCGTTGTCGATAGCGTCGGTCGCGCGCTTGATATCGGTTTTGGACAGCGGATGGGTGGCATCGACGAGGCCGTAGTCGATGATGTCCTGCGGCGTGACGCCCAGGAACCGTGCCCGCGGCACGCAAAAGAAGCGGTTGATGTGCGCCGCGTTGCCGGAGCCGGCCTTCAGGGTGCGGTAGATATTGGCGAAGCCGTAGGGGTCGCAATCCACGAAACAGTACACCGGGATATCGGCCTCGTCCGAGAGTCGGCGGATGAAGCGGCGGGTGGCGCGTGTCGGCACGCCGCCCATCTCCACCAGGATGCAGTTGGCGTTTTTCCAGAAGCGGTGGTTGTTCAGCCGCTGGAACATGCCGCCGGTTTCGATTGCCAGGATAAAATCCGCTTCGGTGATGAACTCGAGGCGTTCCACCGAGCGCGGCACGCTGTAGGCGCCGCTGCCGAGCCTGGCGCAATCGATCTCGAGGGTTTCGCCGGTTTCGGGGTCCGTATCCACCACGGTCAGGGGACCGGCCACCGATCCGCCGTGGGACTCCGGGTAGAAGCGTAACTGTTCGCGCGAGAGCCCGTGCATCGAAGCCAGCGCTTCGATGTCGTCCATGATGGCGTCGGACTCGGCCTGTTCGTCGAAGCGGCAGTCTCCCCAGTTCTTGCTGATGTAGTACGCCTCGCGCTTGGTGGCGAAGTCATCGCTCTCGACCATCTGCCGCGAGGCCGCCATCAAGCGCAGGGTCTGGGCAAACGCGCGCACGGTGTTGACCGTGAGCGTGCGCTTCTTGGTCGCATCGCCGAGCTCGAGATAACCCCTGGTGGCGTCGTAGTTGACGTTCGCCAGGCCGCGCACCGGCAACTCGATGTCGGGCAGTTCGCCACGTTCGATGCTGTTGCGGATGGATCTCGCCGTGTCGTCGATCAGCTCGATCGTTTTACGGTCGAGCCCCTGCTGCGAACGGGTGTTTTTGGCGGTGTCGGTGCGGGAGTCTGTCATTTGATTTTCCGGGATTTGTGCAGTACGTCGTCGAGTTTGCGGACGGCCCGATCGCGTTGCGCGTCGCTCAGGCGAAGAATATCCTGCAGCGCGATGCCGACGTGGGGCAGGTACTTTTCGATGTGGGTGCGTTTGTCGTATTCGTTTTGCAAACGGGTTTCGCGGCGCAGGTGTTCCGCCAGGCGGCGTGCGCAGGCCTGCAAACCCAGCTTCAACTCCTTGATGATCTCCGGGTATTGCGCGATCGCTTCCTTGGCCTCGGAGGTAAACGGCACCCAGACCGATGCCAGGTGCACCAGGATCGCCATCGGCGCGAGCGGCAGGGCGCCTTTGGGTTGTTTCAGGCCGTAATTGCGCCAGTTGGTCTGCAGCACGGCATGGGTGATGGCGCAGCCGCCCTGCTCGTAGAGCAACGGCACGCGATTCGCGAAACGCAGCAAATGCGCCGGTTCGTCGGCAGGCAGGCGCAGCGCCTCGGCGGCATCGCGCTGGTGCAGCGCGACCTTTTTGATGTGACCGGTTTTGTTCACCGCGAGATTCACGCCGCCCGGATGATCCCAGGCAATACCGACCTCGATCTGGAACGGGTAGCCGCGGTAGACCGCCGGTGGCCGGGTCTTGACGATATAAAAATCCGCGTCGATTTCCTTTTTCATGCCCTCGAGCAGCCGCCGCTCGCCGATGGGGACGAGGCAGTCCGTGCGTGGCGCCGATACCGGTACCTTCCTGATTGCGCGATAGAGTGCGTTCGCCTGTGCGTGGGCGATGCGTTTCGGAAACGAACGTTCGGTGAGGCCGCGCCCGGCGGTCTCGACGATCTCGCGCGCGGTCTTCGCCCCCACGCGGGAGAATTCGTGTTGCAGAAACGGCAGCAGATGGCGGCTGCGGGTCGAGTTCAGCATCTGGATCAGCCGGCCCAGTTCCACGCCGCGCGGATGCGGCTTGATCTCCACCGCCGGGGGCGGCAGCTGCCTGCTTTTGCGCTTGAACTCAATGACCTCATTATGCGGGCCCTCGAAACGAAACCGGGCATGGGGATTGGCGATGGCGGTTTGCTTGAGATACATGTCGACGGAATGCGTGCCTTTCTGGTAGCGGCCCTCCATCTCGGCCTCGATCCAGGTGCCGTGCGGCCGGTCCCATTTGATCTTCTTTTTGCCGTGCATCTGCGGTTTGTTGCGGGTGGTGTCGACCGAGACATAAAGCTCGGAGGCCATGCGCTCGCCCTTGACGCGGCTGATGACGTGCAGCGACTTGCCGGTAGTGAGCTGGGCGTACATGCCCGCCGCCGAGATCCCCATCCCCTGCTGGCCGCGCGACTGGGCGAGCTTGTGAAATCGGGAGCCGTACAGCAGCTTGCCGAAGATGCGCGCGATCTGGTTTTCGAGGATGCCGGGACCGTTGTCCTCGACCGTGATCCGGTACAGGTTCTGGTCTGACTCGACGACCTGCACGCGAATGTCCGGCAGAATGCCGGCTTCCTCGCAGGCATCGAGCGCGTTATCGACCGCTTCCTTGACGGTGGTGAGCAGCGCCTTGGCGCGGGAATCGAAACCCAGCAGGTGGCGGTTCTTGAGAAAGAATTCCGCAACCGAGATCTCGCGCTGGCGGCCGGCCATTTCCGTGGCGGTAATGTAGGTGGGATCGCGTTTGGTCATGGGCAACTCCGTGACCAATGTAGCGGCTGCACTCGTCTAGTGGTTTGATCCCGGTCAAGCGCGCCGGACTGGGGTCCTGTTACCCCAGTTCGCCGGGTTTGGTGCGCCCGCGCGCTGGCCGCTTCGGTCGCTTCGCTTAACCGTTTCGGCGGAAACTGGTTTCTATCCGGGAACTTGTCCCCGCGGAAAATCCTGAGCCACGACCCTGGCACAAGCTGTGGTGTCATCATCGAGAACATCAATAGCCTGGCGTGGATATGACGCTCGACGGCGATGCCGCGATCGATTCGCTGTGGGTGGGGGGTTGACAAGGATACAGGGGACAGGCCGAACCCGTTGGCAATCCCTTATCCCGGGGACTCGGAAAGCGAGTAATTCAGGGATTCGGTATTGCCCTTCGGGCGCCGGTCCCTCATCCGCTCGCCGAGCAGCAGCAGGCAGGGCGTCATCACCAGCGTCAGCAGGGTGGCGAAAGCAAGCCCGCCGGCGACCGCCGTCGCCAGTTGCGTCCACCACTGGGTGGAAGGGCCGCCGACGCTGATTTCGCGCCCGATGAAATCGATATTGACGCCGAGCACCATCGGCAACAGGCCGAGAATCGTCGTCACGGTGGTCAGCATTACGGGACGCAATCTGAGCGCGCCGGTGCGCAGTACCGCCTCGATTGCGTCGCGGCCCCGCTGTCGCTGCCGGTTATAGGTATCGATGAGCACGATATTGTTGTTGACCACTATGCCCGCGAGCGCGATCACTCCGACCCCGCTCATGACGATACCGAACGGCTGGTCGGTGATCAGCAAACCCAGCAGCACGCCGATGGTGGAGAAAAACACGGCGCTCAGGATTAGCAATGCCTGGTAAAAACTGTTGAACTGGGTCACCAGGATGATCGCCATGACGAACAGCGCGATCCCGAAGGCCTTCAGCAAAAAGGTTTCCGCCTCGCGCTGTTCCTCGTCTTCGCCCTTGAAGGTGAATTCGAGGCGCGGGTCGAACTCCGCCCGCGCCAGCCACTCCCGGATCTCGCGCACCTTGGCATCCGGCAACAGACCCTCCTGCACGTCCGCCTCGACCGTCATCACGCGGCGCCCGTCGCTGCGATTGATGGTGCCGACCCTGGGCTTCGCGATGCGGGTGACGAAATTGCTGAGCGGCACCGCGCCCTGCGACGAAGGGATGCGCAGCCGATCCAGTTGGTCGATACTACGGTCGCCGACCGGGTAACGCAGCCGGATTTCGACCTCGTCGTCGGTATCGGCGGGGCGATAGGCGCCGAGCCGCAGCCCGTTCGTGATCATCTGGATGGCGCCACCCACGGTCGCTATGTCGGCACCGTAGCGGCTGGCTTCGGCGCGGTTTACCTGCAGCTGCCACTCGATGCCGGGAATGAATCGCGAATCGTTAACGTCGACGAAGCCCCCGATTTCGTCGAGCGCGGCGCGTATGCGGGCGATCGCCGGCGGCAGCAGTTGCGGAAATCGCGAGCCGACCTGGATTTGCACCGGCTTGCCGACCGGCGGCCCCGTTTCCTGTTCGCGGACTTCGACGATGATGCCGGCGAGGTCTTCGAGGCGCGCGCGCACCTCGGCCAGGATCTGCCGGGCGGGGCGCCGCTTTTTCCAGTCGATCAGTTCCAGCTGGATCAGGCCGATGGCGTCTTCGCTGACCTGCGCGCGGAAGCCGGTGCCGCTGCGCGCGTAGATGCTGGCGAATTCGTCCATGTCGAGAATGCGCGCCTCGGCCTCGCGTACCAGGCGGTCGCGCTCGAAGATGGACAGATCGCCGCGCGCGCGGACCTGGATCAGCGCGTTTTCCGGCTCCACGTCGGGAAAGAATTCGACGCCTCTGCCGAACGCACCGTAGCCCGCGTACACCGCCGCCAGCACCGCCAGCGCCAGCAGGATTACCGACTTCGGGTAGTGTAGCGCCAGGCGCAGGAAAGCGAGATAGCGTCCGGTCCAGCCGCCGATGAGCCGCAGGTCGCCGTTCTCGGCCGCGACCAGGGCCTCGTTCTGGCGTTCGCTGTCCGGCGCGCGCTTGCCGATCAGCGATCCCAGCGTCGGCACGAAAATCAGCGCCATGAACAGCGACGCCGACAGGGTCGCGATCAGCGTGATCGGCAGATACTTCATGAATTCGCCGACGATGCCGGGCCAGAACAGCAGCGGCATGAATGCCGCCAGCGTGGTCGCGGTGGCGGCGATGATCGGCCAGGCCATGCGGTTGCTGGCCGCGGCAAAAGCCTGGTCGCGCGGCAGGCCCTCGGCCATCTTGCGGTCCGCCAGCTCGACCACGACGATGGCGCCGTCGACCAGCATGCCCACCGACATGATCAGCGAAAACAGCACCACGATGTTGACCGTGAGCCCCATCATCGCGATGACCAGGATGCCGGCGAGAAAGGAGCCGGGTATCGCCAGCCCCACCAGGCCCGCGGTTCTGATCCCCAGGAACGCGACGATCACCACCATCACCAGCAGCACCGCGGCGATGACGTTGTTCTGCAGGTCGTAGAGCATGTCGCGGATATCGACCGATTTGTCCTGGCTGAACAGCACCTC
>JAOTTY010000332.1 GCA_029864185.1 Gammaproteobacteria bacterium
CGAAGACTTCAACAATCTCGGGCGCAAGGTGAATCCTACAGCCAAGATCGACAAGAGTACCGGTACCTGCATCGAAACCTATGTCAACAACATGGACAATATCGCGCCGCATTTTGAACAGATCAGGCAGGTGCTGGCCGATTGCAACGAGCAGTACATGGAGAAATTACGGCAGCAGGCGGCGGCGCTCCTGGCGAGTAATTCGGAGCTGCGGGAGCAGGGCGGCGAACAGCACCGGTTGAACGAGATAATCGCTTCGCTAGAATTCGACAGCCCGGATTGACTTCAGAAGATGACCGCTAGACCTCGACTGGGCCTGCGAATCAATCCACACCGAGCTACTGCGTTCCCGTTAGTTATCAATCGGCATTCGCCGGTTGATTGTCTGAAATCGAATAAAACCCCTGTAATTATCGGGGCCGGTTGGCGAACCAGATCCATTTCCAGGCCAGACATTACTTTTCCTTGATCACCAGCGTGCCGGCTATCTTGTCGTGCCAGCCCTGCTTGCGCCGGTCCCAGGCAACCCACAGGAATCCCAGTCCGAGCGCGAGTGCCGAGAGGTAGTAGCACAGGTAACGGACTACCAGTTTCCCGGTCGAGGGTTTGGCCAGCGTCGCGGCGTCGACGATTTTTAACCCCAGGACCATTTTCCCGGGCGTTGCGGACCGATAATGCCAGAAAGCGAGGGTTAGCAGAAAGGGAAGCACGTAGGTGATGAACAGGTCGCCGTAGCCCTGGATAAAATCAGTCGACTGGAAGTAAATGGCGCCGTAAATCATCCAGCCCAGCGCGAAGGTCAGTATGAGCAGCCAGACCGTATCGATCAGGGACGCCAGCAGGCGTATCCAGAAGCCGGAGTAGTGAATGTCGCCACCGCCCGGCGTCAGCTCGGAATGGGGGGGTGCATACACGTTATCCATTGGCCGCTCCTCGACAATGTCGAAGCTACCTTAGCAGAGATCAGAGCGAATTGCGCGGCAGGCGGAGGCGACCGGGCCAGGCGGAAAATACTGGACTTACCCGCCGGCCAGGTTTTCGGGCTTCAATTCGCGTGCGCGCTGCGCACCCTGCCAGGCCGGAATCAGCAGCACCAGCACCAGTGCCGACAACACCAGCAGCAATGCCAGCAGCTCGTTGATGCCGACCGACTCGTCCAGGATCAGGTGACTTGAAAAGACGCCGATTACCGGCACCATCAGGGTGCCGATGGCTGCGATAGACGCCGGCAGCAGACCCACTGTCTTGAAGTAGGCCCATTGGCAGAAGCTCATCGGAAATACGAACAGGTAGGCCAGCGCAATCATCGCAGGGGTGCTGAGCACGCTCAGGTCAGGCAGCGGCTCGGACAGCATGGCCACCAGCGTCACCGGGATCGAGCTCAACAACAGTTGCCAGGCAACGTTACTGAGGGTCGGAATCCGCCACGAGGTACGCTTGATCAAAACCGTACCGAGCGCCCATGACAGCGCGGCGAGTAGCATAAAAAAAGCACCCACCGGCGCGCGTTGCAGGATCAGCAGGTCGGGACCTATCAACACGCCGAGACCGAGCAGGCCCAGCAGCAGCCCGCCTATCTTGGCCCGGGTAACCTTTTCGTCGAGTACACTGGCGGCTATCACCGTCGCCCATAGCGGCATCGTGAAGGCGATGATCGATGCGCGTCCGGCCGGCATCAGGGAAACGCCATAAGCGGAGAAAACCATCCAGCCGAGGATCGCGAAGCTGCCGCAGGTCATGACCGGCAGAAATTCCTGCCGGCGCAGCAACCAGCGGTTCCCGGAGAGCGCGGAAACCAGCATCAGGATCGCGCCGCCCACCAGCAGGCACAGGGCGCGAAACCACCATACCGTCATTTCGGACAGGATGATCTTCATACCGGGCCAGTTCAGGCCCCAGAACAGCGACAGCGATGCAAGCAGCAGCAGGGGTTTAATCGTGACCGTCGTCGATGGCATAGACAGGATATCCGGGTTGCTTTGCGGTGGCCGTAAGGCCATGATTCCGCTGCCAGCACGTTAACAGGCTCGCGTCGTAAAAAACAGCGCGAGGCTGCCTTGGGACGGTTTCGGATCCGCGACTTCCCGCAATCGATAACGATTAGCTTCCGGAATGACTATGCCGACCGAACGGGGCACGTCATGGCGGGACCTGCTGATCCGCGAGCGACCTGCCCAGGTGCGCGATCCTGTCACTGGCGTTGTGGCTACTCGTCTCCGGCTCGATGCTGATCGCGACTTCGGTGCCGAGCGCGATCGCCGAGATCGGAGTCCTGGCGCTTCGTCGGCCGTCAGGGCGATTCCGGCGGAAGTCAGTGCGCGTCGAGGTAGGGTTCGCCGAACAGCAGGATCGCCATGCCGACCCCGGTCGCGACGACCACGTTGTTGCTGCGCCACATGATGAATATTACGCTGGCCATCGCGACGATCTCGCTAAGGCTGCCCTGCCGGACCGCGGGCGCCAGAATCGCCATGAAGGCACAACCGGGCAGGGCTTCGAGCACCGGTTGAATACCGCGTATGTGGCGCAGCTGCAGACCGATGAAGTAGCCTGTCATGCGTGTCAGGTAGACGATCAGCGCCATCATCGCGATAGCCACCAGGGTGGCATGGGAATCAACCATAAGCGCGTCGCACCTGCACGATTGCAGTAACCATGCCTGCCGTGACCGAGCCCAGCAGTATCAGGTAGTTCGCGCTGCCCAGTTCGTAGAGGATCAGCGCTACCCCGCCCGACACGATCCACGGCGTCGGCGGCGATTTGGAACCCTTGAAGAACAGCATCATCATGGTTGCCATGACGAGCGGTCCCGCGAAATCGACCGCGCCCAGGTCCAGCGCGGCGAACAGGTGCGCGGTTTTCAGCCCGATAAAGGTCGAACACAGCCAGCTCGTCATCATCGAGACGCCGTAACCGGTGACATAACCGAGTCGGTCCACCTCCGCTTCCTGCCGAAAACTGTTGACCACGCCCGGATCGTTGAGCAGGAATAACCAGACGATGCGCCGTCGCAGGCTGTGACCGTCGAAATGATGCGTCATCGCCATGCCGAGCAGCAGGTTGCGCGTGCTGACCAGGAATACGGACAGCGCGATCGTCCCCAGCGGCAACGGTGCCTGCCAGAATTCGAGCGCGGCAAACTGCCCCGATGCGGTAAAGCTAGACGCGCTCATCAGCATCGCCTCCCAGCCCTCGATGCCGATCGCGGCGGCGGCGATTCCGAACATCACGCCGAAGATGAAGGTCGACAGAAAATAATCGCTGGAAGTACGGATTCCGAGTAACGCGCTTTCCCGGGTCGTCATCGTGCGACCCGGGCCAGTTTTTCGAACCTGAACAGCGCCGCGAGCACGATGGCGCAGCCTGACCCTGGCCGCAGGCTATGACACAACAGCAGGGTCGCGATCAGCAGGATTACGGGCGCGACGAAGCCGCGCGTAAAAGCGACCGTAATGACGCCGCTTCCGCTCCCCTGGGCCGGTTTCGCCGTGATCGGCAGAAACACGGCGCCGGTGCCCGACAACGGTATGTACAGGATGCCGGCGGTAGCCTGCGACACGAGCCCTGGTTGGGCCGCCCGGGTGGTCAATATTGTAATCTCGATCTAGTCTGGTTTTTTTCAGGCGCGACGATACCATAGGCGATACCCGGGTAGAGGAATTTATTTACCTGCGTCGAGGGCAGTCACGATAGCGCTCCGCGTGACGCTCGTTCCGCCATGGTCAATCCGAACCTGGCGCGAGTATCGGTCGGGTGGAGATCCTGCCGGGTAACTAAAAGGCGGCTTGACCAATGCCGTATGCCCCGTGATCGCGGAAACTGTCTTGAACCAGACCGCTACATGGCCCGTGAAACTAATTCGCGAGAGGAAACCATGCTGAAGCGTTTGATACCCTGTGTATTCCTCATGCCGTTGCTGTTGAACGCGGCCGACGATACC